>NZ_WOEY01000133.1 GCF_013177695.1 Paraburkholderia solitsugae | reverse complement strand
CTTCAGGCGTTTTGCACGATCCGATCGTACTTGGCTACCTTACGCAAACAACGCCGTCCGCTTGTTGATGCTCTCGCTCTGAGCTTCGCCGGTCATGTGCCTTCGCCCTTAACTGCTGAATAGTTACGCGGCGGCAAAGAAAGTAAGTGCCGCCCCGCACAGGGGCAACGCTAATAAACCAAAAACGCAATTAGTGGGCAAAAAAAGTAAGTGCCCGCCCCGCAGAGGGGCAAACACTAACAAACCACAAACGCAATAAAAGAGAAGCAAAGAGAAACCAAATGGCACCCCCAGCGGAGCAAAAAAATCTAACCCCCTACCGCTATGCCAAATGGCGCTGGCACCGTTTCCGCCGCTCCTGGACGGACACTCGCGCGGACCGAATCCCAAGCTGGTCGAGGCTATACGTACGCGTCTACACACGCCTACTGACGCTCACAGTACTAGTACTAGCAGCATCAATCACAACCCTAAGCCTGACACTAAAAACATCGCCATCAATCTGGCAAGCACTAACAACAGCAAAAACGTCAATCCCAATCGCATTGGCAACACTACTGCTTCCAGCAATAACAGCCTACCGTTGGATGCGCCCAGTCTGGCTAGACCTGGTAATGGTGCGCGAACGCGCAATAGACTTCACAGGCGGCAGATTCAACACAAGAGCCCGCGAATCGCACAGCGTCATCATCGGCCCACTGGCCCGCACATTAAACGCCTTAGCCGAGCGCATGGAACGCCTGATCGCCGCGCAGCGCGAACTCACCAACGGCATTTCCCACGAACTCCGCACACCCTTAGCCCGCGTGCGCTTCGCGCTAGAGAACTTGCGAGAACCCGCAACCGCAGCCGAATACAACAGCGCATTGGCGAGCATCGACCAGGACGTCACCGAACTCGACGAGCTCATCGACATGAGCCTGACCTACGCGCGCCTCGAATACAGCTCTCTGCAATCGAACCTCGAATCCACGTCGCTCGCGGCATGGTTCGACAGCCAGATCACGGACGCCACGCTGCTTTACGCGGACAAGCAACTGGTCCCGCAAGTGGACGTGGACACGTCGCTACGCGTCGTGATGGACAAGCGCCTAATGTCCTACGCGATGCGTAACTTGCTGCGCAACGCAAGCAAATACGCGCATTCGCGGATCATGGTCGGCCTGAGCGTCAGGCATGGCAACGTGGAAATCTATGTGGACGACGACGGCGCAGGCGTGCCGCCCGACCAACGCGCGCGCATCTTCAACGCCTTCGTGCGGCTCGATCGTCAGACCGGCGGCTACGGCTTAGGCCTCGCGATTACGCAACAGGTGCTGCGCGCCCATCGCGGGCGCATCGCCGTCACCGATCCATTGACGTTGCGCGGTGCGCGTTTCGAAATGAGCTGGCCGGTGGGCACGGTGGCGTGAAACGCATCGTCCCTGCCTGCTCTCAATAGGTATGGCCCAGCTGGAAGTAAAAGTTATGGCGGCCGCCCGGTGCAAACGCTACACCCAGATATATCGGTCCGAATGAACTGGTCAGCGCAGTGAAAACCGTCACGCTGCGCTTCAGCGATCCGCTGCCGAAGTCCGAATCGCGGTTCCAGACGTTTCCGGCTTCAATGCTCAGCCCTGCAAACAGGCCGCGAATCGGCGACGCGTTGAAGGTGGCGAGCTGATTCATGTACGTCACCTGGCCGTACGCCATCGAATTGCCGGACAGCTGGTCGGCGGCGTAGGCCGACAAATGCTGGAAACCGCCCAGCGTGAAGCCGAACGGATTCGTCAGATTGGTGCCGCCGAAGTCGTTACCCCCTTCGATGCTGGCGTTGATGCTGTGCCGTCCGTAGCTCGCCGCGACGAGGGCTTTGCCGTACACCTCGGTGAAGCTGTCGCTGCCCGCGAACAACGAACGTTCTACGCGTAGTTCGCCGAAATAACCTTTGCGAGCAAACAGCGGATCGTCGAGCTGATCGATCACGAGACGTGCGCGCGCGCTAAGCTGCCGCCCGTAGATATCGGGGAAAAGCAGCGGCGAATTAAACTCATCCTCGAGCGGCAAGTTGTATTGCGGCGACGCGAAACCATGCGCGTACGCCACGCCGATACGGAAGTCGCCGAGACGCGCGAGCGGTACGCCGAAGTCGAGCCCGGCGCGCTCGGTTTGCAGGAGGTATTGCGTGACCTTGACGTTGCCGGAATCGTCGTAGAGATTGGCGTAGCGGCGCTGAAACTCGAGATAGGGCGCGACGTAATAGCCGAAAGAACTCGACAGCGGCTGCCTCAGCTCCGCATGCAGGTTGATCAGATCGCTGCCGACGGTTCCGTCCACGCGCCCTTCGAGCCCTGACGAAGTGAGCCACGGCCGGCGATAACCGAGATGCAGCCGGAAGCCGCCTTCATCTGTCGAACTGCTCGACAACCCCAGCCCGAACAGCAGGAAATTCGGTCCCCACAGCTTCTGTTGCGCGGAGACAATGAGCGTGTGCTGGTCGCCGTCGTCGACGAGTTGCTGGCTCACGCTGTCGAAGTCGCCCGCGGTAGTGAGCGCCAGCAAGTCCTTGTTGAGCGCGACCGGATCGTATACGTCGCCGGGTTGGACGTGCAACGCGGCGCGAATGCGCGCCTCGGGCACGAGCCCTTGCGATGCGATCTCGATCTGCGTGATCCGTACCGGACGCATGGCGGGCGTGCTGTGCCGGGCGCGCCACGCGGCATAATCGGCGGGCGAGAGCGCCAGATGCTGAAGCTGCGGCAAGGCCGCGCGGGCGGCGGCGGCGCCGGCCGCGATCGCCTGGCTCGCGTTGGCGAAATCGGTGAAGCTCAGCGAGCCGAGCGCCGGTTCGATCAGTACGTCACCGGCTTGCAACTGTTCACGTTGCCGCGCGACGTTCTGGTGTATCAGGATGCCGATCATCTGCTGCATGACGTCGGCGGGCGAGGCCAGCGCGTCCAGCGGTCGCAGCGGCGAGCCGATATCGACCGCGATTACGACGTTCGCACCCATGTCGCGCGCCGTTTCGATAGGCAGATTGCTGACGATGCCGCCGTCAACCAGCGTGCGCCCGTCGATATCGGCCGGTGCGAACAGGCCGGGCAACGCCATGCTGGCGCGAATCGCCTGCGGCAGCGAGCCGTGATCGAGCACCACCTTCCGGCCGGTGCGCAGATCGGTCGCGATCGCGCGATACGGGATCGGCAGCCGGTCGAACGACACGTTGCCAGGCACCGCGGACGTCCAGTCCTGCAGCAGCGCTTGCAAGCGGTTGCCCTGGATGAGCCCAACCGGCAACCGGAAGCCGTTGGCGCCGTAGCCGAGCGACAGGCTGTTCACATACAGCCGCTCGTCCTCGCGGCGCGATTGCGGCAGATCGGCGCGTTCGGTGACGTCGAACGCGATGTCCGCGAGATTGATCCCGGCGAGACGGTTCTGCATGTCCTGCGCCGTCATACCGCTCGCGTACAGGCCGCCGACCACCGACCCCATGCTGGTGGCGGCGATACAGTCGACTGGAATGCGGTTTTCCTCGAGCACCTTCAAGACGCCGAGGTGTGCGTAGCCACGTGCGCCTCCGCCTGACAGCACGAGACCGACGGAGGGGCGGCCGGTCGGGCCGCCGTCGGCGCTGCACGCAGAGTCGGCGGCGAGAGCGGGGCGGGCCACGGCGGCGATCCCGCACGCCAGCAGTACCACGGTGCAGCGCAAACGAAGAACGATGGGCGGGCGCCGCGTGTGCGCCGCAGATTGTTGTAGTTGTTTGCTCGCCAACGCTCGACTCATCTGTTTTGATGCAGGAAGAAAACCGAGAGATTACATGGTTTTGCTCCGGTAAAAACAGGTGATCCTGCGTAAACGCGAGTTTGCGAAAAATCGTAGTCGTCACGCTCTGGGTCTCGCGTCAACGCTTGACGTCGAGGCGAAGCGTGTCGGCGCCGGGCGTACGGCGCGACGTCCCGCCACTAACGACGCATCAAAGCACGCACAGCTCTCGCCGCCATCGGATGCCCCAGGTCTGACGCAACGAAATGCGCCACTTTGCGCTCGGCAAGGTTGATCGTCACATAGTCGTTCGGCGCTTTCGTGTTGAGACCGTCAGACGCCGAGTGATACTCGATACGTAACTGCGTCGCGGTGACGACAATGCGCAGATAACCGTAGTTGGTGTCGTCGTAATTTTCCAGCACGACCTGATCCGTGGTGGCCGAAGCCGCCTGCATGATTTGCGGCGCGCGGATGGCGGGCGCGCCCTGCGCGGCGAGCTTGACCAAACCGTGTCCACCGTTGCCGCATACGAGGTAGGGAATCTGCGTGCCGTCCGCAGTTCGCGTGCGCGTGAAGCGCTGATAATTGTGCGCATGGCCGGAAAGAAACGCATGCGGCCATACGCCGTTGGCTTCGCAGACCTTGTCGATCTGCGCCAGCATATCGACGCTCGATCCGTGTCCGCCCGCGCTGTACGGCGGATGATGATCCGCGATCAACAGTGCGCCGGTGAACTTCTCGGCTTTGACACGCTTGAGCGCGGCGTCGAGAAAGTCGAGCTGAGTGCTCCCGATGGTCGGGTTTGAAATCACACCGGGATCTTCGAGCGTGTTGCTGTAGATCGCCAGCACGCGTACGAACGGCGCCTCGAACGTGAAGAATACGCCGGGCTGAATTTGCGCGGTGCGCGACAGTCCGCCGGCTTCGGGCGTAACGGCGAAGGTCTCCGCACAAAAATTTCGCAGGAACGCAGTGAGACTGGCGGCGTGCGCTTCCGGCGAAACCATGCCGTCATGGTTGCCGGCGCAGGCGAGGATCGGCGCCGGATAGTCTCGATACGGTTCGTAAAACTGATCGTAATAGTACTGGCCCTCGCCGAAGCTATAGACGACGTCACCGAGTAACAAGGCGAACTGCGGTACCTCGCTGGCATTCGCTTCGTTGAAGTCGGCGGTCAATTTGTCGGCCACTTCGTTTTGGGTCGCCGGGCCTTTCGTACTGCCGCAATCACCTAGCGCGTGAAATACCAGTTGTCCTGCGGCTGTGATTCTGTCGATGGCGGTTGCGTTGTCACCCATGACTTCGGCCAGCGTGAGTTGGGGCTCCACGCCCCCTCTCGGCGCGGGAAACGGCAACGGAAACAGTTTGTGCTCCGCATTGAGCTTGTCGATTTCCTTGTAGGCCGCATCGTCCGACGGATGCGGCACACGAAACACCGTTGGGTCAGCGGTCGGCTGAGGTTGCGCGAACACGGGCTGGTCCAGCACCCGCGGATGGAGCGTGGTGGCGGCGGTGGTCGTGCTCGCAGGCGGGTTTGAGCCGCTAGCGTGCGCCGTGGCTTTTTTACCGGATGCCGCAGCCTTGCTGGGCGACTTTCGTTTTCCTTCAGCTTTCGCCGTGCTTTCTTTCGCCTTGGCTTTGGGTTTCGACTCGCGTTTTGCCGACATATGCGCCTCTTGAGGAAGAGTAAGCGGGGTGGTGATACGCAAGCGGCTTGCGCCGTTCCGTACATTGAACCCTACGACATGTGCATTTCGGAAAAGTGTCGCGATGGTGTCGAACACGGCTCACGGTCGCGCTCGACCCTGCGCGCGGTACGGGCGGAGCTCACCCCGAAACAATTTATGTCGGCATATGTCGCGGCCCGTTCGAATCGCCCGGAAAGCCTTATCCAGCAGGCCTCTGTCGTCATGAAACAGGGTGACATATCTTCGCTGCTGATTAAAACCATGCGTCCTTCTATAGTCCGTTCGTCGCCACGCCGCAGTGCGCAGAAGTGGCCCGAAATCAAGAAGGACATACCGTGAAAGACTGTTCGTTCGTTGTCCCAGCCACCGGCGCTTTCCCTGCCTCAGTGACCCCCATCGCATCCGTACGCGGCACGCTGCGCAAGCTCGTGCTCACCACAACCGTCGCCGTACTCGCGCTCGGGAGCGCGTCGGCTTTCGCCTGGTCGCAGCACGGCACCGCGTACACCTCGCGCGGCACCTACAACGGCGCGCGTTACGGCTCGTGTGGCGGTGGCAGTTGCTCGCATGCGGGCGGCGTGGCCGGTCCGTACGGCGGCGTGGCGACCAATACCGGTACGGTGACCCGCAACGCGCCGGGCCAGTTCTCGAATTCAGGCACCGCGACGGGACGCTACGGCAACCAGGTCCAGCACGCCGGCGATACCAACTGTGCAGGCGGCACGTGTTCCCACACCGGCACCCTGACCGGACCGGACGGCAAAACAGCCACCACGTCTGGCGACGTGACGAAAACCGCGCCTGGCCAGTATTCGTCGTCCGGGTCGATCACGGGCTCGAACGGGAATACGGTCAACCATTCGGCATCGACAAACTGCGCGGGCGCATCGTGTTCACGTTCGGGCACGGTGACGGGGTCTGATGGCGGGACCGTCTATCACTCCGGTACGGCCACGCGTGTTGCCCCGGGCGTCGTCACGACGTCGACGAGCGCGACGGGTACACACGGCAACACGGTGACGACAAGCGGGACGGTCACGACCACCGGCGTCGTCACGACGGGCAGCACGACGGTCGTGGTTGCACCGAAGCCGGTTGTTGTCGTACCGCCGCCGGCTGTGTATGTGCCGCCGCCTCCGGTTGTGTATGTTCCGCCGCCTCCGGTTGTCTATGTCCCGCCGCCCCCGCCGCCTGCCGTGTATGTTGCGCCGCGCGTTGTCTATGTAGCGCCTGCGCCGCGCCCTGTCGTGTGGGTGCCGGGGCACTGGGTGGGCAATGTCTGGGTGCCGGCGCACTGGTCATGAGTGAAAACGTGCGGGTGAGAACGGGCGATGAGGCCGGGCAAATCGGTCCGCCGTGGATGAGCGAGCAAGGAAGTGCGAAGGCGGTCCGGTCACGTTTCAACGCGGTACGCACACGGACGATATACAAGGTCGGCGCGTTGGCAACGGTGATCGTTGCTACAGGTGTAGCGATTGCAGTGGGTGAGGGCATCACAAAGACTGAAACGCATGTTGTGCACCGGGCGATTGAACCGGGACAGGACTGTTCGGCGAAATACGCAGCGTTGCTCGACCTTGCCGAATTGGCGAGACGTGATGGCAAATCGTCTGAGGTCGTGGTGCGCGGGCTGAGCGACCGCGGCGGGGCAATGAGCGGATGTTTGCCGACGGGCAAGAATACGCGGTCCGATTAAAAGCATGGAACCCGAACGGGGCTGGGAGGCCGTTCAGTTTTTGTTAGAGGCGGTGTATCGACGAAGGCGGTTCACATAGGCAACGGTGCGTTTGCTTGCGGCCAAAGCGGGCGCTCCAGATCCTTGAACAAGGAGCGCCCCATAGTCACTGCCCGACGGCTACCGGCCCTGCTGCTGCAGATACTGCCTGACGTCGTTCATGGTCACACTCCCTTTATGGCTTGTATCGATCTGATCGAAGTGCTTGGCGACATAGCCGAGCCCTTCGGTCTGGGCCTGAGTTTTTGTGACCGCCGCGCCATTGCTAAGGGCTGTGTTGGCCCCCAGCCGTGCTTCGAGCCGCTGTTGAGCTTCCTGCTGCAGTGCCGTACCGGTCGACGGCGCGATAGGGGCAGCACGGTTTTGAGGGAAGAACGGACCGTCGACACCTCTCGCCCCATTTGGCGGCGTCGCCGGCGCCACCGCTTGCGGCGGTAACGCATGCGCGCTGCCAATAAAGCAGCCGAGGGCGATCAACGGGGAAACACGCCGCAACATATCGAAAAGAGACATGATGACTCGCATTGATTGAGTGAATAGAGTATCGCGAACGAGGCACATCGCGTCAGTTCAGTCAGGGTGCCGTGGCTTGCGCCGTGGCGGTGGCGGTCGGCTGACTGGCGGGGCTTTCGTCGTGCCACGGCGCCGGCAGCGTCCAGAGCGCGAGTGCATCCGGAAGCGGCGTGCCCCGATAGAAGCGCACCAGATCCCGTTTCATCAGCGGACGGGCGACGTCATCCAGATAGATCATATGTCCGCCCTGGAAGAAGTTGACCTGCAGGTCCGGATTCAGACCGGGTACCGTTTGCAGCCGCGCCAGTTGCTTCTCGGTGTTGAAGAACGGTGTGGCCAGATCATGAAAGCCGTTTTCCGAGAGTACTCTGAGTGTCGGGTTGAGCGTCAGCGCGCCCAGCAGATCCGGGATCGTATCGGGCAGGGGCTGTCCGTCATGCGAGAAGTCCCACACGTTGATGATGTTGTCGTTCAGCGGCAAATAGGTCGCGTTTGGCGCCGTATACCCCAAGTAGTCAGGCATCTGCGTCGCCAGCGCCGTGGTGAACGGCTGGGAGATCAGGATGTCGGACGGGTCCCCGTCGTTTTGCAGACGCGGATCCGAGTTCGGCAATGACACGCGTCCGTCGTACCGGCCAATCGTCGTGCCAGGCAGAAGGCTTGTCGAGAACGGGTTCGCGCCGAAGTAGCCCTGCAGCGCCTGCGTGGTCAAACTGGACGGGATGGTCCACGACTGAAGCGTTTGGGCACTCGGAAACACCGGCGTACCCAGCGCGTCGGGTATGCCGAGCTGACTGAGTACCCACGATTGCGAATACCGCCTGAACCGGTTGTACTCGGCCGTGACGAACAGGCTCGCCTGCAGTGCGTAGAGGTCCTGATTGCGCGGTGCTGGCGACACCTGGTTGTAGTAAGCCGCGACTTCCGCGTAGCCGGGGAAATAGCCGGCCAACGTGTCCGTATCCAATGCCAGCGCGCTCGTCGAGTTCGTAATGGCGACGGCCTCGATTGCATCCGCGAAATAGTTCAGGATTGAAGACTGAAGGACGATGCCGATCAGATGCACGCCCGCCGATTCAAGCGCCAATGCGAGCATATCGGTGCGAGGCGTACCGTACGACTCGCCGTACAGATAGATCGGCGAACTGCTGCGATTGTTGACCGTCAGATAGCGCTGGATGAAGTCGCGCATGATGTTGACGTCCGCGTCGGTCGTCCAGTACTTCTGGTTCGTATTCGGCAGAATCGCCTCGGAAAGGCCGGTTCCAGGCGGGTCGATGAAGACCATGTCCGTGGTGTCGATCAGGCTGTCCTTATTGTCGACGAGCGGATAATTCGGCCAGTTGCCAAACACCGGGTCGGGCGTGGCGACCCGCGTCGGTGCGAATGACCCGAGCCGCAGCCAGATCGAAGAGGAGCCCGGGCCGCCGTTATAGACGAACGTGACGGGCCGCGGCGAGCCGTTCGTACTCGGCGCGGTGTACGCGACATAGGACATCGTGGCTTCAGGGTTGCCGCTCGAATCGGCGGCCGTCAAATGGCCTGTCGTCGTGGTGTAGTTGATCGGTGTTCTGCCTAACGTCCATTGGTAGTGCATGACCGCCGCTTTCTCCGAGGCCTGAGCCGGCGCAAGACCATCGGTGGCGTTGCCCGAATAGGCGACCGGGTCGATATAGGTTTGATTGCCTGCTGGCGACTGCGCGGCGGCCTGTTGTGCGGTGAGTTGCTGATTCGCTGCAGTCTGCTGCATGCTCACAGCCGTGCCTGAGGGGGAGCTGCCGTCCCCTCCGCCGCAACCGCCGAGAAACATGATCGCGACCGCTAAAGTGCCCAAGCCCGGCAGCCTGCCATGGCGATGATGGTGATGATGGCTATGGCCGGTAAGACGCTCGTCTCGTTTCATCTCTATCCTTGGTGGTGGGTTCAGATACCAATTCACAAAGGCCGCTCATCGCCGATGAGGATATATCGGAGTTCGAAATATTGATGGTGCATCGTCGGCATGCAGCGGTTGAGACCAACTTACTTCAAAGCGCATAGATTCAGATCTCTATGCAGTATGCGTAGAATAACTAAATATCTGGTTTGAATATTCCGGTTCTTTTCGGGATGTTTTCTGCAATCGGATATTCCTATATTGGCGGCAGATGAAAAATAGGTGACGCCACCAGAGTTTGTCAAGAATGTACCGGATTTCCGTAATTGCAATTCCGGGAAATGCTTGAATTCGCGCGGGAGTCAGCCAGTCCGGGTATGAGGCAAGTGTGAGTTAATCGATTATTTATTACGAAATAAAATGTTTTTGTTTGTTAATCGTAATAATTAAGACGTGCCGACGAACGCAAGCGTCCCGCTCATACGGGAAGCCATGAAGCCGTGAAGTCGTGAGGTTCCGCCAGTCGGACGGATTGGACGGCCTGCCGCACCGTTGCAGGGATAAACGCGCGCCGTATGGCTACGTGGCCTGACTTCCCGGACGTGTCAGATCGCGTTCCATAAAGATCGTGCCCGCAATCGGATTGAAAACATAAGCCGGGATTGGCTCGAAACCAAGCGACGTATAAAGCTGTTGCGCGGCCTGCATGTCGGGAAGCGTGTCGAGACGAATGCGCGTATATCCCGCCTCCTGAGCTAGTCGGCAAATCAGCGTTGCCAATTGCCTGCCGACCTGCTGGCCGCGTCCAGATGGACGGATATAAAGGCGTTTCATTTCGCACGTCAATTCGTCCAAAGGACGCATTGCGACACAGCCAACCACGTCCTCATTGTTCAGCGCGAGAAGAACACGCCCGCGGGGCGCCGCAAACTTGCCAGGCAACTCCGCGAGTTCCGACTCGAAATTCTGGAAGCTCAGATCGATGCTCAGGCTTTCCGCATACTCGCGAAATATCGCCCGCACAACTTCAAGCTGTTCGGGAAAGCGAGAGGGATAAATTTCTACCATTCACGCGTCTCCATCGCCTTACCACCGGTTATGGCGTGAGTTGCCAGCAGCCGTTTAGTCGGTTTCAGCGAGCACCAGCGGGAACCGGATTTCGAACGTGGTCCCTACGCCTTCGCGTGACGCAAAATCGATCTGACCGTTCAACACGCGGCAAAGCTCCTTGACGATCGCGAGGCCGAGGCCCGTGCCGGGAATATCTTCGCCGGCAGCGCGTTCGAATTCGTCGAATACCCGGTCTGCATCCGAAGGTGCTATGCCCACGCCGGTATCCGACACGCGAATCGACCAGTGCTCCGTGCCGGCTGTTGCGAAGGTCAGTTCGATCTCGCCGGACTTCGTGTACTTGGTTGCGTTGGAGAGCAAATTGACTGCAATCTGCTTAAGCTTGAGACGATTGGACGTGGCAGTGGATAGCGCCGGATCGAACGCCGCGCGCAACTTCAGCCCTTTGGCTTCGATTGCCGGACGCGAGGCGGTGACGAGTTCATCGTAAAGCTCATGCAGCTCAACCGGCTCCCGTGTGAGTTGTGTACCGTCGCCGAGCACGACGGAGTACTCGACCATCTGGTCGACGAGTTGTTTCATGTCCGAGGCTTGCCGGTTGGCGAGCGTCAACGCCATATCGGCCTTTGAAGGCGCCCGTTCGATCAGTTGCAGCGCAATGGAAAACGCGTTCAGAAAATTGCGCAGATCATGGACCACGCTGCGGGTGATCTGCATGCGTGAGTCGTAAAGATCGCCGACCAGCCGCTGCTTGAGCGTCAGTTCGTGATTGGCGCGCTCGAGCCTGCCGGTGTACTCATCGATCTTGCGGTCCCGTTCGTTGACCACCTCCTTGATCGACGTGAGCGTTACCATGCTGAGTGTTTCGGCGACGAGGCGCCGCGCGCGGCCTTCGTGGCGGCGTGTGAACGTGCTGTCCTGGTCGGCGAATTCTTCTAGCGCGTCGGCGAGCACCTGATGAAACAGATCGAGTTCGCGCACGAGTTCCTCGATCCGGTAGCCCTGACGCCAACGAACCATGCCGTGTTTTCTCGCATCGCGTTCGATCGCCGTCTCGACGCGTTCGAGATCTTCGACGTCGAGCGCACGGCATAGTCCTTCGAGAATTTCCGGCAGGTGATCGGCGAGCTGTTGATGGGTGAGCTTGTCCGCTTCGACGACGTCGGTATCGCCGAAAACGGCTTTCATCCATTGTTCGGTCAGGCGCGGCCGTTGCTCGCGAATGAAATCGGCAAATTTGCGCAGCGGGCTAAGGCGTGTTTCGGTCATATTGGCAGCATCGAGGTGCGGTTTCTACCCCATTATCACCGCAATTGCTGATCGTGGAACACCTCTTGCGTAACCCGGGCGAGATGACCATGACGTTTAAGCCGGCGGCCCCTGATGTTGCCGCTTAAGCAGCTTCGTGCCCAGCGATATTTTTCGTTCGAGCGTGTGGGGGTAAGGGCAAGGGCTCGACCTCGCCGACATTGTTATTTTGGCGCAACGCCAATTTTTTGACGCCACGCCAGTTTATTTTTGACGCGCTATTTATATCAGGCGTCATATCATCGCACTCTTCATTTTCGGCGGCGCTCGCAACACGCGCCTGCGTAACGCAATTGACAACCATGCTGTAGTCAGCATGCGCCATTGGCACGTTATTGGAATGCGCTACACGCAATAATCAGCAAACAGTATCGGACGTTTTCGCCATTCGCGCGGCCCCCGGGCGTGCGAATGCGTTGCCTGTCCGTTCTTGGATCTTGCTGGCGGTCAACACGCTCGCCAGTAGGTATCGAACGCACGCAATTGATTACACCATCACCGCTAAATCACGGAGCCAACAGGTATGAAAAAGTCTTTACTCGTGGTCGCGCTTTCCGGCGCCTTTGCTATTTCGGCGCATGCGCAAAGCAGCGTGACGCTCTATGGCCTTATCGATGCGGGATTGATCTACACGAACAATCAGGGCGGACATACGAACTGGCAGGAAGTGACCAGCTCGACGCAAAACACGGTCTTCGGCCTCAAAGGCTCAGAGGATCTCGGTGGCGGCTTGCATGCGGTCTTCAAACTGGAGCAGGGATTCCTGCTGAATAACGGCGCTCAGGCTTTCTCCGGCGACGGTTTCGGCTCTCAGGCGTGGGTCGGTTTGCAGAGCGATCCATACGGCACCTTGACGTTCGGCCGCCAGTTCGACGTGATGAACGACCTCGTCGGACCGCTCACGGCAGGGTCCAACACGTGGGGCGGCAACATGGCCGCGCATCCGTTCGAAAACGACAACCTTGCTGCGGACTCGGTGGTTGTCAACAATACGGTCAAGTACGCGAGCCCGACTTACCACGGCGTCACGTTCGAAACGATGTATGCCTTCAGCAATAAGGCAGGCAACTTCGCGGACAACCGCTCATATGGCTTCGGCGTTTCCTATACGCAAGGGCCGCTCAATCTTGCTGCCGGCTACCTGCAATTCAACAACGCAGGCAGCGCAGGGGGAGCCGTTACCACGGGCGATACCAGCGCGAACTTCCTCGCGGAACGCCAGCGTGTCTGGTCGCTTGGCGGTAACTACACGTTCGGACCGGCGACCGTTGGCCTCGTCTGGAGCCATACGCAACTGGACAACGCGTCGGGCGTCTTCTCCTTCGGAACGGGCACCTATCTTGGTGCGAACGACGCTTCCGCCGGAACCCTGGCTGGCTCGCTGCGCCTTGACAACTACGAAGCAAACGTCAAGTATGCGATCACACCAGCGTTGAGTGTATCGGGCGCGTACACCTACACGCATGGTGCTTATAACGGCTCGTCGCCGGGATGGAATACGGGGATGCTTCAGGCCGATTATTCGATCAGCAAGCGTACCGACTTCTATCTTGAAGGCGTCTATCAGAACGTGCACGGCGCACCTGCGGACTCGGTGCTCTCGCATGCCATGATCAACACGCTCTCGCCGTCGTCGTCGAACACGCAAGTGGCGGTCACGGTGGGGATGCGTCACGCATTCTGATCGGTCTTGCGTCGCGCGATCCGCAATGACGTATGCCTGCATCTTATCGGGCATACGTCGCGGTGCGTACGCTTGCGGCTGATGGTCGGCGTATCCGCCTAACCACCCGCCTTCAGAAAATCGACAAATACGCGCAACGGTGCCGGCAAGTGACGGCGGCCCGGATAGTAAAGAAACGGCCCCGAAAAGCGCTGCCACCACGGCTCCAGGATCGGCTCCAACGCGCCGCTATCGAGATGCGGGCGCAACATATCTTCGAACAGGTGAATCACCCCCACGCCTGCGACAGCAGTACTGACTGCAAGGTCGATCGCCGCGCCGGGCCTGACGAGGAGCGGTCCCGACGGATTCAACTGCACGACCTCGCCGTCACGCTCGAAATACCAGGTCGGTGTAGCGCCGCCGGCAAATTGGCCACGCAAGCACGCATGAGAGAGCAGGTCGCGCGGATGCCCGGGTCTGCCATGCGTGTCGAGATAGTCCGGCGCCGCGGCCGTCGCGAAACGCTGCACACGCGGCCCGATGGGAATCGCGATCATGTCCTGTTCAAGCCGTTCGTCGTAGCGAATGCCCGCGTCGCAGCCGATCGATAGCACATCGACGAAGCCGTCCTCAACCACGACTTCCACGCGGATGTCGGGATAGGCCTTCAGGAACTGGGGAATGACGCTCGGCAATACGATGCGTGCGGCGCTCGACGGGACGTTGAGTTTGAGCGTGCCGCTCGGCTTGTCCCTGAACACGTTCAGGATGTCCAGCGCGGCTTCCATCTCGCTGAACAATGGCGTCAACTTTTCGATCAGACGCAATCCGGCTTCAGTCGGGGCCACGCTGCGCGTGGTTCGGTTGAGCAGGCGCATACCGAGTTTCGACTCGAGACGGCGCACGGCAATGCTCAGGCTGGAGGCGGAGACGCCGCTGATGCGCGCGGCGTCGCGAAAGCCGCCGGCGCGAGCGACTGAAACGAATGCGGCAAGATCGTTGAATTCCATGGTCGTTGTTCAAAATGTTTAACAACCCGTGCAATTTAGGCTGGATTATCGAACAACGCAATCCCCGCCATACTGACGCTCAACACCTCACATCAAGGAGCGCACTATGTCGAACTTCACACCCGTGGCGACCTATCTGCTGGCTGGCCAGTCCGTGCAACGCATGGGCTATGGCGCCATGCAACTGGCCGGCCCCGGCGTATTCGGGCCGCCGAAAGATCGTGATGCAGCGATCGCCGTACTGCGCGAAGCGGTGGCGTCGGGCGTCAATCACATCGATACGAGCGATTTCTACGGTCCTCACATCACCAACCAGCTGATTCGTGAAGCACTGCATCCTTATCCGGGTGACCTCGTGATCGTCACCAAGGTTGGCGCGGTGCGTGGTAACGATGGCGCGTGGCTGCCGGCGCTCGAACCGGCAGATATCGAGCGCGGCGTTCACGACAACCTTCGCAATCTCGGTGTCGATGCGCTCGACGTCGTCAATATGCGAATCATGGGCAGCGTGCATGCACCTGCCGAAGGGTCGATTGAAAAGCAGGTCGCGGCGCTTGCCGAACTTCAACAGCGCGGGCTGGTTCGCCATATCGGTTTGAGCAACGTGACCGCGGCCCAGGTCGCCGAGGCGCAGGGCATCGCGGAGATCGTCTGCGTGCAGAATCACTACAACCTGGTGCACCGCGAAGACGACGCACTGGTCGATGACCTGGCGGCGAAGGGGATCGCTTACGTACCGTTCTTTCCGCTTGGCAGATTCACGCCGATTCAATCGTCAGCGCTGTCCACGCTCGCGCAAACGATCGGCGCGACGCCCATGCAGGTGGCACTCGCCTGGCTTCTGTATCGTGCGCCTAACATTCTGCTGATTCCGGGTACGTCGTCGCTTGGGCATCTGCGTGAAAACATGCAGGCAGCACGCTTGAACTTGACCGACGAGGTGCGCGCCGAACTGGATGCGATTGGCGGGGAGAAGGGGGAAGCGTGATCGCGCGTAGTGGATCGCGTACCGGACTCGTATCGGCCCGGTGCAATCGATGTCCTCGCGGAGCCTGGTCGACTCAGGTCCCAGCGCTTTCACGGGCGTTCACGTCGCCACCGAGTCCACGATGCCGCCGGTGTTCATTCAGGACATGATCAAGTTTCCCGACTGCGTGCATGGCGGTCCGGGCAGGCATTTTGCTGGCAGTTCTTTGGTCGGAGACTAAGGAGCAGCGCATGGTTGATAACCCGAAAAATCCTATCGAAGAGCGGCGCCGTCTTGGTGGTTGGCTGCCGCGCAAAGAAGTCGAACTGGTGGCGTTTAGAAAGGACCTGGCGAAGCAGCCGCAGCAGCGGCCTCGCGGCGCGCGAGCAGGCGGGGTGCAGTTTCCATCAGCGCCAGCGACACGAACGCGCCACAGGACAGGCCGACAAGCGCGAACGGCAGGGTGAACTGGATGCCGTAGTGCTGTGCGATGAACCCGGCCATAGCGGGCGCGACACCGCCACCGAATATTTCGCCCGCGCCAGACGTGATGCCGATCGCCGATGCGACGAGTCCTTGTGGTGCGGCCTCGGTCGCGATCGGGCCGGTAAATAGGCCGAGCAGCCCGAGCGCGAAGAACGAAACGACGAAAAGGGCGAAAAAGAGGGCCCATGGATCGGCGCCAATTCGCGCAAACACGTAGAGCGAGATGGCTGCCAGGACAAACGAGGCTACCGCCGTGACCCGACGTCCGATGAAGTCGGACACGCCCGCGAGCGCGAATTCGCCGATGAAGCCGCCGACGCCCAGCGCCGACACGACGAACCCCATGTGTTCGGTGTCGAGGTGCAGGTAGTCGACGAGATAGTTGGGCACCATGGCGCTGATGACGAAGATGCCCGCCATTGCGCAAAGCGTCGCGAGCATCGCGAGGACGACATTGCGGCTGCGGAACAGCGTGCTCCAGCGTGGTTTGTCCGATGCGCGCACATTGGCCTTGCCGTCAAACTCGCCGCGCGGGTGGTCGCGCAGCATCATTGTTATCAGTAGCGCGACGACGAACCCCGGAATGGCTGAGATCGCGAATACCCAGTGCCACGACGGCAGCACACGCAGCAACTGCGTCGCGATGATGGGCGCGAGACCGAGCCCCATCAGCGCGGCCATGCTGAATAGCAACCCTTGGTTGAAGCCGCGCCTCGACGGGTGCGACACCTCGTCAGTCGCCGCGACGCCCGCCGGCAGAAACGCGCCCTCGGCAACGCCCATCATTGCGCGGATCAGCAGGAGACTGGCGAATCCGCTCGCGAAACCGGAGAAGCTTGAGAGTAGCGAAAACAGAACCATCGACGCGATTATGATCTTGCGGTGGCCGATCCGGTCGGCCAGCCGGCCCATCGTAATCGCGCAGATCCCCCAGGTCAGACTTAGGATTCCGATGAGTGCCCCGAACTGCTGATAGTCGAGACCCAGATCCTTCATCATGTGTGGAAACAGCGGGGCGATGATCCAGCGGTCAAGGCCGACCAATGCGAATCCGAGAGCGAGCAGGATGAGCGTCTTGCGCTCGTAGCCCGTGTCATGCGGGATATCGTTTTGCAACATGGTTATCTCCATTTGGTTATTTCGGATGCCGAATTAAGATGATTATTTCTATTTTTAATGCGATCGCGCGCTAATTCCAGTTTATTACCATGGATTAGTTGTTTTTTGCGCACCGCCGTACCAATCGCGCGAGGCAAGGTGTGGTAAAGGCAGCTAACGGTACTAGAAAAGATGGCGAATACCCACTACAGCGCCGACAGTAGTCCCGGCGACCTCTTGTGTCGCCCCATTGATGGATAAGCCCGTGTTCATTTTCCCGTGATTGTTCACAATGCCGATCTGTCCATACAGCGAAGTCGATCGGGAGAGGGCGTACTGCGTGCCAAGAGCGGCCAAAATCGAATGATTTGACGAATTATTTCTATCAGTTGTGTACCACACCCCACCATTCACATCAAGCGCTGGTGTGATGTCGTAATTGACGCCGCCACCGTATACGTTGTTGCTAAAAGAACCGGCAATCTTGTAGCTGGTGTACGATGCCTTAAAAGTAAAGCTTTCGAATTTGTATGAAGCACCCAACATCCGACCAATAAATCCCACGTTCGTTGGTACGGGTGTCTGGGCAGTTCCACCAGGATTGCCGTCATAGAAGGCCGCATCAATCATCAGCGTACCGTTGTTGTACATCAGATCGGCTGAGTAGTTTCTCCCGGCAGAGAAATTGCCGGCCTCACCGCCGAGGGCATACAATACGCTCCCCGTGAAGCCTGAAATAGCGGGGCTCGTGTACGACACGGCGTTGGAGTCGAATACACCTGTGGCCACTACGCTATCGGCATAAATAACGGAACTGCTGCCGAATGTTGATAGGCCGCGAGGATCAAGTCTATACAGCGCGAGAAAGAAAGGGGAAAACTGTAGACCTGTCTTCAATTCACCAAGGTTGCTCTCCAGACTGACCCAGGCTTGGCGACCGAAGAAGTTTCCGTTCGAAATTCCAGCGCCCCCGTTGGCTGTGCTGAAGCCATTTTCGAGTTTGAATTTTGCCTTCAGACCTCCCCCAAGGTCTTCAGTGCCCTCCATTCCAAATTCAGACGGGGTGGATCCAGAATCAATCAAAGAGAATTGCTTTCCGGAATTTCCCCCGGTCGAGCTATTCGCGGTTTTGCTTGTGTATAACAAACCTGAATCGATGATTCCATATAAGGTAACACTGCTCTGAGCGCATGCGAGTCCGGAGAATAGCACCATTGCGACTCCAGCGAGTACATTAAGATTGACAATCGACGGTTTCTGTTCCATCTCGGCATCTCTCGTGACAGATCTAAATTGCTTAAGATTTTGAAGTGCGCGTTTGTTTCGATTTATTAGTTAAATAAAAAAGTATGATGAAGTTCGGCTCTTTGATGGCGAGATAGAAATATCGCCATCAAAAAGAATTGGCGAGTTTATAAAATCGATCTTTCTCCGGAATGACTGATTTCAGGTTCGGATGAGCATAGATAAATCACTGAGGATGTTGTGGGTCGAAGTCCAGGTAAGGAACGACACGCGTGAAAACAAGAGATCGACTCATGACCGGGGCAGTGTTTGGTGTTGTCCTCGACCCGTACACTTGAGGTCGAATGAAATCGAAGGTCGACATTGAAGGGGGTCCAGACACGCGATAATCGCTTTCTGTTCGGCAGTGCGGTACATAGACTTATCCTTCCGGTCTGATTAATGCGAGAACAGTGGCCCAACGTCGACGTAGATGCGGTACTCGTCGATTTGCCCCCCGCGTACCCGCCAAATCGTCGCGGCCGGTATAGTCAGCGTCGTTTCGTCCTTGCGGGTGTAGGTCACTTCGATCTGCGAGACGATGACGTCGTCGAATGACCAAACTTCAAGCAGATCGTGCTTGATGGCGGCAAGCGAATCCAGGAACTTCTTCGAACTCGCGGCAGCGTTCGCGCGTCCGATGACAGGGTTGTTGTTGGCGTAGACGAACCTGCAATTTTCCGTCAGGAAGGACGCCAACCTCTGCTCGTCCATCGAATCAACTGCCCTGTACACCTCCGTTGAAAATTCGAAAGCTGCTGTGTGTGCTTGACGGGACATGTCTAGTCTCCTTCTAAAATGGTGATTGAGCTCGACGTTGCAGATCACGTGGAGAACCACTCACGTCGTCTTCTCCGGTCATATAAATAAGTACTACAAAATACTTTTCCTTCGCTGTATCGATCTGACGTTGAACTCCGCTATCGCGATCGTCTCCGTGTCATCACATTGCTCATTGAATCGAAGCGACGTCTACCTGCCGCGTTTTCCAGCGCATGGCTATCCCGCACGTCAAGCGGATGCAATGGCTACGCGTTCGCTTCACAAACTAATTCTATATCGAATGAATTTACATCGAATGATGAGCGGCAGAAATGCTGATGTCAAGGTGACCAGGGAATCTCCTGGCAAGCACCGAAGACTACGCTCCTGTTTGGTGGGTGCCCATACTGCGACATGGGTGCCGGTGTGTCGGAAAGTAGCAGTTCTTTATAGTGAAACTCCGCGACTGGGTTGGTGAACCCCGGAAGTGAACTGCATCATGGGCAACCAGTGGGTTCGCAGCACCATCCGAAGGTCAAAGCCTCGCTGTTAGCGCATGCTCCTTGCGGGCTTGGTGGGAAATCTCATATCCTCCCTGAAACAATAATTCGACATCGAATGACATGGCGACGTATCATTTGGCATGGGCGACGTATGGGCGTACAAGGATGTGATCGCGTCCCAGCTATCCGGGACGTACACACGCAAGGATGGGTCAACGCTGACGACTCCGGCCGCGACGATCTGGAAGCTGCGGGCCGTCCTGTCGCCCTCAGCCGCTTCTCACCCCGCTGTCCATAGAGTCCCTGCCGATCGTGTTGTATGATTTCTCTTTGCTTGAATCCATTTGGAACAGATAGTACCGACCGATGGCTTAATCCCATGCCGAGGAATGAGTGAATGCCCAAATCCAATTCGTCTGCAGACACGGCAGTCACGACCGCTCAAAAATTAGTAGAGACAACGGCGAAGAAACCATCAGATGTCTTTGATGATCGCGGCAGGACCGTTCCCTGGATGGCGCGAACGGTGCACCGACTCTACGATGCCCAGTCGCAAAAGCTCCTCGACGGAGAGGGCATTCCGATTGCGTACTGGTACTACCTTCGTGTGCTGGCGGAACGCGGCGAGGTCAATCAACTCGAGCTCAGTAAGCGCGTCGGCATTGCGTCGACGACCGCGGTACCCGCGCTCGACAATCTGGAAAAGCGCGGCCTGGTGAAGAGGGTCCGCGATCCATACGACAGGCGAAAGTATCTCGTCACACTAGAGCACGAAGGCAAGCGGCTCGTCGACGAACTGCTGCCCGATCTGACGAACATGATTGCGGCGTCGCTCGACGGAATCTCAGAGAAGGACCTGCGCGTTTTCTGGAAGGTCATGCACCAGATCGAAACGAACCTGTGTCAGATGGCCGAAGGCGACACGGCTGTCGACTGACGGATGGTGAGTGGTCGTAAGCGCGGACGGGGGCGTTCGTTCGCGCAGCGCATACACGTTGACCTACGACGGCGATACACCGCCGTCAATCGTGTTTCTATCGGCGAGTGATACCACTCCACGGGCGCATGCCACGCGCGGTTCGTGAGCGTGCGGCAGTCGTGCGTCTCGTTCGAATTATGTTGCGAAGCGTAGCCAAGCTGCTGGCTTCGCCGGATGCATAATCGTCCTCCGCACCTGCGGCAATCCTTTCGCGAATTGTCTTAATGTCTTCCGGCGGGAGCGTTCCTCCCGCGTTGCCGTTGGGCGCTACGATGCCGCCCCGAGCAGGATCCGTAACGTATGCATACCTAACTAAACTGGAATCTGTTCATCGAGGATTGTCTTGGACAGTCGCGCGATGAGTGCGTTGCTGCCCACGAGGCGCGTGCCACCTTGACAGAATAAATGCTATGTCGGATCATTCGATATAGATTGATTTTTGTTGAGGCGTGACGTTCGGTGGATTGCTAGACGGCGTTAGACGTGGATCGCCTGAAAGGTAGCCGGCTACCGTTATGCGCTTGAATCATCTAAATACTCAGGAGAGGCAATGAGCAAGCTTCAATTATCCGTTGCAGTAGGGAACTACGATCGTATTCGGCCAATGGTGGATGGGGAGGTGCAGATTGAAGGGGTGGATCCGGTGTTCATGCTCCAGGATCCCGAGGAGATTTTCTTCCGGGCATTCCGGCACGCGGACTACGACATCTGCGAACTTTCTCTCAGCAGCTATTCGGTAAAGACCGCTGCGGGCACGTCGCCGTATATCGCCATTCCGGTCTTTCCGTCGCGGGCTTTTCGGCACACCTCCATCTATGTGCGTACGGACAGGGGCATCGAGCGCCCCGAAGATCTCAAGGGCAAACATATCGGGGTGCCGGAGTACCAGCTGACAGCCAACGTCTGGGTGCGCTTGTTCCTGGAGGGAGACTACGGGGTCAAACCTTCGGATGTGACCTGGGTCCGGGGCGGCTATGAAGACGCGACGAGAGTAGAGAAGATCTCGCTGCACCTGCCGGATGATGTCAAGCTGGAAACGGCACCCGAAGGCAGGACGATCTCGGAACTGCTGGCCGACGGGGAAATCGACGCCGTAATCGGACCGCGGGCGCCGTCCTGTTTCGACCGGCGGCATCCGCACGTCAAGTATCTGTTCGAGAATCCGCATAAAACGGCCGCCGACTGGTACGCGCGTACGAATCTGTTTCCAATCATGCACACACTGGGTATCCGCAAGACGATTGCGGAGCGTCATCCATGGCTACCCGGCGCACTGCTGAAGGCATTTGAGAATTCAAAAGCGCTCGCGTTGACACGACTCAGCGACACGTCGGCGACGAAAGTGACGTTGCCGTTCGTGGAAGATCAGCTTGGAGCCGCCCGCAAGCTGATGGGTACGGACTTCTGGCCGTACGGTTTCGCGAAGAACGAGCATGTCGTCAATCGCTTCCTCGAACGCCATCATGCCGAGGGTCTGTCGAGCCGCCGGCTCGAAGCCCGCGACCTGTTCCATCCGGCCACCCTCGAAAGCTTCGCCATCTGAGCGATCGCCTTTCAGACGCGGCACGCCGAATGTGTTGGTGGTGCCGCGCCTGCCGTCACCCGGCGCGTCGCAGCAATCGCCTGGGAAGTGAACTGCTATAACCGTTGTTACGGGTGGGCAGGCCAACCGCGAGGAAGGCCGTTAGCGGTGCGGGTATAGGAGTGCGGTGGGCCGAAAACGCATATCCACGCGCTGTATGCGCCTGTGTGGCACATACAGGAACTGCACACGCTTGTTACATGCGCACCTTGACCCGAATCCGGAACGTAACCTGACGCGAGAGTCGAACTCTGAACCACCGGTCACTTCATCGTACTCGGGTGCGGAGCGTAGTTTCCGGTCTCCATCAATTGAGATGCTTCAATCGCCCGAGGGGTCCAGCGCAGGGTCGCGCGGGTTTCGAGCAACCATGCCTGATAGCCCTCAGGAACGTCCTCCGACGGCCCGTGGTGGATGACCCCCTTTGGCACACAGGTGAGCGTACCGGGTTCCGTACACCCGCCCCACGCGCCCGGGCCTCGCACGTAGCAGATCACCTCGTCGAAATCGGCGTTGATGTGAACCGGTGCCCGGGCCCCGGGACGCGCACTGAGGTTGAACATAACAATGTCGCCCGCGCCTGATGACAGAAATTGGCTAGGCGGACCGCCCTCAGGCAGGTACGCGTGAACCTGGATATTGGCCAGATTCAGCTTCCACACCGGGACGGACTCCGACAGGCGCACGCCGAGCGCAAGCGGATCATGCGGCATCATGAAGATCGTGTTTTCGGTGTCGAGGGTTTTCAGCAGCAGCCGCGTCGGGCCTCCAGCAGGCATGCCGGAGTCGATCTCGGCATACTTCAGATCTCGAGCAACGTTGAGCAGCCCACTTGGCACGGGCGGCGTGAGCCTCAGAGAGGAGGGACTCTCGACGATGATGCTTCGCATGGCGTCGCCCGTCGGTGCAAATCGATACGCGACGGATCGGGGAATGCAGACGAAGTCCCCTTCGGTCGCCACGAGACAGCCTACGTCCGTTTCGAACCTGACCGTGCCCGACTGGATGAAATGAATCTCGTCCGCTTCGACATTGCGCACCACGTACGGCATGGGCTTGCGCCGTCCCGACACGTGCAGTTTGACGCCGAGCCTGGAAGTCGCTACCGTGGTCGGAAGAGCCTCAGGGTCGTCCTGATCGTCAACCCTCAAGCGGTCAAGGACGGTTCGCCGAGGTGCGTGTGGTCCCTGCACCGAAAGATAATCAGGCGCGTATGTCTGCCGTGTCACAGCTGACAGCGCCCCCTGGAATCCGTCACGGGTCCAGAGTTGCACTGGGGGAGGGCCTGCATCGTGCGGCTTGCCACTCATTTGTCACTCTCCTTTTTCTCTCAAACGGTCACGTCCGCAAGAGACCTGATACCGCGCCCGCCATCTGCTTCGTGGGCAGGGATTCGAGCTGCATGACCCTTCATGCGCAAGCCGTGAGTCGCGGCGATGTCGCTCCGTGTCCAACGGGGGACCACGGTGTCGGCTATGCGGAGCGGGCTTCGTCTGCATTGATCTTCGCATCCGACGCCCACTCCCTATATGCCTGCGCCGCGGTCCGCTTACGCGGTCATGACCGCGCGATCCATTGAAGTCCGGGCCGGCTTGCCGATCAGTTCCCGGTATTCATTGGCCGTTGCTGGCTTGCGGCCGAGGAGGCCGGCGATGTCGCGAGCCATCGTGAACATCTCGAGATTGCTCTTGAGGCGCTCGTCGCTATTCGGGTACTTCCAAGGCGTGTCTTCCGTTCCGACGCGGATATGCAGACCCATCATGGTGGCGAGCGTAGTCATATAGAGCGTTGCGCGGCCTGCCGCGCAGACCGTGATGACCGACGTCGGATCGATCTGGCGAATCTGGTCGACCATCAGGAACAGGTGTTTCGTCATGTCCTGGGTGTTGCTAACCCACGTGCCGGAAACCAGTGTGCGGCCGACATTGAATGGCAGTCCGTAGAGGATAATCCAATTGTACGGCTTCTTGAGAATGCCGGTATCGATCAGCTTGCGCTTGGCAAGCTCGATTTCGCCCGAGCTGTGGACCGCCAACTCGGGCTTGACGCCTACTTCCTCGAGCGTTGCGACGGCCGGCACCGCAAAGGCTTCCGGATGACCTGGAGCGCACGGCGCGACTTCGGTTAAACCTTCGCGAGCAGGACTCATGCACATATCGAACGTCGTGCCATGCAGCACATTAACGTTCGGCACGAAATCGTTGCCGAAGCGCTTGCGCAGCGGCTCGATAACCTGTTTGTAGGCTTCGACCGGCAGGATGTCGCGGTCGAGGCGGCGTCCCTGTGCGTCGGTCATGAACGAGAAGTCGATGTGTACCCCACAGGCGCCGGCTTCGATGACGCTGGTCGCTTCATCGACGTACGCCTTGAAGGACGTCGTGTCTTCAAAGCGCCCGGAGACTGCGGCGTTGATTGCGACCTTCTGCGGCACGTCCCACTTGGGCTGCACCTCAGCCCCCGCAATGAATTGGTACTCCTCCATTTCGCGTTTGACGGCTTCCCAGAGCGGCAGTTTTTCAATCATGATGATCCTCGACACAGGTGGTGAATTAAGGTTCGCAAAGCTTCCGAACCCACGGGAATCAAGCGGGAGAGGTTTTGCAGCGTCGCGCAGGAGTAGCCGCGGTCCGCGTTCGTTTTATGCCAAACGCGATGCGCTTTCCGCTGCGTGGGGGCTTCCCCGAACGCCATTGCAAGCGTTACGAGCAGCACGTCGCCCTCTCGCAATCAGATCGCTTTCGCAAAATAATTCCATGTACGATCGATTTATATAGAATCATGCGATATAGAATTAATTGCGTCAAGAGATCCAGGGGAATGCCCTGGTGAATTGCGCGTGCGCGACGTCCCTGCGCCGCCTGTCGGTAACCATCTGTCGAGGAGTGAGCGAATGACCAAGTCCTGCCCAACTTTGGTCGATGCGTCGGATTACACTGACGGGTCAGCAGGTGACCCGGCCGTGAACGAACAGACGGATGTCGTTGATGACCGTGGAAGAACCGTGCCGTGGATGACGCGGACGCTTCACCGTCTCTACGATCTTGAAGCGCAGAAGATCCTCGGGAAAGAGAAGATGTCGATTGCGCATTGGTACTATCTGCGGGTACTGGCTGAACGTGGCGAGTTGAATCAACTGGAACTGAGCAAGCGCGTTGGGATTGCATCCACGACGGCTGTACCCGCGCTGGACAGCCTTGAACGGCGCGGTCTGCTGAAGCGGACGCGTGATCCGAGGGACCGGCGAAAGTACTATGTCAGTCTGACGGGCGATGGGAGGCGGCTGGTCGACCAACTATTGCCAGAGCTCATCGACATGATTTCCGGCTCGCTGCACGGCCTGACGAACGAAGAATTGAGCGCTTTCTGGAAGGTGTTGCATCGGATTGCGAAGAATTTGAACCATGTGGCCAGCGGCGACACGTTAGTCGACTAGCGCAAACGCCCTTGCTGCGCGATGTGTCTGGCACGTGGGAGTTTTCTGATGGGGGCCGTCACGCGTTATCTGCCAGGATTGGCAGAGCGGGAGCTTCAGAGCGTGATGTCCTCGGTCAGATCAGGCGCCCATGAGGGCAGCACGGTGATTTCGCCGCGTCGGTCTGGCCGTGTTGCGTGGGTAACGTGTATCCCCGGCCAATGAATGCGGCGCCAAGCTGACAAGACCGTATGCTTCGCTGAAATTTGGTTGTAAGTCGCCATTGCTAGAGTCATCTCCAGAATTTTGCCGCCAGATGCCAGACAGTGTTCTTCGGACACATAGAAAGGGGAAAGCGACAAACCATGAGAATAAATCGTGCGTTCTGGCTCATTCTGACGCTGCTTCTCACGAACCCGGTCTGGGCGTTTCAGACCAGGGTCGTCACCATTCCCAGCGCCGCCATGCATAAGTCGTTGGAGGCGACGGTGGTGCTGCCCGACCATTACGCGCACGGTAAGGCGACCGATCGCTTCCCCGTTGTCTACTTGCTGCACGGTTCAGGCGGTGATTACACTGACTGGACCGCGAATTCGCACATCGGCACACTGGCCGACCGCTATCACGTGATTCTCGTCATGCCGGACGGCGGTCACGAGAGCTGGTATATCGACAGCCCTGTCGATCCGCGCAGCCGTTACGAAACCTATGTCGGGACGGAAGTCGTCGGCTATATCGATACGCATTTCCGCACGATCGCGACGCGGCAGGCCCGTGCGATCACGGGGTTGAGCATGGGCGGGTTCGGGGCGTTGCATATCGCGCTAGACCGGCCGGACGAATTCGGCGCTGCCGGAAGTATTAGCGGAGCGGTCGATCCGCGCGGCTGTGAGGATGAGCCTGGGATCGATCAGGTATTTGGGGATCCGGCCCGTCACGCCGACTTCTGGAACAACGAGGCGATTGTTGAGAACGCCCGTAGTTTGGCAAAGGCGCATATTGCGCTGACGATCGATTGCGGGGTGAGTGACTCGTTTGTTCAGTCGAACCGGATGCTGCATGCGCGGCTCGTCGAGTTGGGCGTGCCGCATGATTACGCGGAGCGGCCTGGCGGGCATACGTGGACGTATTGGGCGAACGCGGTGCAATATCAGGTGCTGTTCTTTGCCAGTTCGTTCAAGAAGAGTGGGGGAGCAGCACAAACGTGAGACGTGATGGGGCATCACGGGAGGGCGGAATGCTCGCCTAGAAACTGGCAGACAGTGTGATGCAACGCCTTTACACCGGGACTCGATTCGAGCGCGCGCCAGCACCCATGTACGAGTCCGGTTCCAATCCATAGCCGGCCCTGTCCACCGGCCGCATTAACGCGTTCGACAAACACCCTCGCGTCGTCCCGTAACGGATCGTGTTCGACCCCGATGGCAAGCGTCGGCGGGAGTCCGTCGAAGCGCGCCGCATCGAGCGGTATCGTCCACGCTGGATAAGGTGCGCGTTCGCCCCCGTGTTTGTCCTCGCTAGCGCCCCAATACAGATCGCGAAACGCATGGACATCGGCAAGCGTCAGCATCGGCGCATGCGCTTCGCTTTCGCGCGCAGGCATTTGCGGCTCGGTGCCGAGCATCGGATAAACCAGTGCAAGTCCGCGTACGCCCTGAACACCGTCATCGCGCAGCCGCATAGCGATGCTGGCAGCGAGATTGGCGCCGGCACTATCGCCCGCCAATTGCAGCGCACCCTCTGATAGCGAGTCGAACGGCAGCCGGCCTGCCAATGCCGCGAGCGTAATCTCCAGACAATCGTCATGCGCGGCTGGGGCACGGTGTTCCGGAGCAAGCCGGTAATCGACTGCAATCACGTCGAGTCCGGTATCCGCGGCAAGACGTGCAGTCACGGTCTCGTGACTATCCAACGACCCGAGCACGAAGCCGCCACCGTGAAAGTACAAGACGGTGCCGCAGGGTGTCCCCCTCGCCTTTCCACGATTCCGATAAAGCCGCAGCCTGATCGGATGCCCGGCGCTCGCTTCAAACACCGCGTCTTCGGCTATCACGTCGGCTGGCAGAGGGGGTGTAAGTGCAGCCGCATAGCGCTCGTAAATCGCGCGCTGCTCGCTCGGCGGCAATGAAGTCGAATGCCCCGCGTAGATGGCAGCGGTCCGTGCGATAAACGCAGCAATCTCCGGTTCAAGCATGCTCGTTCCCCTCAGTCACATTGCCTCGCGTCTTGACAGGCAAGCCGATCACGCGGCCCGCAAACCTGGCCGCCGGCAACCCAGTATGCGCTTGCGCCAACGCTCGAACGCGCGCCTCGACATCAGGGTCGAAGGCAACGGCGCGCGGGCCACCGGTATCGACGTGCAGCAGCATCTGTTCGCCTGCGGCCACTGGTTCGACGCCATCATCAGCAAACATCTCGAGGTAAAGATGCAGCCGCTTTGCGTCATGCCCCAGCACGCGCATATCGACGCGAACCTGCGCGCCCTCCTTGATTTCATGCAGGTAGTTGATATGCGCTTCGAGCGTATAGATCGAACGGCCCCGTTCTTTGCGCACTGAATCAGGCAGCCCGATGACATCAATCAGCGCATCAGTCGCGAAGCTAAAAATCAGCATGTAGAACGCGTCGCGCAAGTGGCCGTTGTAGTCGACCCACTCAGCGCGCACGGT
This sequence comes from Paraburkholderia solitsugae, assembly GCF_013177695.1. Lineage (GTDB taxonomy): Bacteria > Pseudomonadota > Gammaproteobacteria > Burkholderiales > Burkholderiaceae > Paraburkholderia > Paraburkholderia solitsugae. The sequence continues at coordinate 14,818 of NZ_WOEY01000133.1, read as the reverse complement.
GTCGTGATAGCAGGGCAGCGAAGCAGGGTGCGGCATGTGCATGTGCAATCGTCTCCTTCTTTCCTATGAACGGCACTGGCCGCAGCGATCATACGCCGCCGACCCATCCATGCGGGGCGGCGCGACTTCCAGCACGTCGCATCACTCCGCGGAAAGCAACCCGTGCCGCGCCTTGGCTTCCCCAATCGCCGCCAGCACACTCGTAATGCAATCATCCCGATACCGTTCGAGCTGCTTGATCGAGCGCGGCCCGACCTGTTCAGATGTGCCGTCCACCACTCGATCGATCAATTCATCAGTCAGCGGCGGTGCTACCAGTTTAGTCCACGGCAGCGCCAGAGCCGGTCCAAACTGCTGCATGAAGTGGCGCATGCCCGCATCACCACCCGCCAGCGTGTAGGTCAGGAACGTGCCCATGAACGACCAGCGGATGCCCGCGCCGAAGCGGATCGCATCGTCGATTTCGCCGGTGGTCGCCACGCCTTCGTTGACCAGATGCAGCGCCTCGCGCCACAGCGCCTCGAGCAAACGGTCGGCGATAAAGCCGGGTACTTCCTTGCGCACGAGAAGCGGCCGCATCGACAGAGAACGGTAAACCTGCATCGCGGCATCGATCGTTGCCGGTGCAGTACGTTCGCCGCCGAGCACTTCGACGAGCGGCAGGAGATACACCGGATTGAACGGATGCCCGACGATGCAGCGCTGTGGATTCACCGCCCGTGCATAGAAATCGCTCGGCAGCAGGCCGGACGTGGAGGAAGCAATGATCGCGTCCGGCTTCGCCGCGCGGCTGATCTGTTCATGCAAGGCGAGCTTCAATTCTTCGCGTTCGGGCGCGCTCTCCTGAATGAAATCCGCTTGTGCGACACAGGCTTCAATCGTATCGACGAAGCGCAATCGGTCGGGCGTTGCGCCCTCGGCGAGGCCGACGCGTTCCAATGCCGGCCACGCATTCGCGATGTTCTCGCGTAATTGTTTTTCCGCACCAGGAGCAGGGTCCCAAGCGACGACGTCGAGTCCGTGCGCGAGCGCGCGCGCTACCCAGCCGCTGCCGATCACGCCCGCGCCGATTGCCGCAAATGTTTTGATGTCGACGATCACTGCCATTGCTGTTGTTTCCTTTGCCGATGAGTTCTCAGGTTCTGAAGCCCGCTGTAGCAGGCGCAACGGATACGCCTCATAGTCACGCGTACTGTCCAGCCACACGCCGCTCCAACTGCCGCTCGCCACGCGCGGGCAAGCCGAGCTTGCGGCGACCTTCGGCGGGTGTCAGCGCGCGCGCGCCGAGCCGCTCGATGATCTCGACCGCGCGTTGCACCAGGGTGCCGTTCGTTGCAGGCACACCTTTGTCGAGCCAGATGTTGTCTTCGAGGCCGACACGCACGTGGCCGCCGAGGAGCATCGCCTGCGCGACCATCGGCATCTGCATGTGGCCAATGCCGAAACCGGCCCATTGCGCGCCAGGCGGCAAGTTGTCGGCCATTGCTTTCATCGTCGTGGTATCGGCGGGCGCCCCCCATGGAATGCCGAGGCAGATCTGAAACAGCGGTGGTGCGTCGAGCAGGCCTTCCTTGAGCAATTGCTTGGCGAACCACAGATGCCCGGTATCGAAGATCTCCAGCTCCGGCTTCACGCCGAGTTCCTGGATACGCTGCGCACCGGCCCGCAATTGCGCGGGTGTCGACACGTAGATGTAGTCACCGTCGCCGAAATTGAGCGTGCCGCAATCGAGCGTGCAGATTTCCGGCAGCAGTTCCTCGACGTGCGCGAGCCGCGTCAAGCCGCCGACGAGGTCGGTTCCCGCGCCGAAGCGCATTGGGTCTTCGCCTGAACCGATCTCCAGATCGCCGCCCATGCCCGCCGTCAGATTGATGATCACGTCGGTGCCTGAGGAGCGGATCCGGTCGACGACCTCGCGATACAACTGCGGATCGCGGCTGCCGCGTCCGGTCTTCGGATCGCGGACGTGGCAATGCGCAACGGTGGCGCCGGCCTTCGCGGCTTCGATAGCCGCTTCGGCGATTTGTTTCGGCGTGACGGGAATGGCCGGATGCTTGCCGACCGTATCGCCCGCGCCGGTGACCGCGCAGGTCACGATGACTTCATGATTCATGCGTGCTAGTTCCTGTGGATTGAAATGCGCAACTCGATGGATGCAAACCGGACGGGGGCAAAGCTCTGAGTCAAAGCCGCCCGGGTCTAAGCCGACCGCGCCTAGCCGGCACCGTCTAGCCGACCCCGTCTAGCCGACCCCGTCTAGGCGACCCCGTTAAAGCCCGAGATAGGCTTTCACTGCCGGCAAGCCGTCTTTACCGTCATAGGTCTTCACGCCCGCGAGCCATGTATCCAGTACTTGCGGGTTCTTCCTCAGATACGCTTTGGCGGCATCGGCGGGCTTCTCCTTGTTCATCACCGACTGCATCACCACGTTCTCCAGTTGCGTCGAGAAGCGCAGATTGCTCACGAGCTTGCCCGCGTTCGGGCAACGCGTCAGATAGTCGGGGGACGTCAGCGTATAAACGCGTGCTTCGCCATCGTTAGGGCCGAATACGTCTTCGCTGCCGGTGAGGTATTTCATGTCGATCTGGATATTCATCGGATGCGGTTCCCAGCCGAGAAACACCACCCATTTTTTCTCGCGAATGGCACGATCCACCGAAACCAGCATGCCCGCTTCACTCGATTCGATCAGCTTGAAACCGCCGAGGCTAAACTGATTGTTGGCGATCATTTTCAGAATCGCCGCGTTTGCACTGCTACCGGGTTCGATGCCATAGATCTTGCCGTCAAGCTGATCGCGGTGTTTAGCGATGTCGGCGAAAGTCTTCAGGCCTGCGTCGTATTCGTAACTCGGCACTGCGAAGGTCGCTTTAGCGCCAGTCAGGTTAGGCGGTTGCAGCACCTGGATCGATTTCGAATCGACGAACGGTGCAATCGCTTTCTCTTGCACGGGCCACCAATAGCCGAGCGACACGTCGAGTTGTTTGCTCTTCAGGCCCGCGAACGAAATCGGCACCGAGGCCACGGTCGTAACAGGCTGATAGCCGAGTCCCTCGAATACGGTCGATGCGAGCGCGGTGGTCGACGTGATGTCCGTCCAGCCGATGTCGGCAAAATGCACTGCGCGGCAGGTGGCGGGATCCTGAGCGAGTACGGGCGATGCTGCGACGACGGCCGCCAGACAGGCAAGATGGGCAAGCAAGGCTTTGACGCGTAACTTCATGACGTTCCCTCTTCTGACACGTTAAACAGCGTGTTTTGAACCGTGCCGCGACTGAGCAGGACAGCGCGGCCCCCGGACCTGCGCGATACGGCTTGACTCATGCTTGAGTCGCGTTTGATCTGCACGAATGACGTAACGTTAATGCCCCATATTCCTGCCAAAGCGACCGTCAGCGACCCGTTCTTGCTCTCATGCGACCACGAGGGAAAACCAGCATCGTTCGCCATTGCAGTGCAGCATCGATTCGCGCGGTAAATTTTGGTGCGCCTTGCCGGCTCACGCGCTGCTTGCTACGCTCGCCCGGAACCCCGCGTTCGCTTGCGGCTTGTGTTCCTATGTGTCCTTGATCGAGTCTCTCCAAGATGCCCGAAGATATATCGTTCCTGCTGCTGCCTGGCTTTTCGGCGATCGGCTTCATGTCGGCGGTCGAGCCTCTGCGCGTGGCGAACCGCTTTCGCGGCGATCTCTACCGCTGGCGCATTCTGAGTCTCGATGGCGAACCGGTCGCGGCCAGCAACGGTATTTCGATCAACGCAGAGGCGGCAATCGTCGATGTTCATGAGACACAGACGGTATTCGTCGTCGCGGGCTTCGAACCGCTAGCCTGCTATACGCGGGCGCTCGGCGATTGCCTGAAGCGGCTCGAACGCGCGGGCACGACGCTCGGCGGCATCGATACGGGCAGCTTCGTTCTCGCGGAAGCCGGGCTCCTCCGCGACTCGGACAGTGTGACCGTCCATTGGGAAGCGTTGTCGGCGTTTCGCGAGCGCTTTCCCTCGCTGAATGCGAGCCAGGAGTTGTTCGAAATCGGCGCGGGGCGCATCACGTGTGCGGGCGGCACTGCGTCGATCGACATGATGCTCGACCTGATCGGCCGCAAGCACGGCGCAGCGTTGGCCTCGGCGGTATCGGAACAGTTCGTTGTGAGCCGGATCCGGCAGCGTTCGGACCATCAGCGGATGGAAATTGCGGCGCGTTACGGTGTGCATAACCGCAAGCTGATTCAGGTGATCGGCGCAATGGAACAGCATATGGAAGAACTGCTGACGCCCGACCAACTCGCCGAGGAGATCAGCGTGACGCGGCGGCAACTGGAGCGGCTGTTCTGTGCGTCGCTGAAGGACACGCCGACGCATTTCTATCTGCAACTGCGCCTCACCCGGGCGCGAGAGTTACTGCAACAGACCGACATGTCGATCACATCGATTTGTGTCGCATGCGGATTCGAGTCTCCTTCGCATTTTTCGCGGACGTATCGCGCGCGGTTCGGCGTGAGTCCGAGAAGCGACCGGCAGGTGATGGGCGGCAGAAACGGCGGCGCTGAGCTGTCATCAAGCTTGTCATCAAGCGCGGCAACGCAGGTATCGGCTCCTGCGTGGTCGGAAACCTGACTTCGTTGCGCACGAGAGTGGCGACGGCGCGCCGACCGTGTCGCGTCGCGTCGCGTCGCGTCGGCCGTCCGGCGCAGTCGGCGCGTGATGCCCGAGACCTCGAAGATTGAGAACCCGCTTTGTAGCCGATCTCAATTGCCTTTCATGACGATTGTGCCGATTCTAGCAACAGTGAATTCGCTTATTAGGGGTTTACCCTATACGCACTGATGCCTAGACTGTCATCACTGGCTGCAAACAAACAGGTTTGCAGCACGGCATAAAACAATCTCTGGAGGTAGTCGTCATGAAATCGCTGATCGAAGCCGTTGTAATCGCCGCTCTTATCACTGCGCCGCTCGCTGCTTTTGCCCAATCCAACCAGCCGGTGACCCGCGCCCAGGTGCGCGCTGAGTTGGTCCAACTGGAAAAGGCCGGCTACAACCCGTCGACCGCGAATATGGACGACTACCCGGCAAACCTTCAGGCTGCTGAGGCGCGCGTTGCGACGCAAAACGGCGCTGCTCAAACCAGCGGTTATGGAACGACTACCAACGGCTCGTCGCAAGCAGGCAGCCGCACTGAAACGACGTCGAGCTCCTATTCGGCTCCGGTCGCCAACTTCGGTCATTAATCGGCGGCGCGAGCAACAGGTTCGCGCTTGGTTGATCGTCGTCCTTGCACAGAGCGGCCTTGCTTTCACCTCAAAGTGAAAGCAAGGCCGCTTTGCAATTGAGCGTTGAACAAGGCAGTCGGCGCAGCTGGTTTGGTGCAGGTACTTAGCCCTGTACTGCGGTCAACTGCCTGAGTTGCTCCAGCAGCTTCACCGCCGGACTCGGCAAAATCCCCTGACGGCGCCGAAACGCCGTCAACGTGCGGCGTGCGACCAGACCCGGAATTGGCAGCGTATCGAACACGCCGGCTGCACTTTCGGTGTCGTACATCGGCGTCGCCATCCAGCTCAGAAATCCCGCTCGCGTCACCAGGCTTTTCAGCACGGTGATCGAGCGCGTCTCGACCGCGATATCCGGCATGCCGAGCCCATGTTTGGCAAACACGTGCTGCATATGCTCGAACGGACCCGTCCCACGCGGTGGCACACACCATTGCTGATCGAGCGTGTCGGCAAGCGATAAATCCGCTTTGCCTCGCAGCGGATGGTCGAGCGCGGCGACCACATAGCTCGTGTCTTCCCACCTGCAATCGGCGATCGCCGTGATCTCATCCGTGTCGGGCACCGCCATGCTGAGCGCGAGATCGATCTCGTGTTTCATCAGACTATCCGCAAGCCGGTCCCACACGCCCTCCATGACCTCCACACGCAGATTCGGCCAGCGCGCGAGCACGCCGCTCACCGCGAGCGGCAGCACGAGCGTTGCGATGCTCGCCACCGCGCCGACGCGAATCGTCCCCTTCGCGAGGCCGCGCATCGCGTCGATCTCCTCGCGCGCGTGATCGGCTTCACGTTGCAGCAGGGTGGCGTGCGGCAGCAGCGCGCTGCCGATCGCAGTAAGCTGCATACCCTTCGAGTGCCGTTCGAACAGCGGTGCGCCGACCTGATCCTCGAGCCGCTTGATGGTGCGGCTCAGCGCGGGCTGCGTGACGTGCAGCACTTCCGCGGCACGGCCCAGGCTGCCGCTCGCGACGATGGTGGCGAACGCATGCAATTGCTGAAGATTGAAAGTCATGCGCAAAAGTAATGCCTTTTCTCAAAAAAGGCAATTTTCAATCAACGTCGAGTTTTCGATAATGCACCATCAGGAAACGGTGCTCATCGACCGCAACTAATTTGCATGGGACCAGAGTAAGTGCTTTGCATGGGATCAGAGTACCGCGCTAAAGCGCGAACTCTGATCGACAGCTAAAGCGCCAACTCTGGTCGACAGGAGACAGGTATGACCAGCAATGCCCCCCGTTCAGACGCATCGGGACTCTCTCAAGACGCATCGTTCACCGTACGCCACGCCGTCATCGATCTCATGCGCCGCCTCGGCATGACATCGGTGTTCGCCAATCCGGGGTCGACGGAATTGCCGCTGTTCCGCGATTTCCCGCAAGATTTCCGTTATGTGCTGGGCTTGCAGGAAGCGGTTGTGGTCGGCATGGCCGACGGTTATGCGCAGGCTACCCGCAACGCGTCGTTCGTCAATCTGCACTCGGCGGCGGGCGTGGGCAACGCGATGGGTAATATCTTCACCGCGTTCCGCAATCGCACGCCGATCGTGATTACCGCCGGGCAGCAGGCCCGCTCGATTCTGCCGTTCGACCCGTTCCTCGCGTCGACGCAAGCTACCGAATTGCCGAAGCCGTACGTCAAATGGAGCATTGAACCGGCGCGCGCCGAAGACGTGCCGCTCGCGATTGCGCGCGCCTATCATGTGGCGATGCAGGAGCCGCGCGGGCCGGTGCTGGTGTCGATTCCCGTCGACGATTGGGACCGCGCTGCGGAACCGGTGCCGGCGCGCGTGGTCAGTACCGAGACGCGGCCGGAGCCGTTCGTGCTGGAGCAGATTGGTGCGGCGCTCGATGCTTGCGAACGGCCGGCCTTCGTGGTGGGCGGCGCAGTCGACCGGGCCGGAGGTTGGGACGAAGTCGTGAGGCTCGCCGAACGCCACAACGCTCGCGTCTTTGTTGCGCCGATGACAGGCCGCTGCGCGTTTCCCGAAGACCACCGCCTGTTCGCCGGTTTCTTGCCGGCTATGCGCGAGAAGATCGTCGAGCTGCTCGGCGGCCATGACCTGATCTTCGTGATCGGCGCGCCGGCCTTCACGTATCACGTGGAAGGGCACGGCCCGCATCTGCCTGCCGGTGCAACGCTGTGCCAGTTGATCGACGATCCGGCTATCGCAGCGTGGGCGCCGACCGGCACCGCCGTGGTCGGCAATATTCGCCTCGGCGTAGCCGATCTGCTGACCCGGCCCGCGCCGAAGACGCGCCCTCTGCCCGCGCCACGCGCCGCACGTCCGCGCGCAGAACCGTCGCCATTGATGTCGGTGGCGTTCGCGTTGCAGACCCTCGCCGAGGTGCGCGATGCCGACGACATCGTGGTCGAGGAGGCGCCGAGCTCGCGGCCGGCCATGCAGAACTATCTACCGTTCACGCGCAGCGGCACCTTCTACACGATGGACAGTGGCGGCCTCGGCTATGGCATGCCGGCTGCTGTCGGTGTGGCGTTGGCGAAGCCCGGCACGCGCGTGATCGGCCTGATCGGCGATGGCTCCAGCATGTATTCGATCCAGGCCATCTATAGCGCCGTGCAGATGAAACTGCCGATCACATTCGTGATCCTTAACAATTCACGCTATGCCGCGCTGCAAGACTTCGCGCCGGAATTCGGTTTTGGTCCGGCCGATCCTGTGCAAGGCACCGATCTGCCGGGACTCGACTTCGTGGCACTTGCTGCGGGCATGGGTTGCCACGGCACGCGCGTGACCGATGCCGAACGCCTGCACGACATTCTGCGCGACGCGCTGGCGTCGTCCGGACCGATGCTGGTCGAAGTCGTCGTGGCTTGACCTCAAGCGAGCGCCACGCCCACATTCATCAAACTTTCCGCAGGAGACAAACACGATGCAGAGCATATCGATGCTGATCAACGGCGCAGCCGTGCAAGCGAGCAACGGCGCCACCTTCGAGCTCCGCAATCCGCTCGACGGCGAAGTCGCGACGCGTGCCCCCGCGGCCACTGTCGCCGACGCGGTCGCCGATGCCGCGGCAGCGGCGTTTCCGGCATGGTCCGCGCTGGGGCCGAGCGAGCGCCGCGCGCTGCTGATGAAGGCGGCGCACGCGTTGGAAGCGCGCAGCGAGGCGTTCGCCAAAGTGATGGCAGCGGAGACGGGCGCGTCGGCGATGTGGGCCGGGTTCAATGTGCACCTTGCCGCCGGCGGTTTGATGGAAGCGGCGGCGCTCACTACGCAGATTGGCGGCGAGCTGATCCCGTCCGACGTGCCCGGTAGCCTCGCAATGAGCGTGCGTCAGCCGGCCGGCGTCGTGCTCGGCATCGCGCCGTGGAACGCGCCGGTGATCCTCGCGGTGCGTGCGATTGCGTTGCCGCTCGCATGTGGAAATACGGTCGTGCTGAAGGGTTCGGAAATCTGCCCCGGCACGCACGGCCTGATTATCGAAGTCTTGCAGGAGGCGGGCTTGCCCAAGGGCGTGGTGAACTTTGTCACCAATGCCCCGGCCGACGCAGGCGCGGTGGTCGAGGCGCTGATCGCGCATCCGAAAGTGCGGCGAGTCAATTTCACCGGCTCCACGCATGTCGGCAAGATCATCGCGGCCACGTGCGCGCGCTATCTGAAACCGTCGGTGCTTGAACTCGGCGGAAAAGCGCCGTTGATCGTACTCGACGACGCGGATCTCGATGCAGCCGTGAACGCCGCCGCGTTCGGCGCGTTCGCCAACTCGGGGCAGATCTGCATGTCGACGGAGCGGATCATCGTCGATGAACGGATCGCCGACCCGTTCGTCGCCAAGCTCGCACAGAAAGCGCGCGGCCTGCCGCTCGGCGACCCGCGCAAAGGGCCGGTGGTGTTGGGATCGGTCGTCGATATGAGTACGGTAGAACGCTGCAATGCGTTGATCGACGACGCGCTGGCCAAAGGCGCCACGCTCGTCTGCGGCGGCAAGGCGGACAGCACCTTGATGCCCGCCACGCTGCTCGACCACGTCGCGCCCGCCATGCGCATCTATGGCGATGAATCGTTCGGTCCCGTGAAGGGCATCGTGCGCGTGAACGGCGAGGATGAGGCCGTAGCCTGTGCGAACGACAACGAATATGGGCTTTCGTCGGCGGTGTTCAGCCGTGACGTAGCGCGTGCGATGAATGTCGCAAGACGCATCGAATCGGGCATCTGCCATGTCAACGGGCCGACCGTTCACGACGAAGCGCAAATGCCCTTCGGTGGTGTGAAGGGCAGCGGCTTTGGACGTTTCGGTGGGCAGGCTGGAATCGCTGAGTTCACGGATTTGCGCTGGATTACCGTGCAGACCACGCCGCGTCATTACCCGTTCTGAAGGGCTGAGTGTCGCAGTGGTCGCTGAGTGTTCCAGTGGTCGCTGCGCGCCAATCCATCGCGGCGATACGAGCGTCGTGAAAGCCATGCATACATGTCATGGCTTTTGCGCGAAACGGCAATGTCAAAAGGCGGTCGCTCGCTCACATACTGACTACTGACAAAAGAACATGACGACAAAAGCGCGACGCTCAGATCGCGCATTCAAACCAGGAGACAGCTTCATGACCAGTTATGTACCGCCGGCCGGCTCGGCCAGTGCGGGAGGCGTCGCCGCCGACGCGCCGCTCACGGGCCATCAGGCCGGCATCGAGGAGGGGCGTTCAGTCGACATCGGACGCACGCTCGATGAAGGCCCGTACACCACCATGCAGAAGATCGTGGTGTTGCTCGCGGCGTTGTCGATCGTCCTGGACGGCTTCGACAGCCAGTTGATCGGTTTCGCGATTCCGGTGCTCATCAAGGAGTGGGGCGTCACACGCGCGGCCTTTGCGCCGGTGGTCGCAGCCGGTTTGATCGGCATGGGCATCGGCAGCGCGTGTGCCGGGCTGCTGGCCGATCGCTTCGGCCGCCGCTGGGCGGTGATCGGCAGCGTACTGGTGTTCGGCGCCGCCACCTGCGGCATCAGCTTTGCACCCGACATTGTGACGATTGCCGTGCTGCGCTTTATTGCCGGCCTCGGCATCGGCGGCGCATTGCCCAGCTCGACGACCATGACCGCGGAGTTCACACCGGCTCGCCGCCGCACATTGGCAGTCACCGCGACGATCGTCTGCGTGCCGCTCGGCGGCATGGTGGCGGGTTTGTTCGCACATGAAATTCTGCCAACGTACGGATGGCGCGGCTTGTTCCTGATCGGCGGCGTGCTGCCCTTGGCGCTCGCTGTGTTGCTGTTCTTCACGTTACCCGAGTCGCCGCGCTTTCTCGCCCGGCGCCCGCAGCGCTGGCCGGAACTCAAACGCCTGCTCGCCCGGATGTCGCGTCCGGTGGCAAGCGGCTGTGTATTTACCGACGTTCGCGAACAGGCCGCTGAAAAGCACACCGGCTTTACCGCGTTATTCCGCGAGGGTCTGGCGCTCGATACGGTGGCGATCTGGTGCGCGTTCTGCATGTGTTTGCTGGCCGTCTATAGTGCGTTCAGCTGGCTGCCGACGATGCTGAGCACACAGGGTTTGTCGGTGTCGGTGGCGGGTTCGGGGCTCACCGCCTACAACCTGGGTGGAGTGGTGGGCGCGTTGCTGTGCGCGGTGGTGATCGCGCGTACCGGCTCGCGCTGGCCATTGATTCTCTGCAGCGCGGGCGGTGCGGCGAGCGCGTTGCTGCTGCTCGGGGTGAACATCTCCGAGCACACCGGCTTGCTGATCTTCGGTCTCGGCGTACACGGCCTGTTTGTCAACGCGGTCCAGTCGACCATGTTTGCGTTGTGCGCTTACGTCTATCCGACCCGCGTGCGCGCAACCGGCACCGCGTCGGCGCTTGCGTTTGGCCGGCTCGGTGCGATTTCCAGCGCGTTTGCGGGCGCGGTGGTGATTACGGCCGGCGGCGCATCGTCATACCTGTGGATGCTCGGGATCGCGATGGTGATCGTGATGATCGCGCTGATGGTGGTCAAGCGACATATCCCAAAGCCAGGCGTTTGAGGGGCGCAATACCCTGAATCGCGGCGATCGAGTGTGACACGCGGATCGCCGCTATCTGAAGCAGTCAATCTTTAGCCTATCGGACGGCTTGAATAGCGGTCGGTATCGTCACGTATGTAATTAGTATTGCTACATAAAAACGCTGCGTATGAACCGCATCCGGATCGGTGCGCGCTCATACAAAGCACTAAAAAAGGAGGCACGGTGACAATGAAATACAAACTCGCTTTGGGCAGTATGTTGCTCGGTATCAGCGCTTTGTCGTTTGCACAGAGTAGCGTGACGTTATACGGGATCATCGATACCGGTATCGAACTGGTGACGCATGCAAACGCAGCGGGAGATAGCGTCGTGCGCATGCCGGGCATTACCGGCGAGTTTCCGTCGCGCTGGGGGATTCGCGGCAAGGAGGGATTGGGCGGCGGGTTGTCCGCGGTTTTCGTACTGGAAAGCGGGTTTAACACCAAAGGCGGCACGCTCAACCAGGGCGGCCGGCTGTTTGGGCGTCAAGCCTACGTCGGACTCGAAAGTCCGTACGGCACATTGACTTTCGGTCGCCAGTACACGATGACGTATTGGGCGATACTCGATTCCGATCTGCTTGGCCCTGACATATACGGCGGCACGGGGTCGTTCGATCAGTACATGCCGAGCGCGCGCAGCGACAACACGATCGCGTATAAAGGCACGTTCTCGGGCTTCACGTTTGGCGCGACTTATTCGTTCGGCCGCGATTCAGCGGGTACCGGCAATTCACCAGGGCAGGGCACCTGTGTGGGGTCGATTCCGGGCAGTTCTCAGAGTTGCCGAGAATGGTCGACGATGCTGCGCTATGACATGAACGGCTACGGCGTGGCAGGCGCCTACGACGAGCAACGCGGCGGCCCGGGCGCGGCCGCGAATCTGTTCGACGGCACAGCGCCTTTTGCACTGACGCAACCTGGTGACAAGGATGTGCGGATGCAATTGAACGGCTATGGGCACGTCGGGCCGGTGAAACTCGGGGCGGGCTGGCTTGGCCGTCACGTCGAAACGGTGTCGCCGGCGTTGCCGGACGTGCGTTCGAATCTGTACTACGTCACCGCAGCGTATAACGTGACGCCTGCATTCATTCTGGACGGTGGCGTGTACCGGATCATCAATCGCGCCGACGACACCCGCGGCACAATCGCTGCGTTACGCACCACGTATCTGTTGTCGAAGCGTTCCGCGGTTTACCTGCAAGGGGCGTATCTGTTCAATAGCCCGCATGCCGCCTATACGGTGAGCCAGGGTGGGGGAGGCACGACGCCAGCGCCGGGCATCGGGCAACTCGGCGTGATGGCCGGCATTCGTCACTCGTTCTGAGCGATTAAAAAGGCCACGTCAGAAACGCCGACGTGGCCTTTTTTGCTTTAGATGCCGCCGACGCACATGTACTTGATCACGACGTAGTCATCGATGCCGTAATGCGAGCCTTCGCGGCCAAGACCGGATTGCTTGACGCCGCCGAACGGCGCGACTTCGTTGGAGATAAGCCCGGTGTTGATGCCGACCATGCCATATTCGAGCGCTTCGGCGACACGCCAGACGCGGCCAATATCGCGGCTATAGAAGTACGACGCGAGGCCGAATTCCGTATCGTTGGCGAGGCGGATCACTTCCTCATCCGACGAGAAGCGGAACAGCGGCGCGAGCGGCCCGAAGGTTTCGTCGCGCGCGACCTTCATGGCCGGTGTGACATCCGCGAGCACGGTCGGTTCGAAGAAGCCGTGACCGAGTGCGTGGCGCTTGCCGCCGGTGACGATGCGTGCACCTTTGGCGAGGGCGTCTTCGATATGCGATTCGACCTTGAGCACAGCGGCTTCGTTGATCAGCGGACCTTGCGTGACGCCATCGTCGGTACCGCTGCCGACCTTGAGTTGTTCGACGGCGACGCGCAGTTTCTCGGCGAATGCGTCGTAGACTTTGTCGTGCACGTAGAAGCGATTCGTGCAGACGCAGGTCTGGCCGCTGTTGCGATATTTCGATGCGATGGCGCCGGCGACGGCCGCATCCAGATCCGCGTCTTCGAAGACGATGAACGGTGCGTTACCGCCGAGTTCGAGCGACACTTTCTTGACTGTCGGCGCGCACTGCGCCATGAGCAGACGGCCCACGGGCGTCGATCCGGTGAAGGACAGTTTGCGCACGGTCGGATTGCCCGTCATTTCCGCGCCGATGGCTTTCGGCTCGCCGGTGACGACGTTGAACACGCCGCGCGGCACGCCGGCGCGTTCGGCCAGCACGGCGAGGGCGAGTGCCGACAGCGGCGTGGCTTCGGCCGGTTTGACGATGATCGGGCAGCCGGCGGCGAGGGCGGGGCCGACTTTACGGGTGATCATGGCTGCCGGGAAATTCCACGGCGTGATGGCTGCGCAGACACCGATCGGTTCTTTCGTCACGACGATGCGTTTGTCGCCTGCCGGCGTGGGGATGGTGTCGCCGTTGACGCGTTTGCCTTCTTCTGCGAACCATTCCAGGAACGAGGCGGCGTAGAGGATTTCGCCTTTGGCTTCGGCGAGGGGTTTGCCTTGTTCTGTGGTGAGGATCTTTGCCAGATCGTCGGCGTTTTCCAGCATGAGGTCATGCCATTTGCGCAGGATCGTGGCGCGGTGTTTGGCGGTGGTGGCTCGCCATGCTGGCCATGCGGTGTTGGCTGTGTCGATGGCTCGACGCGTTTCGGTTGTGCCCATGCGGGGCACTGTGGCGATTGTTTCGCCTGTGGCCGGGTTTTTGACGTCGAATGTTGCGCTGTCGTCGGCGGATTGCCATTCGCCTGCGATGTAGGCTTTTGTTTTTAGAAGGGTAGGGTCTTTTAGGACTAGCGTCGGCATTTGGGTTTGCTCCTGGGGTTTTGGATTTAGGGTTTTTGCCTGCGCGGCGCTTGGTTCTGTGTTTTTATGGCGTTGGCCTTTCTTTTCTTATTGGTCTATTAGCGTTGCCTCTGTGCGGGGCGGCACTTACTTTCTTTGCCGCCGCAAAGAAAGATAAGCAAAGAAAGCGGCTCAAACCGCCAGCTCATAAGCGGGTCCCCTGGCTTGGAGGGGGTAGTGGAGCATCTGGAATCTGTGTTCTCGCACATTCCGCGCGAGTGACAAAGCAGTCATACTTCCGGCGGCGCTGCGCGCGCCGACGCGTAATTCACCAACCGATCGCTGCGGTTTCGCTCCCGCATTTTTGATCGGCACCGCAGCCGCTTGCGGAACTCGCCTTCTAGATGCTTGAGTGCCTCGCCGAGGCGAAGCCGATGGCCCCCACCGCGCCCAAACGAAGCCCCTGGTTTCCCATGCAGACCCGTCCGCGACGCACGCAGTGCGGAGTGGGAGCTGATGAGCCCTTTGTCACCGGGGCTGAAGGTGCGAGGGCACGGATTCCAGATGCACCACGATCCCCTCCAAGCCAGGGGACCCGCTTAAGAGTTGGCGGTTTGAGCCGCTTTCTTTTGCCTACTTTTCTTTGCGGCAGGCGTAACTATTCAGCGCTTGTAAACTGCTACCAGGCTGTGCATAGTGAAGGACATGACGAAGATGCCTGACATCAAGGACCTGA
>NZ_WOEY01000132.1 GCF_013177695.1 Paraburkholderia solitsugae | reverse complement strand
ATCGGCATGGCGGGAGCTGGCGTGGTGTTCGCGCTTTTCGACATGCTGAAGGAGATAACGTCAAGTCTGGTGTATGGGCAGTTGATGGCCGGCGATGTCAAGCGGCGAGTTTCTGCTGACCCGGTTGATCGCCTTGCACCGGTTCTCCGTCCCTGAAGGCAATACCCTCCAGCAACAGCTTGATTTGTTCGGGGCCGTTAATACGGCGCCAGGTTTTCTCGGCTTCCTCGATCAGCTTGAATGCCAGACCGAGGAAGGTTGGTCGCGACACGCAGTTGCGCGTACGCGTAGTGCGGTGTCGCACGGTCGCGAACGTCGACTCAATCGCATTCGTCGTGCGCAAATGCTGCCAGTGCTCGGCGGGGAAGTCGTAAAACGCCAGCAGGCTCTCCCGGTCCTTCTTCAGAGTTTCGGTCGCCTTCGGATATTTCGCCGTATAGACCGTTACGAAACGATCGAACGCAGCGTACGCGTCGGCGCGCGTAGCGGCCATCCAGATCGCCTGCAGGTCTGCCTTCGCGCGTCCCTGTTGTGACTTCGGCAGCGCGTTGAGCACGTTGCCCATCTTGTGAAACCAGCAGCGCTGGCCGCGTGTCGCAGGAAACACTTCTTCCAGCGCAGCCCAGAAGCCCATCGCCCCATCGCCGACTGCCAGCAGTGGACCGGCCTGCAGGCCGCGCGCCTTCAGGTCGAGTAGCAGCTCTTGCCAGGACGCCTTCGACTCGCGATACCCGTCGCCGATTGCCACACGCTCCTTGCGTCCATCGGGCCTCACGCCGATGATCACGAGCAGGCACTGGCCGTCAGAGTTCTCGCTTCGCAGCCCAGTGTGAATGCCGTCAACCCACCAATACACGTAGCGCGACTTTGACAGGTCCCGCCGGCTCCAGCTGGCGTGCTCGTCGGCCCATTGCGCTTTCAGCCGACTCACCACATTGGCCGACAAGCCTTTGGCGTCATCTCCCAGCAGCACGCTCAGCGCCTCGCTCATGTCGCCCGTCGAGATGCCCTTCAGATACAGCCACGGCAGCGCGGCACTCACGCGCGGCGACTTCCTCACGTACGGCGGCACAATCGATGAATTGAACTTCACACCTGATCCTGATCGATCGCGAACCTTCGGGACCTTCACCGCAATGGGGCCGGCCGCGGTCAGCACTTCGCGCTCCGGCAGATAGCCATTGCGCACCACGGCACGCTGTCCGTGCAAGGTCTTGACGTTCTCGAACCGCTCCAGGAGCGCCGACAGCTCTGCTTCGATTGCCTGCTGGATCACCTGGCGCGCTCCCTGCCGGACCAGTTCGTCCAGACCCAGACCGGTTGCCGATAGACCGACGACTTCTTTTTCCGTAAACTTGCTCATGGTGGATGGTTTGTTGGTTGCTGGTTTCCGACTTCGACAATCAGATTCTCAGCTGAAACCTCCACCGCCTTCAATCTCCCGCCTCAATCCCCCCGTACACCAGTTTCGACCTTATCTCATGCTGAAGCTGGCTGCCCTGGTATTCGCGTTGGCCCTCGGTTTTGAGCTATGGGTGAGCAGGATTGAGTGGATCGAGGAAGTCCACCAGGTTGTTGATAACTGCTGTGAGGATTTCGTGAGACTGTTGCGATAAGCAAGCGTGCTTCACCTCTTCCTTTACGGCGTTTCCACCTGCGCATGAAGGCGCATTCGCGACCGCGAACGACGATGCGCGCGCCGCCTTGCGCAGGGCAGTGTTGACCCAAAAAACATATCCGCGTTTTGCCCGTTTGATTCTCGGGCGGGTGTGATCTTGCAAGACGTGCGTTGCCGACGGCGCACGTCCCTCCACAATGAAGGAGCGACCATGAGCTTTCTCACCCTCGCTAGTGTTCCCTTTGACGCAATGAATCAACCCATCACCGTTTTTCGTGATGATCGCCATCGCGACTTGAATTTGATTTTTTTTGAAGACGCAGAACACTTGCTGGCGATATTAACCCCCGCGCGGCTGGAGATCATCAGACTGCTGCGCGAAAAAGGACCGGCGCCAGCGGGCACGATTGCAACATGTCTTCATCGCGACAGGCTGACAGTCAGCAGGGACTTGGGAGTGCTTCTCGATGCGCAAGTCATCGACCTGGAGCGTGATGCGCGTTACGTATTTGGTTTTGAGGGCATTCGGGTAGTGATGCAATACCCGCCGTCCGGGCTGAGAGGGGCGCGGTCATGACGGACAGACAACACAAAGCGACTGCCGATTTGAATGTGTCTACGGGTGTGCTGATCATCCGTCTGGAATACGAGACGGTCAGGGAGGATGGGATGCTGCCTTCGGGCGGATTCATTGAAGTTGATGGCGTCTACCGGACTGGCGCCTCAGAGGGCAACTATTGCTTGGGTGGAGGCGGGCGCGCAACTGCTCACTGGGCCGTTTTTCTCTTTCCGCGTGACGCATTGGGAAACGTCTTCGGGTGGCTTTTGCTTTCTGACAGTCCAGTGGAGCTTGCCAACGCGTTGCACGGAATGCCAGCCGACGCTATACCGTGGCAGCATTGATGGAAGTTGCGGTGCCGCAGGAGTGAAGATCGCGGGCCAGGTACGCGTAGATCCGTCGTGTGCCTGGCCCGCGCATGCCCGGTGTCAAGATGCCAGAAGGGGCGATTGCCAGCATTTGTTTCGCACGCTGCCGATCTGATCTGTGGCGTTGATGACGCTATATCAGGCATGTCATGGTCCCATCAACTCCCGCTTGCAGTACGCCCGCAAGCGCCGCATTTCCTTTTGCTTGAACACCAGAAGGGTGTCGTTGATAACCAGGATGTAGCCGCTTCCTTCTACGGGGGCTCATCAACCCTGCCAAGCGAAATTTCAGGGTGCTCGATTTCTTCGCTGTCCACGATCTTCAGAAAAACATCCACTAGCGATGGACGGACGTAGACCTCGATGCGCCGCCGCGCCAGCCAGAGAAGAATGGATCTGTCAGGTTGTACAACGGCCCGAAACTCGCGCTTTGCACGAGGACGGCTACGCTTGGCAATGCTGACGGATTTTTTTGAGTGCATCTTTGTCCTCCAGTTGAAAGGGGTGTAGTTCTAACGATGTTCTGGCTGATGGCTCTCAAGATACCCGGAATCGAGCTGCTGAAGGCTTTGAAAAAAACATCATCTGATGCGATATTTCAAGTAGACGGCGATGTTCCGCGTGCTACCGCTACCCAGCTTTCAAAGTGAATGGGATCGGTGGTACGTGTGAGTGAGGTGAAGTGAGTTGGGATGTGTGCAGGAGCCAGACAGATTGTCATGGATGTCTCTGCGTAGAGGACGAGTCTTTGGTCGAGTCCCGCCGACAGACATGGCGCTCAGCAGACGGTGCCGTCCTTGAGGGTGCCTATATGAATGGACACCCGAATTCATTCGATGTCGTCGTGCCAATGACCCAACGTGCCAGGCATCGCAACGTGTCGGTCGACCAGAAAGTCGCAGGATCCCAAGGGAGGCCGCTGGAAATTTCCAATGGCACCAGCGCGATCCAAACTATGGTGCTTTACAAATATGGCAAACGGTTTCACGGCAGGGGGGTAAAAAGGCTTTTTAAATCAAAGACCATACCCGACGGTGTGTCGCCCGGCCGACATATCTGCTGCGCGCGTAAATGGCTTGATACCGCTCGTGCCTCCGAAAACTTGCCCGGAGGACCTACGATGCTGTCAGATCTGTAAGGTTGAGGGCGTGGCGCCCCTCGTTGACCTCAACGACTTAACCGAAAATCTAACCTCAATCGATTGGTGCTTTGCACACCAGCTCAGATCTTCCCAGTTTCATTGGGTTCACGGTATTTCGAAAGGCGTGACTGGGGAAGCCCACATGCTAAAAAAAGGCCTGAGCGTAATGTCGCGCTCAAGAATGACAATGGTTCATAACCGTGTCTGGCTTCCCGGGGTGCACGTTCTAATGCCGTGAATGAATCTCATCTTGTGAATTGAAATGTCGGGGATAGGTACTGGCATAAAGAGGTCTTTCGCCTTCACGCGGAGATAACGTCAAGTCTGGTGTATGGGCAGTTGATGGCCGGCGATGTCAAGCGGCGAGTTTCTGCTGACCCGGTTGATCGCCTTGCACCGGTTCTCCGTCCCTGAAGGCAATACCCTCCAGCAACAGCTTGATTTGTTCGGGGCCGTTAATACGGCGCCAGGTTTTCTCGGCTTCCTCGATCAGCTTGAATGCCAGACCGAGGAAGGTTGGTCGCGACACGCAGTTGCGCGTACGCGTAGTGCGGTGTCGCACGGTCGCGAACGTCGACTCAATCGCATTCGTCGTGCGCAAATGCTGCCAGTGCTCGGCGGGGAAGTCGTAAAACGCCAGCAGGCTCTCCCGGTCCTTCTTCAGAGTTTCGGTCGCCTTCGGATATTTCGCCGTATAGACCGTTACGAAACGATCGAACGCAGCGTACGCGTCGGCGCGCGTAGCGGCCATCCAGATCGCCTGCAGGTCTGCCTTCGCGCGTCCCTGTTGTGACTTCGGCAGCGCGTTGAGCACGTTGCCCATCTTGTGAAACCAGCAGCGCTGGCCGCGTGTCGCAGGAAACACTTCTTCCAGCGCAGCCCAGAAGCCCATCGCCCCATCGCCGACTGCCAGCAGTGGACCGGCCTGCAGGCCGCGCGCCTTCAGGTCGAGTAGCAGCTCTTGCCAGGACGCCTTCGACTCGCGATACCCGTCGCCGATTGCCACACGCTCCTTGCGTCCATCGGGCCTCACGCCGATGATCACGAGCAGGCACTGGCCGTCAGAGTTCTCGCTTCGCAGCCCAGTGTGAATGCCGTCAACCCACCAATACACGTAGCGCGACTTTGACAGGTCCCGCCGGCTCCAGCTGGCGTGCTCGTCGGCCCATTGCGCTTTCAGCCGACTCACCACATTGGCCGACAAGCCTTTGGCGTCATCTCCCAGCAGCACGCTCAGCGCCTCGCTCATGTCGCCCGTCGAGATGCCCTTCAGATACAGCCACGGCAGCGCGGCACTCACGCGCGGCGACTTCCTCACGTACGGCGGCACAATCGATGAATTGAACTTCACACCTGATCCTGATCGATCGCGAACCTTCGGGACCTTCACCGCAATGGGGCCGGCCGCGGTCAGCACTTCGCGCTCCGGCAGATAGCCATTGCGCACCACGGCACGCTGTCCGTGCAAGGTCTTGACGTTCTCGAACCGCTCCAGGAGCGCCGACAGCTCTGCTTCGATTGCCTGCTGGATCACCTGGCGCGCTCCCTGCCGGACCAGTTCGTCCAGACCCAGACCGGTTGCCGATAGACCGACGACTTCTTTTTCCGTAAACTTGCTCATGGTGGATGGTTTGTTGGTTGCTGGTTTCCGACTTCGACAATCAGATTCTCAGCTGAAACCTCCACCGCCTTCAATCTCCCGCCTCAATCCCCCCGTACACCAGTTTCGACCTTATCTCCTTCACGCGTCGGGTGTGAGTCTAGCCGCGTTCGGGGGCCTTCGGGCGACGTGAGCGGTTCGTCGGTATCTGTCGACATGTCGGTTAAGCGAATGCAGCGACATCGCAGGGCGCCAAGATGCGCTGAGACAGATCGACGGGGCGATCGGGGAGTCCGCCGTGCCGCTAACTCGCCATTCGGTCACGAAATGATTCGATATCCGAACCGGACTGGTGAGGAGTAGGTCATTACCTCCCAACACTTCTATCCGCACAGCAGCGATATATAGCTGTCGCAAGCCTCCTCGCATTCCCTTTCCACAGCGCCTTGTGCTGATAGCCGCCAGTGCCGCACCGGCATCAGCGCTCGATTTGCATCCCCAAAACGTTGTGCGATCCTGGCTTCGCCGTCGCGCTCACGCGCTCAGTGTTGTAGCGGTCGGGTGACTAGTGTGTATGCGGTATTCGCCAGCCCTTGCGGTTTTCTGAGTCGGTGAGCATGGTGCATAGCGCCGTCTGGCATCGGGCCGCGCTTGACTGTCGAATAAATAGCAGCGTCACCCGCTTCACGACCCTAGGCATCGTTGTGGCAGCAATCTGGCGATCCACGGACCTGATGGTGATGGCACAGCCGAGGCGTGCGGTGGGCGCCATTGATACAGACGGACGAACAGCATTATTTTTCGGAGAGGAAAAGGCATGGAGATTGAACGTTTTACATTTATGGGCACTGGCGAGCGGGTTGTGAAGGTGTCTGGCACGGGCATCAATGTCTACATTGCTGAGTCGGTACCCGTTGAGGTGCTCGAGATGTTTATGAAGCGTATGCGTTCGCAAATGGCGCGCCGCATCGGCCGCCTCCGGCATGCCGAACGCCGCTGGAAGCGCCGCAGGCTTAAACGTGTGCGGGTACGCGTGCGTAGATGCTGGCTCAAGAAACGCCGCCACAAACCGCGCGAGCGGAGCCGCATGCCACGCAGGTAGACCTAAATGCGGCTTGCATCAGTAGCGATGCCAACCAATGCCTGGCGGCCGGCGCGTTGTATCAGTCGACGCAGCCCGCTGCCTTAATCTACAGACCGAGCTAAATCTATGAATGGATTGTTCAGAACGCCAGTGGGCCTTACCTTGCGCCTGATTTTTGTGGGCCTGTTTATTTTGAGTATCGTGCACTCGCCTGCTTTGGGCTATCTCCTCGGGGCAGCCCAGCGCTCCCAGCTGCTTTCGCTTACGCTCATGGCTGCCGTCTCGGTGTGGGTGCAGGACCGACGCAGCGGGCGGTGGGCGAGCGCGGCGTTTCTTGTGCTAAGTGTGGGGCTGCTGCGCATCGCACTCCCGATTGACAGATTAAGCGGGTACGGTTTGGCTATCTGGGGTCTAGCCGCTGGTGGCATCCTGATCCAGCGCTACTGGTTGAGAAAGCAGGCAGCGAAAGGCCGGTCTACAGCGAATGCCGGTGCGGCCGCGCAGTTACCACGGCACCGGTCTGAGCCGTCGCAGCCGGTCTACCTATTCGATCAAAACGTGCAGCAGGCGCGCTACCGGTTCGCCGATCTGGTCGGTATGGGCGAGACCAAGAAGCGAATGCTGGCGGCTGGTGAGGATATCGTGCGCGGCAGCGGTAACAAGCGCAACGGTGTATTGCTGTTCGGAGACCCCGGTAACGGCAAGACACTTTTCGCCGAGGCACTCGCGGGCGAGTTGAAGGTGCCTTTCATGTCGATCACCTACGGGGATGTCGCATCGAAGTGGATCAACGAGACGCCTCAGAAGATCGACGCGATGTTCCGCACGGCTCGACGGCTTGGCGCTTGCGTCCTGTTCATCGATGAATTCGACTCGTTCACGAAACCCCGTGACGAAGGCGGACATTCGATGGACCGGGATATGGCGAACGTGATGTTGACGAACATCAACAACCTGCACGGTACTCGTGTGGTCCTTGTGGCTGCCACGAACTTTATCGACAAGCTGGATCCTGCGGCTATCCGCGATGGGCGTTTCGATTACAAGATCGAAATCCCGCCGCCCGATATGGAAGCGCGAGTGGCAATCCTGCGTAAGTCCATCGGTGAAAGCCTCGGCTCCTCCTTTGTTGAACCGGTAGCGATCACGAGCCTGGCCGAGCGTTGGTCCGGCTTCAGCGCCAGCCGCCTCACGAGCATCGGTGGACAACTGGCCGACATGCGCCGCGACGGCAAGTTCGGCGCGGGCAAGGTGACTTTCGACCTCGGAATGCGGGCGATGCGCCTGATCCAGGGCCGCAAGGGCAAGCTGCCAGAGGATGTGAAGTCGATCGACGAAATCATCATGCCGGGCGAGGCACGCACTGTCCTGCGTGATATGGCCTACAGGATGCAGCAGGTCCACAACCTGGAAAAGATGGGCGGCAGCCTTCCCCGGGGTGCAATCTTCTTTGGTCCTCCGGGGACGGGTAAGACTCAGGCGGCGATGGCGCTTGCCCAGGCAAGTGGATGGGCGTTCCTGATGACGACCGGCGCGAAGCTTGTAAGTAATCCGAACCTCTGGGGCAGGTTGGTGCGTGAAGCAAAGGATATCCGTCCGGCAATCGTCTTCATCGAAGAAGCTGACGATACGCTGCTCGACCGTCGTTACTCGAACGTGGCGCGTTTGACTAATGAAATCCTGGCAACTGTTGACGGTGTTGACGGCCGGGTTCGGGACGTGATGTATATCGCGGCCACGAACCACTACGATCGCCTGGATAGCGCAGTGTTGCGTGGCGGGCGGTTCGAGGAAAAGGTCCGCTTCGACGTTCCGGAACCGCAGGACATGCGGGCTTATCTCGGCCAGAAGCTGGCGAAGGTGGCCGGCAACATTTACACCGTCGCTCCGGGTGTGCTTGACCGCTGCGTTGCGGTGCTGGCCGGGCGATCAATCGCCGATGCCGACGCGGTCATCGCCCAGGCGATCAACTTCGCTGCCGTCCGCGCCCTGCGAGGCGCTGGAGCCCGTTTATGTCCCGGTGATATGTCAGCCGCCGCGCAGGTCGTGTTTGGTGAAAACGGCCAGGCAACAGCGAGGCCTACATACAAGTGAGGTTGTCAAAACTTCCGACTCTCCCGCAGGGGGCGGTGTTGCCAAGGATGCTCTTCAACCGGATGTATGGGGTTGGGGGCGCCGGCATCCTCACTGGCACTGCTGCCTTTAATGGAGCGAGGAACGCAGCATGCATCGCCTAACCTAATTTACGGGTCAAAAAGTTGACGCTTGAAGGGGCAACAGTCATAGGAATCTGGCGTGGTCGGTGAGCGGATTGATGGTACAACGAAAGTTCCTCCCGAGCGCGTACGAATGACGTGCAAAACGGTGCGACTTTCAACTCCACGCGGGGATTCATTTTGGTTATTCTTTGAGTCGCGATGCATCTGGTCTGTTGCCACTCATGGCATGCCGAGCATTGTTTCGTGATTGCGATGACGCCGACCGGTGCGTTCCCCGCGCGCGGTTGATTCTTCAGGTAAGGAGGACATGATGATTGATTTTGCCAGCCCGGTTCAGCAAAAGCTCACCACAATTTCTGACACGGAGGTTTTAAGATTGAAGAAAGACGACTATGGAATCGCGTTCTTTCCGGGGTGTGGTGAAACCGTAGTCAGTCCGCTCCTGGTTCAGCGTCTTTGGAACCTGTGGGCGATAAGCGAGTTCTGGACACCGCGACACGGTCTTGGCGTGGGCGCCTTGGTGAACACCGACGGCGCAGAGCTACAAATTATGGACTGGAAACCGGCAAATGACAGGCAATTCGAATCGCTGTTTGAAGAAAATCTCGCAAATCCCGTTTGGGTGGCTGAGCACGCCGGGCGTGCGCGGGAAGTGATGCTGTCAGAGGTCGAATTTGCGGCACATTTGATGAGTATCAAATGGGAAAAGGCTTTGACGATCCCTGCTGGTCATGGCGCGCCACTTATATCGGCAATATATTGGGCCATGCCTAGTTTGATATTGATGGCGTATCACAAGCTGCAGTTGCCGTCAGCTCACTTGGGAAATTGGATCGCTGAATCAGAGAACAGTCGCTGGTTGAGTCTCTGATCGCGATCGCTAAGAGCTAACAGCTAACATGAGCCGGCCAGGTAGGGAATGAGGGGGCCAGTAAGCAAGGAACGTGGCAGCCAGCGGGCGTCAGGTTCCCATGTGGCAGTCTCCCGATGCGTCCAGACACGTCGGGGCGCTTTATACCGTTCACGTGGCGAATCAATCCAACCGCAGTGGCGCATCGGTATAACTCGCGCAACGCGTTGAAGCCGACGTGGACAGGACGATGAACTCATCTCGCTTCACAGATCGACATTATATCGATCAACCTGAATGGCGAGCGGATCAACCGGAACAGCAACGGCAATGGAATTCCGGTCGGCAGCGCGGTCACCTATGCGAGCGGCAGCATGGATGCCAGTCTGATTAACACATCCAGCGCCGCCAGATGCCCGAGCGCCTGATTGACCACATGAACGCAATCCTGAACGCCGGTGCCATCCGGCGTTTCACAGTCGCGCGCCGACCACGCGCAGTTTCTCGTGCTTGCCGAGCAACACCTGCGCCATGTTTGGCGTCAAATTGTTAGGACTGCAGGCCGGATCTTCGCCAGGCTGCATCAACAAACTGCCAACGTTTTTGCTGTAGTACTTGATCGGCTTGACGACAGATTCGCCAACGAAGTTCAACGCCGCGGACCCGGGCTGCTGCATTGCCCAGTGGCTTATCGCGAAAAGGCAGCGCCCGGTTGCGTTCGGCAAATCGCACCCTAACGCTTGGCTTGCGGTCGTGCGCTGGATGTACCAGTAGGGGCACGATCACAAATTACGGTCAACCAGGCTGGAATCTTCGAAAAAACGAAAAGATGATTCGAGTATCGCCTCTTTTCACCCGAAAGGGGCATCGTGCGCTACCACGCTCGTCATCGCGAACTGACGGATTACCCGTCGGGTCGCTGTCGTCAATTGGCGGGTGACGTACGCGTCGCCCTCGCGGATCAGGCAGCGCATTACTCGCAGCGTTCGCGCCAAGCAGGGTGAGCGGCAGTAGCGTGGAGAGGCTTCATCCCTTCGGCGCGCGGTGGTCACGCTTGAGGAGCGATATCTCTAGCTCCGCTTCCGGACTGCGCTTCACAATCCGCCACTATTGAAATGATCCGTTGGCCATTGTTCGCACATACTGGCGCTGCTCCATGGGCGAGTGAGTCGTTCTCCTGATGGAATGCATCAGGCCTCCGAACCCGGTAATGCGCGCCCTGGTGACCAGTCGCAAAGACCAGGGTTATTTTAACCCGGCCACCTGCTTCTCGGGCTTCCGGTGACACGCGCTCGCGAAGCTTGCGTTCAGTTATTCAGGAGAGAGACTGGCATTGCGGCTGTTGTCCGTTGTGCCGCGCAATAGTCTAATTTTCATTCTCA
Source organism: Paraburkholderia solitsugae (assembly GCF_013177695.1). Classification (GTDB taxonomy): domain Bacteria; phylum Pseudomonadota; class Gammaproteobacteria; order Burkholderiales; family Burkholderiaceae; genus Paraburkholderia; species Paraburkholderia solitsugae. Next base: position 65,808 of record NZ_WOEY01000132.1, on the reverse strand, counting down.
ATAAAATGGAATCCGAATGAATCTCTTACGAAAACTAGTTGAATGCCTCTTTCCATCCGATAGCGGCGATATCGATCTTCCATTACTCGCCATCGTGACAGCAACATTAAGCAGTGGTGTCGTCGCCATAGTGTTATGGATTGTACATTCCACTCCCGCACTGCCAGCGTCGGACGTGATGCCACACGATTGTCTGGAGCGCTGCGAGAAGATGTGCAACGGTCAGATCCGTTAGCGGCCGCAGCGCGCGAGATTTTCACCAACTCAAGCGAGAAAATACACATGCGAAAATTTGGTTTCTACTGGTATGTCTTCTGGACAGAATGCCTTGCCGTATTCCTTGACTGCGTGCAGCCGCTAGTCGTCGCCGCGCGGTGGCTGCGTAGAAAAAAATAGGTCGTAGTCTGCCATCCGCTTTAGGCCCACACCCGAGACGGTGTGGGCGGATGGCCGTACGAATCCGTCCACCTATCTCTCCCGGAGTTTCCCATCTGTGTCATCCACAGTTTGATCCGTCGCGCGCGCACGCCGCATCTTCATTTTCAATACCAGCTTACCGTGCGCATTTCACGATCGTCCATCCATGGCGCCGTTCCCGCGCGTCCCGGGATCTGGACCGGCGTAACGGACGTCGATGAGATGAGCCCTGATGGATAGCGCGCCGATGGATAGCGTCAAATGGAATCAACGCCCCCGCCTACCAAGCATGGTGTCCCTGTGAGGCAGCAGATCTGTGGAAATCGACGGCATGAATGTCGAAATCGGAAGATCATTGAGGCATTCATTGGCTAATTGGAGAATCGGGAATGAACTGCACGACGGTCGGGGTTGATATCGCGAAGAGCGCTTTCCAGCTTCACTGGGTGGATGCTGACACCGGTGAAATCGTTAGCAAGCAACTCAAGCGTGCGCTGTTTCTCGAGCTTTTTGCGAATCGGAGCTCTTGTATAGTGGGCATGGAAGCTTCCGGTGGAGCCCAGCATTGGGCACGACGGTTAATCGAAACGGGTCACCACGTAAAGCTTATGCCGGCGAAGTTCGTCAAGGCCTTCGTGCTTGACAACAAAAATGATCCGGCGGACGCACGTGCGATCTGGATGGCTACGCAGATGCCCAGGAAAGCAGTCGTGGTAAAAACCGAAGCCCAGCAGGCCGCGCTCGCGCTGCACCGAATGCGTCACCAGAAGGTCAAATTCCGAACGATGCAGATGAACAGCCTGAGGGGCTGCTGAGTGAATACGGCGAAGTCATGGGCAGAAGCCGCGAGGCGCTGGACAAGGCAATTCCTGGAGTGCTCGCGAGGCTGGCTGAGCGTCTGCCGGCGATTCTGATTGAGTCGCTGAGTGAGATGTGGAATGACCTCGAAACCTGGACCGGCAAATCGTCGATATTGAGCGACGGTTGCAGGCATCGATGAAAGAGGACCGCATGTGCAACGCCATTGCTGCGGTACCTGGCGTCGGGCTGCTCACTGCAACTGCTGCGGTTGCAGCGATGGACGACCCGAAATCGTTCAAGTCTGGACGGGAGTTCGCTGCCTGGCTTGGTCTGGTAACCGCGCAAACGGGCACGGGAGGAAAGGTCGAGTTGCTCGGTATAAGTAACCGAGGGGAAACTTATTTGCGCACTCTGCTGATCCACGGTGCACGCAGCGTGCTCTTCCACTCGAAAGACACCGGACCATGGCTCGAGCAGATAAAGAAGCGACGGCGGTTCAACGTAATAACCGTTGCGCTGGCGAACAAGAAGGCCCGCACGATCTGGGCCATTCTGGCGTACAACAGGCCGTATCAGAACAACCACGTGAGCGTGAGAGCTGCGTGATAGCTTGGCTGGCGTCGAGCACCAACGTTTATAGGAGCGTCAAAAGGTTGCGCTGGCAACAAGTGCGATGACAAGACAGGTCGGACCGTGACTTGCTAAACCTGCATGCTGCAAAGAGCCTCGAGCTCGTGCGTCAACTGAGGAAGCGAGTCAGCGGATTTCATCGGGGCCCGCAGCGTATCAGGCTGCAATAAGGCCGCATATAAAACTGCAGCCTATCTTGTTTAAGTCAAAGTACTTGAAAACTTGCGCATAAAGGGGCGTTCATGCAAAGCAGCATGGCTGCTCGCATTGCCATCATGATCGTCGGCGTCCACCGCGAGCTCTCAAAGACGATCACGGTGGACGAACAACGTTTCGCGGGCAATCGCGTGGATCAGCAGGTATGGCTGGAATGGCGTCACCCATAATCCAGAACGTGGAAAAATCGTGCGATCCGGATTTGCTTCATCCGCGAGGGCATACGCGCTTACTTCACATGTTTCGCGCCGGTAAGTGAGCGGAACTACACCGGCTTGAAACCCAGTGGTTCGTCGGCGATGTGACCCGCCGATGTCGACTCCGGCGCGACTTCGCTGGCGGCTGGTTTGGCAGCCCGTTCTTCGCCAGCTTGCTCGTGGGAGGCCACAGACGGGATGGCCTGCGGCAGCACCATGCCGAGCGCCTGCGTGAGCGCGGGCTTCAGTGCCTGGAATCGCCGCTGGAGAACCATCCGATCAACCAGTCCGGCTAGCTCACCCTCGTCCGCGCCCCGGCTGTGAGCCTCAGCCAGTAACGTCTCATAGTTGACAGACTCGCGCATGGCATCGCCACACGCAATGTGGGCCCGCTCCAGTGCCGTAAGTACAGTGGATTCCTGAATGACTGCATTCGGATTGCAGTTGATGAATTGTGGGTTCTGGACGAGGTAGGTGTCGAGGGTTTCGAACCACCGCGTGCTTTCCTGACCCGACTTCACCAACTTCATGGCCGGGACACCGGTGCGCAGAATGCGCAGTTGCCCAGGCATCATGCCCGCCTCGGTCAGCTTCGCGATCTGAGTGATCGCGCCACGCTGGGACTCCTCCCGAGGGGTGAGTGTGATGATGACGCTGTGAAGGTCGCCGAGCGTTCCGGGCGTTTCGCGTGCAAATTCGCACAGTGCATCGAAGCCGGAGGGGGCAATGCAGAGGATAGCGCGGCCGGATGTGCAGCTAAGCTTCCTGTAGCTTTCCTCGAAGCGAGCAGGTGTGAAGCGGTGTGTGTCGGGTTCAGCATTTGCATTGCTGCCACGCTGATTGCTGACGGTGACTACCTGCCCGGGGAAATGTGCCTGCGCCAGCGAGCAGGTCGTTTCAAGGTTATCGGTAGTGCTCGGTGCGGTGAGAAGAATGTATTGTGGTTTCATCTGTGGCAGTGTGGAAGTTGGATTGTTGGCAACAGACCTAACGCCGGCTCCCGCCTCTTCTGGCTGGGAGCGCCGCGATGGTCAATGTTCTCGCCGCGACGTCGTTTTCATGCCGCGCTGTCGATAGCCATCGCGCCTGGCGGCCCCCGGGCGCTGGAATTGCCGGAGTCACTTTTCATGGCGGGTCCTGATGCCTGGGGAGTCGTAGTCATCGCTTTTCATCGCCAGTGAGGCTCATCGTTCGCGCTGTTCCTCGTGCTCCCGGTGTCCGCCGCAACGTTTTCCGGGCTCGCGCCAGCGTCTTTGGGGAAATATTCAAACTGATAGGCACCGCTGTCGGCGTTTCTCACACGTTTGCGCTTGCGTGGGGCGACCAGACCAGTGAGATCGCGGTGATCGCGGCCTGCGAGAACCAGCAGCATCCGCACTGCGGCGAGCACCATGAAGAGTTGTGATTGCGGCATCTGCAAAGCCTCACAGTGGGCGACGAACGGCGCGAACAGCGACGTCGGGATTTCGTCGAGGCTTTTCAGGTCAGCGGCGTGCTGGCCTGCGATAAACGCCTCAAAGATCTCCCACGCAGGATTCATCAGCCGGGCGAACTGGCCGTCGTGCGAGTAGGAGTTGGCAATGCGGTCGATCTGCTGCTTCAAGTCAGGGTAATGCATAGGAATAGGCTCCTGGGGTTGGAGGTGGATAGCGTGAACGTGGTTGGCAAGGTCAGGGGAAAGGTAATGCACGGTAGTACTGGGTGCGTCGTTTTCCTGAAAATGGACTGCCGTGCTCCCAGTAGATTTTGTCTGACCGAGGTTGAATAGGATTCCAGATAATGTGGAATGAAATTGATATCGCATCGCATACGTGTACCATCACTCACTAATTTCATTTTCTTATCCAGCCGGATTTTCTGCGCGTCTTCCGGGAGGAATTCGGGTCCCGTAGATCGTTAAAGACTTCGATCAGGTAGCGCGCGCAACCCATAAACCGGCTTCCCTGCATGATTCTTGAGAAATGCGAAAAAATTCCACGCAAGTACACGCGAGCCGTGAAGGATTGACGGGATGGTCCGTGCCCAAGGTCAGCGCTCACATGAACGAGTACTGCGTGTTCTTCCATGCCGCTTTGGAGGTATTCCAGCGCCTTTTCCTGTGCAAACGTGTAGCGCATTGCGTGGGAGGAAGTCTCGCCCTTCATGCCAATCGTGGTGTACATGGCCTTCAGTCTGTTCAAGGCACTCTCTAGCGAGTCGCGGCGGCCCGTGATCAGTTGGCCATCATTGACGTGGCAGTACTGAACCGCTGAGCGTAGTACCCGGATTGTTTCTTCGCGCCGTTGCATGAGGATGGTGACCGCTCGGGGCCTGCCGCCCTTTACGCCGCGGGTAACTGGCACGGTGTGATCGCCGGCGGTGATGCAGTCAAGCCAGAGTTGAAGATCCGGTGCGCTGCGCAGCCCTTCGAGTCGGCGGAGGCCCAGCAGGCGCTGCAGCAAGAGCAGCAATGCGAACCCCATGTTCAATCGCGCGGCGCGAGCGACGAACTCATCGACTTCAGGCGGCAGTAACGCCCTTTTCTGGCCATTACGGTCGCGCGACGAGATGCCCATCGCCGCGTTTGTCAGATAGTCAATATTCCGGCCGGCGCGCCTGAGGGCGCACCGGATCTCCGTGGTCGTATTGCGCACTGTTCCGGGCGCAATGCCCCTCGCGACGCAGTGCTGGATATAGAGGAGGATTGCGAACTCGGGTGTGTCTTTGACGCGCCTGGGCTTGATACCGAGGGTTCGCATGAAGCGGGCGAATGCAGTGAATTCGCACATCGTGTTCCTGTGACTCGCAAAGGCGCCCTGGGCTCGGCGCTTGCCGCACCCGATTTCGTGCATATAGTTTGAAAGCCAGCTCATTTTTCTGCTCCTTTTGAGATTGCACGGGCGCGCCCATGCGTATCTGTGCGGGGAAACGCACAGCTGTCGTCAGTCAGCATTCCTTGCAGTGCACGGCGCAGCGCAGTGTGGCTGGGACGTTGGTGTAACGGCTGTAGCGGATGACGCGAGTCAAGCGGGTGAAGCGGGTGAAGCGGGTGAAGCGGGTGAGGCAGCATGCAAGTGGTCATCAGTCACTCCGGGGCAAAGCTGGGTAGGCACACTTATCCAGCGGGAAATAGGTGCAGCTCTGCGTGCGGACTTCGCAGGTATTTGCATTGGGGCCTGGGATGCCAATGGCAGAGGTGGCGCTCCCCGAGCTGCGGGAAAGCGGACTGCCGTCCGGGGTTGCGATTGCTGTTGATGGGTAGCTGATGTGCGCGGGAATCTGGAGTTAAGTTGGGAGAACCGGCGAAACCCGGTTTGAGATCCTCAGTGCAATGTTTGCTGGGAGTCGAAGGGAGCCGCGGGTGCGTGCAGGACATCTGCACGGAGCGCACACAACGTGTCCTGGGTCAGGAGTGGTTGCGTACGGGGGGCTCGGAGAAATGCCAGTAGTGGCGTGTAGACGCTGGGTGCGAGGCGGGGCTCGAAGCAGGGCGGTCGGACGGTCAGTTGCGGTACCGCGAAAACGGTGACATGCAGCAACTTATGACTATCCTGACCGCAGCTATGGGCTGCACTCAACGTGATACAACAGTTCAAAATGAAAAGTTTATCGACCGCAGCAAACAGTGCAGCCTTGCGGCTGGCGCAGGCGGTCTGGTGAGTCCTATGGATACGCTGTCAGGCAGGATGGCTCCAGCCATAACAATACGTACTCGCCGCATGTGCATGCGGTTTGCCTGCTACCCAAGGTTCACATCTGGACGATTGAAGAGCCACATGGCTGTGTCGTTCACGTCCATTTTGGCTAGGAAAAATATTGCAGACAGAGGCCGCGCGCGCAAACACGCCAGCAGACTGTTGAAATCTTTCTGGTCATTCAGCCGTAACAACACAGCTTTTACGTTAATGATCTGTGATCGGCAGATAAACCACGACCACTCGTCCATTTCGCAAGGATGGACAAAAGTGTCCATTGCGCAAATCCAATTACGATTCAGGCCCTGAACAACAGGCGGGAACCGGTGAATCATGCCTGGCTGGGCGGCCGGACGGTCAGTTGCGGTACCGCGAAAGCGGTGACATGCAGCGACTTATGACTATCCTGACCGCAGCTATGGGCTGCACTCAACGTGATACAACAGTTTAAAATGAAAAGTTTATCGACCGCAGCAAGCAGTGCAGCCTTGCGGCTGGCGCAGGCGGTCTGGTGAGTCCTATGGATACGCTGTCAGGCAGGATGGCTCCAGCCATAACAATACGTACTCGCCGCATGTGCATGCGGCTTGCCTGCTACCCAAGGTTCACATCTGGACGATTGAAGAGCCACATGGCGGTGTCTTTCACGTCCATTTTGGCTAGGAAAAATATTGCAGACAGGGGCCGCGCGCGCAAACACGCCAGCAGACTGTTGAAATCTTTCTGGTCATTCAGCCGTAACAACACAGCTTTTACGTTAATGATCCGTGGTCGGCAGATAAACCACGACCATTCGTCCATTTCTCAAGGATGGACAAAAGCGTCCATCGCGCAAATCCAATTACGATTCAGGCCCTGAACAACAGGCGGGAACCGGTGAATCATGCCTGATCGGCGGGGTAAAACGGGTACTGCGCTGGAGCTGATTGGATCATACAGATACGCCGGCTGGCAAGAGCGCGCGAGCCAGTGTCGGGAAAAAGCAACGCATCATGTCCTGACGATGACAACCCGTCGGTTCTAAAGACGCGTCCAGAATCAGGCGTTTTCCAGCCGGTTGCCCACCCATTGCCACTTTGCGCCTGCCTCAATCAGCGATCCGTCGCGTCGTCATGCTGAGTCGCCTCGTCATCAGTCGCTCCTGCGGGCCGTGCGACGGTTAGCAGATCAGATGACGACGCTGGCCGGTAACCAACACCCTGAGTCAATGCGCCGTCACTGTACTATTGCCATCGATTCTCGTGCGCCATCATCAGTTGCGCCGTTCGCTGGCATTTCCGGTTTCAATTGAGCATCCAGCGCAAACAACTCGGCAAACGCTTTGCTTCTAGCATCGTTTCACCGAGCTTACCCAGAATCCGTCTGGCCTTTAAGGAAAGCTCCGTCCATCGCACTACTGCGACGCGAACACCTTGATGTGACAACGCCTTGTTGTGTTGTCAGATTCTTATGGACGTTATGTCTTTTCCGCCCGCCCATAGGTATCTTCGAATCGCACAATGTCATCTTCGCCAAGATAGGCGCCGGATTGCACTTCGATTAACTCGAGCGGGATCTTGCCCGGGTTTTTCAGGCGGTGCGTGATTCCAAGTGGAATATAGGTCGATTGGTTCTCTGTCAGAATGATTTCATTGCCACCGTTCGTCACGAGTGCGGTGCCCTTTACGACCACCCAGTGCTCGGCACGGTGATGATGCATCTGCAGGCTCAGCTGCGCGCCAGGGCGAACGACGATGCGTTTGACCTGGAAGCGGTCGCCGCTGTCGATGCCTTCGTACGAGCCCCAGGGGCGTGCCACACGACGATGCGTGACCGACTCGTGACGCCCGGTCGCATTTAACCGGGCAACAATTTTCCTGACGTCTTGCACCTGGTCCCGATGGGCGACCAGTACGGCGTCAGCGGTCTCGACGATAACGACGTTATCGAGGCCGATGGCGGCCACCAGGCGATGCTCCGCGCGCACATATGAGTTGGTCATCGCTTCGGTGAGGACGTCACCGAGAAGCGAATTACCCTGGACATCGTGTTCTGCAATATCGGCAAGCGCAGTCCACGAGCCGATATCGTTCCAACCGAGGTTCGTTGTGGCAATGACCGCAGCGCGTTTCGTTTTCTCCATCACAGCGTGATCGATCGAAACGTTCGGGCAGGAGGCGAAGGCTTTGGCGTCGAGACGAGTGAAGTCGTTGTCGAGCTGCGCCCCATTGAGTGCAAGTTCTGCCTGCGCGGCGATTTCTGGCTCGTAATGACGCAGTTCTTCCATGAAGGTCGAAGCCTGCAGCATGAACATGCCGCTGTTCCAGAAGTAGCCGCCTTCACCAAGGAAACGCTGCGCCGTGGCCTCGTCCGGTTTTTCGACGAATGCGTCCACTGCGAACGCATGGGTGTCTGCGTCAAGCTGCGCACCTGCACGGATGTAGCCATAGCCAGTGTGTGGCTCGGTTGGTGCAATACCAAAGGTGACCAGATAGCCGTCTTTGGCTATCTGAGCCGCGGCTTCGACCGCCGCGACGAATGCCGTTTCGCCTGCAATCACGTGATCCGATGGCAGAACGAGCAGGAGGGCTTCCGGGGATTCGCGCATCGCTGCCAGCGCGGCAACTGCAATGGCAGGCGCGGTGTTACGGCTGACAGGCTCCAGGATGATCGATGCCGGTGCAATATCTACCTGCCGAAACTGTTCGGCGACCAGAAAGCGCTGGTCATTATTCGTGACGACGATGGGAGCCGCAACGTTCTTGATACCTCGCAGGCGCAATGCAGTTTGTTGAACCAACGAGTTTTCGCCGGTCAACCTGAGATACTGCTTCGGGTATCCTCCCCGCGACATTGGCCACAGTCGTGTACCGCTTCCTCCGCAAAGAATCACCGGATGAATGTACATGGTCTCACTCCCTGTCTAAGATTTATTGTGTCCGGAGAGGTGCAGTCAATTCAGGCGAAACCGTGCGGATTCGCCGCCTGCCACCGCCAGTGATCCGCACACATCCGCTCGATCCCAAACTCCGCGCGCCAGCCGATCACGTTCAAAGCCGCCGCCGGATCAGCAAAACACGAAGCCACATCACCCGGCCGCCGCGCCACGATCTCATAAGGCACAGGCCGCCCGGACGCCTTCTCGAAGGCCTTCACGACATCGATAACGCTATACCCCTGGCCCGTCCCAAGATTCACCACAAAACTGGCATCCCGCTTAACCAGCGCATCCAGCGCCGCCAGATGCCCGCGTGCCAGATCAACAACGTGGATATAGTCCCGCACCCCCGTGCCATCCGGCGTTTCATAATCGCCGCCAAACACCCGCAGCTTTTCCAGCTTACCCACCGCCACCTGCGCCACATAAGGCATCAGGTTATTCGGAATCCCCGCCGGATCCTCCCCAATCAAACCGCTCTCATGCGCGCCAACCGGATTGAAATAGCGCAGCGTCGCGATCCGCCATGAAGCATCCGCCACTTCCAGATCACGCAGAACCTGCTCGGCAATCAGCTTCGACTGCCCATAAGGATTGGTGGCCGACAGCGGAAACGATTCATCGATCGGCGAGCTTTTCGGCACGCCATACACCGTCGCCGATGAACTGAACACGAACTGCTTCACATTGCGATCGCGCATCACGCCGAGCAGCGTCAGCAAACTGCCGACGTTATTGCTGTAGTACTCGATCGGCTTGGCGACCGATTCGCCCACCGCCTTCAGCGCGGCAAAGTGAATCGCGCCGGTGATCGGGTGTGCGTCGAAAATACGATTGAGCGCCGCTTCATCACGCGCGTCGGCTTCATAGAAGCTCACGGCCTTGCCGGTGATTTTCTCGACGCGCCGCAGCGATTCGCGGTTGCTGTTCACGAGATTGTCGATTACCACGACGTCATAGCCGCCGGTCAGCAGTTCCACACATGTGTGCGAGCCGATAAATCCTGCACCGCCCGTTACCAGAATCGTGCCCTTCGTGGTCATGCTGTAGCTCCGTTAAAGTAAAACGCCCGTCATTTTTTGCACCAGGTCCTTATACGTTTCGACGACGACGCGTTCGTCGAACTCTTGCGCGACTTTCTGTCGGCCGCGTTCAGCCATTGCGCGGCGTTCGGGGCTGCTCATGTCGAGCATGTGTGCCAGCTTTGCCGCGAGACTCTCTGCATTGCGCACTTCGCACAGCAATCCGTTGACGCCATCCGCCACCACTTCGCGGCAGCCGGGTACATCGGTCGTCACAATCGGCCGGCCCATCGCAGATGCTTCCATCAGCGTGCGCGGCACGCCTTCGCGATATGACGGCAGTACGACACAGTCCGCATCGGCGATGAAGGGCCGCACGTCGTGCGCCTCGCCAAGATACTCGATGATGCCTTCCTGTTCCCACGCGGCCACCTCTTCGCGTGTGATCGCGCTAGGGTTGTCGACGCCGACCGGGCCGAGCAATTGGAACCGCGCCTGCGGGTAACGTTCACGCACACGCCGCGCGGCTTCGACATATTCGCCGACGCCCTTGTCCCACAAGATCCGCCCGATCAGCACGAACTTGTATTCCGTGCGCTCCGGCAGCGGCGTGAAGGCGAACTGTTCGAGATCGACGCCTTCGCCGTGCAAGAGTCGCGCACGTTCAGGATGCACCAACAAATTCTGCTCGACAAACGCGGCCTGGTCGTCGCGATTCAAAAACCAGATTTCGCGCGGGAAACGGAACGCGAAACGGTACAGTTTTTTGGCCACTTGCGCAGCGCGGCTCTGCTGGATGAACACGTAGCCGAGCCCGGTCGTTACCGCCACCGATTGCACACCCGCCAGTTTCGCGGCAATCGAGCCGTAGATATTCGGCTTGATTGTGTAGTGGAACACGACGTGCGGGCGAATGCTTCTATACAAACGATACAACGACAAAAGTGTGCGCAGGTCGTCGCGCGGATTGGTGCCTTTGGACGCGACCGGCAATTCGATGCAGCGGCACCCCATCGCGGTGAGCAGTTCGAACGTACGGTCGCGCGGCGCGAGCACCGTTACATCGACGCCACGTCCGACCAGCATGCGGATCAGCCCTTGCCGATACGTATAGATTGCCCAGGCGGTGTTACAGACGAGTGTAATGCGTAGCGCGGGCGTCGATTTCAAGGCAGGCTTCATGCGGGAACGGGCTCGACGGTGAATGACGGAGTGAATGACGGGGCCACGGAATCAATGGCTCGCACGCGGCGCGAGCAACGTGCGTTTGATCCGTTGCAATGCGCGGTAAGGTGTCACGAGATGCAGCAAATTCTTGGCGAGACCTAACCAGTCGTACAGATTGGCGGCGTTGAAGTAGCGCAATTGCAACCGCAGCGTTGAGTTCACCTGCCGGCGCCGTTTGGTCGAGCTAATGCCGCCTTCGTTCAGCTCGTAATAGAGTCCGAGTTCCGGCAGATTTGCGCAGTCATAGCGCTCCATCAGCCGCACGAACAGATCGAGGTCTTCGGCGGAAGGATAGGCCGCGCGATAGTTACCGACCGCGCGGACCGCGTCGATGCGCAGCATCATCGAAGGATGCGCCAGGCATGAACGGAAGAAGCGCAGACGCTGGATCTCATTCGGTTCGGCCGGCGGCGTCAGCATGAAAAGCGGTTTGCCTTCACGCGTGACGACCTGCGTCCACATGCCGAGGCCGGCCACTTGCGGATGCAATTCCATGAACACGCGTTGTTTGGCGAGCCGCTGCGGCACGCTGCGATCGCCCGCGTCAATGCGTGCTGCGTAACGAAAACCGCGCTGTGCAAGCGCATCGATGCCGGTTTGCAGTGCGCGCTCGATGCCGCCGTTCTCCTGCATACGCAGCACGTCGATCTCCATGTTCGGGATCGCCGGTGCGACGATCGGCGGCGTGCTGCCGTCGTCGACGATCAGAACGTGGACCAGCGCGCTTTCGCTGAATGAGGCCAGCGTGAGATCGACGTCGGCCTGGCCGTTGTACGCGGGCATCAGGACAGCGACGTCGTCGAGGGACCTATGCGCGGCGGCGGATGAGTTCGTCATGGGCGCAATTTGAAACGAATGTAATAAAGATTAACTGACGCGGCGGCGAGATACCCGGCCGCGAGACCCACCAGCGCACCGTAAGCGCCAAGCCGCGGAATCGCCAGCAGATTGACGGCGAACGCCACGGCCAGCGCCAGCAGCCACTTCGAGAGCAACACGAATTTGGCCTGATATTTCAGCACGATCAGATTGCCGATCGCTTCGATGCCGGCCGGCACGGAAAGCCACACGGCCCAGCGGAAAATCTCGATGGCGCCTTCGAAATCCGGGCCGAACACGCGGCGGATGATGAACCCCGCCAGCAGATCCAGCACGATCGCGCCGCTCACCATCAGCGCGGCGGTCATGGCGGTGAGCCGCCACACGTTGCGGCGCAATTGCGCGGCGTCCTGCACGCGATAAACAAAGGCGGGCGCGATCGTCTGCGCGAGCATCAGCGCGAGCGTGATCCAGTTTTCGTTCAACTGTTGCGCGGCGGAATAGCGCCCGAGGTCGGCGAAGGAAATCGCCCGCTCGAGCATCAGTCTGTCCAGTTTCAGGAACAGATACATACAGATCAGGCCGAGCCAGAACACCGTGCCCGCGGTTGCGAAGTGCTTGAAGAGCGAACGGTCGAGGTGCCAGCCGAGCTTGCCGCCATGCCGGCGGATGTAATAGATCAGCAGTACCGCGCCGATCAACGCTGATTCGGCGGCCCACAGCCAGCCAAAGCGCGCGGGCGTCGCCGCCGCGCGCACCAGCAGATAGACGAAAGCGGCCTTCAGCACCGCGGTGCTCATGCTGGTGAGCAACTGCGGCTTGCTGTACGTCATGCTTTGCAGCCACGCATTGATCACGCCGACGAACGGTTCGCGAAACAGCATCGTCACCGCGAGACCGGCGAGCATGGCGCCCACCAGCGGGTCGAAGAAGTGCAACGCGATGCCGAGCCAGGTGAGCAGCAGCGCCGCGACGGAGACCGAAAAGCGCAGCGTGAAGGCGCTGCCGAGCACCGTGCCCAATTGAGCCGGCGGCCGGTTGACGATGGTGGGAACCAGAATTTCCGCGCCGCACACCCAGGTGATCGGCGAAAGCACCAGCAGCAGCGTGTTCGCGTACTGCCATTTGCCGAAGGTATCAGGCCCGAAGTAGCGCGCCAGCATGCCGCTGATCACGATCGCCACGCCGATTTGCGTGAGTCGCTCCAGCCCGAGCCAGACGATATTGGTGAAGGCGCGCGTGACGTCGGGGTTGGCGAAGCGTTTGAGCGTCAGCATCCGGTCGACGCTCGCCAATGCGGTTTCGCCGGCTGCGCGAGCGACGCAGTTTGCGCGGCGCCAAGGTGCGCGATCGCCCATCCGCAGGCCGGCTGTCGCGGCAACTTTACAAAAGGTGGGCGTCTAAGCATTAGAATGGGAATCTATTAGGGTATGTCCGAAAGGCGCAATTATAAGTTGGAACCGGATCGCTTCCGGCAAGGGCGCATCGCTTGGTTTAGCAGACTGTTTTACCGATCTCTCGGCGATGCGCCGGTCAAAATTTTCCATTGCACGCAAGTGAGCCAACATGATCTCCAAATCTATTTTCAAGGCGTATGACATTCGCGGCGTAATCGGCAAGACGCTCGACGCCGACGCAGCGCGTTCGATCGGCCGCGCCTTCGGCAGCGAAGTGCGGGCGCAAGGCGGCGACGCCGTGGTGGTCGCGCGTGACGGACGCCTCTCGGGTCCCGAGCTGATCCAGGCACTGTCGGACGGTCTGCGTGCGGCCGGCGTCGACGTGGTCAACGTCGGCATGGTGCCGACGCCCGTCGGCTACTTCGCGGCCAGCGTGCCGTTGCAGCTCGAGGGCGGTGAGCGCCGCGTCGATTCGTGCATCGTCGTGACCGGCAGCCACAATCCGCCTGACTACAACGGCTTCAAGATGGTCCTGCGCGGCGCGGCCATTTACGGCGAGCAGATCCTCGCGCTGCATCAGCGCATCGTCGACGAAAACTTCGCTGACGGTAGCGGCACGTACACCGAGTACGACATTGCCGACGCGTATCTGGATCGCATCGCCAGCGACGTCAAGCTCGCGCGCCCGATCAAGATCGTGGTCGACACCGGCAACGGCGTGGCAGGCGGTCTCGCGCCGAAACTCTTCAAGAAGCTCGGCTGCGAACTGGTGGAGCTGTTCACCGAGATCGACGGCACGTTCCCGAACCATCACCCGGACCCGGCTCACCCGGAAAACCTCCAGGACGTGATCCGCGCGCTGAAGGAATCGGACGCTGAAATCGGCTTCGCATTCGACGGCGACGGCGACCGCCTGGGCGTCGTCACCAAAGACGGCCAGATCATTTATCCGGACCGCCAGCTGATGCTGTTCGCCGAAGAAGTGCTGTCGCGCAACAAGGGCGCGCAAATCATTTACGACGTGAAGTGCACGCGCAATCTGGCCAAGTGGGTCAAGGAGAAGGGCGGCGAACCGCTGATGTGGAAGACCGGCCACTCGCTGGTCAAGGCGAAGCTGCGCGAAACCGGCGCGCCGCTGGCAGGCGAAATGAGCGGCCACGTGTTCTTCAAGGACCGCTGGTACGGTTTCGACGACGGCTTGTACACCGGTGCACGCCTGCTCGAGATCCTCACGCGTGTGGCCGATCCGAGCAAGTTGCTGAACTCGCTGCCGAACTCGAATTCCACGCCGGAACTGCAATTGAAGCTCGAAGAAGGCGAAAACTTCGAACTGATCGCGCGTCTGCAGCAAAACGCGAAGTTCACCGGCGCGGACGACGTCGTGAAGATCGACGGCTTGCGTGTCGAGTACCCGGACGGCTTTGGCCTCGCGCGTTCGTCGAACACCACGCCGGTGGTGGTCATGCGTTTCGAAGCCGATAGCGACGAAGCGCTCAAGCGCATCCAGGAAGACTTCCGCCGCGTGATCATGGCGGAGAAGCCGGACGCGAAGCTGCCGTTCTAAAGGCTCAAACGGCGCCGTGGTTCTTCGTGAACCGCGGCGGCCGTCGAACGCGGCGCGGGTTTCACTTACCGCGCCGCGTTTTTTCATGCCATTTACTCGTGGCGCGATAGAATTGCGGTCCTTTCACCGCTTCTTCGGGCCGGATAGCCGGTTTTCCCACACTTGAGCGTGCAAAAGATACTAATCGTGAGGGTGTCGTCCTTGGGCGACGTCGTTCACAACATGCCGGTGATCGCCGACATCCGACGCCGCCATCCCGAGGCCCAGATCGACTGGCTCGTCGAAGAAAGCTTCGTCGGGCTCGTGGAGCTCGTCAGCGGCGTGCGTCGCGCGATTCCCGTGTCGCTGCGGCGCTGGCGCAAGCGCATCCTGTCGATCGACAACTGGCGCGAGATCGGCGCGTTTCGCCGCGCGCTCGCGGCAGAGAACTACGACCTCGTAATCGACTGCCAGGGGCTCATCAAGACCGCGTGGGTCGCGAGCATGGCGCGCGGACCGCTGGTCGGCCTCGCGAACCGTACCGACGGCGCGGGCTTCGAATGGCCGGTGCGCTTCTTCTACGACAAGCGGGTGCCGATCGAGCCGCGCACCCATGTGGTCGAGCGTACGCGCCAACTGGTGGCCGCGGCGCTGAACGACCCGCAGCCGCAACCCACAGACGATATCGACTTCGGCATTGACACCGGGCGCGCGGCGCTGGCGCTCTCGGAGGCGAATCTGAACCTGCCGGTGCCGTACGTGGTGTTCGTGCATGCCACCTCGCGCGCCGATAAGCAGTGGCCGGATACCGCGTGGATCGATCTCGGTCAGTCATTGGTGCGGCGCGGCGCGTCGATCGTGTTGCCGTGGGGCAGCGAGGAAGAGCGTGTCACCAGCGAACGTCTGGCGAAGGAATTCGGCGCCGCGGCCATCGTGCCGCCGAAGCTCTCGTTGCCGGCGGTGGTCGGCCTGATCGAGGGCGCCGCCGCGACAGTCGGCGTTGACACAGGTCTAGTTCACATTGCGGCGGCGCTGAAGCGGCCGACGGTCGAGTTGTACAATTTCTCCACCGCGTGGCGTACCGGCGGCTACTGGTCGCCGAACGTTGTCAATCTCGGCACGGCCGGCAAGCCGCCCACGCTGCAAGAAGTCAAGTCCGCGCTGGCCGGTTTCGGCCTGCTCTAATGGTGTAACGCGGCGTGCTTCGCCTTATGCTCCATCCGTTTTAAGGGCGACCATGAACGAAACCCAGATCATCGAAGTAGCGAACGCTGACTGGCACGGACGCAATCTGTCCGTGCCGCGCGAGATGCTGCTGGCCGGCGTCGAACGCGGCAAAGTACTGTATTTTCCGAACCTGCGCTTTGCGATCGAAGGTGGCGAACAGGCGTTGCTCGATCCCGCACTGGCCGATCCGAGCCGCAAGAACATCAGTCTTGAGCCGAACGGCGGCGCCTTGCACGGCGTGGCCGGCGATGCGGTCACGCAATCGGCGGTGCGCGCGTTGATCGCGCGTTATCAGTCCAATGCGCGTACGTTGGTCGATGGGCTCTTTCCTGAGTACAACGGCAGGTTGCGCGTCGCGCCGACGAGTCTGCGGCTGCATCAGGTGGAAGGGCGCGAGACGTCCTGGCGTAAGGACGATAGCCGTTTGCACGTCGATGCATTTCCGTCGCGGCCGAACTATGGCGAGCGCATTTTGCGCGTGTTCACCAACGTCAATCCGCATGGTGCACCGCGCGTATGGCGCGTCGGCGAACCGTTCGAGGATATGGCCAAACGCTTCCTGCCGCGCATCAAACCGCAGATGCCGGGCTCCGCGTGGCTGCTGAACCTGCTGCACGTCACTAAATCGCCGCGCAGCGAATACGACCATCTGATGCTGAATCTGCACGACGGCATGAAGGCCGATCTCGAGTATCAGAAGTCGAGCCCGCAGGAGAACATGCCGTTTCCGCCGGGCAGCGTGTGGGTGTGTTTCTCCGACCAGACTTCGCATGCGGTGATGTCCGGCCAGTTCATGCTGGAGCAGACCTTCTTCCTGCCGGTCAAGGCGATGGCGCAGCCGGACTGCGCGCCGCTCGGCATTCTCGAGCGTCTGAAGGGCAGGGCGCTGGTTTGAGCGCCGCTGTCTTTTTCGATCGCGCTGCGAAACTCGCTTTTGCATTTGGATTCGCGCCTGAGCGCGCGGAGTCCCGATGCTGAGGGCGATTTATAACGCGCTCTGGTGGATCGTCGCGCCGCTCGCCGTGCTGCGCTTGCTGATCCGGTCGCGCAAGGAGCGTGGCTATCGCGAGCATATCGCCGAGCGTTTCGGTTACTCGCGTGGTCGGCTGCCGGAAGACAATGCGCCGCTGATCTGGGTGCACGCGGTGTCGGTGGGTGAGACGCGTGCTGCGCAACCGCTGATCGACGCGCTGATGAAGGCGCGGCCCGACGCGCGGATTCTTCTCACGCATATGACACCGAGCGGCCGCGCCACCGGCGAGGAGATTTTCGGCGACCGTGTGCTGCGCAGCTATCTGCCGTACGACATGCCGCATGTGGTGCGGCGGTTTCTGCGGGCGTGGCGGCCGTCGCTCGGTCTGGTGATGGAAACCGAAGTGTGGCCGACGCTGATCGACGAATGCCGTCGCGCGGACGTGCCGCTCGTGCTGACCAATGCGCGGATGTCGGCGCGCTCATTTAAGCGCGCTGCCAAGTTCGGGCATGCCACCAAGGATGTGTTTGGCGGATTTGCGCGGGTGCTGGCGCAGAGTCCGTCGGATGCGGAGCGGCTCACCGCACTCGGTGCGCGTAATGTCGCCGTGCTCGGCAATCTGAAGTTCGATATGAGTACACCGCCGGAACTGGCGGCACGGGGTCATGCGTGGCGTGCGGCGATCGGCACGCGGCCCGTGTGGGTCGCGGCGAGTACGCGCGAAGGCGAAGAGGAACTCGTGCTGCAAGCGTTCGCGGCGCTTGGCATCGACGATGCGTTGCTGATCCTGGTGCCGCGTCATCCACAACGGTTTAGCGAAGTGGCGGCGTTGGCCGAGAAAGCCGGTTTGCGTCTTGAGCGGCGTTCGACGTGGGCGCCGAGCGCGGCGGTAGCGTCGGCGGGCTCAGGCGCGGGCGGCGGCGTGCCTGCTTTGGCGTCAGAGGTGAACGTGCTGCTCGGCGATTCGATGGGCGAGTTGGGCGCTTACTATGCCGCTTCGGACCTCGCGTTTATCGGCGGGAGTCTGTTGCCGCTGGGCGGGCAGAATCTGATTGAGGCATGTGCGGTCGGTGTGCCGGTGCTGATTGGGCCGCATGTGTTCAACTTCACGCAAGCCACGGCGGATGCGGTCGCGGCGGGTGCGGCGGTGCAGGTGCAAGATCCGGCTGACCTGGCGCGAGCACTGCGCGAGCTCTTCGGCGACAAGGCGCGGCGGCTGGCGATGGGCGGCGCGGCCTCGGCGTTTGCTGCGCGCCATCGTGGCGCGACGGCACGGACTGTTGATGTGTTGATGGCGTTGTTGCCGGAGTAGTCGTTCGAGTGCCGCCAAGGTGGTGCTCGCGTTATCGCTTCGCGCGCTGACCATTGGGATATGCCTAAGCCGGTTTTTGCATCAGCGGCGCTGTGTGACGTGAACAACTTGATTGCGGTCTGCGATGACGCTTTTTACCGACCTCGGATTTCGATGGGACCGTGGCACGATCCCACAAAATATCCCAACTTATACGATCAATCGAGCGTGCTTCCGATTTCATCGGATGCTTGCGGAATTCGTGTGGGATGCGAGCGTACTTGAGGGAAATCCGCTCACCTTCATCGAAGTAAAAACGCTGTTGGATGGCGTAACGGTTGGCGGCCGGAAGATATCCGACCAAGGGCAAATATTGGGTCTGATCCGAGCGTCCAGACATCTGCTTGCAGTCGTTCCGGACGGTCGGTTCGTGATCGGCAAAGCGACGTTTTGCGACCTGAATCGCCTTGTCGCGTCGGATGAGATATCGAGGTGCGGCGTGTTCCGTGGCGAAGGAGAGGAAACGCGATACACGCCCGACGTAGCGTTGGGAGAGGCGGGGCGACATACCCCGCTGCCGACCTTGCCCGGCGCTCCTGAACTCAACCGGGTTTTTGCTGCGGGCACACGCGCACTGACCGATCAAATTTCCAACGCTTTCGAGAGAGCTTGCGCTTTCTTCCTGTTCGGCGCGTTGCAGCAATTCTTCTTCGACGGCAACAAGCGCACGTCACGCTTCATGATGAATGGCGTGTTGATGTCGAACGGTATCGATGCGATCAGCGTGCCAGCGCAGCGCGCGGGTGACTTCAACGAGAAGATGGTGCGCTTCTATCTATCGAAAGATGGATCCGAAATGATGGCATTCCTGCTTGAATGCCATCCGGGCGAGTAAGGCCTCAGACCTTCAACAGCCCCTTCTTCTCGATAAACTTCACCACCACATCCAACCCGTCGAGCGCCTTTAGATTGCACATCACGAAGGGCCGCTCGCCGCGCATCTTCTTGGCATCCGAAGCCATCACATCGAGATTCGCGCCGACCATCGGCGCGAGGTCGGTCTTGTTGATCACCAGCAGATCCGATTTCGTAATGCCCGGGCCGCCTTTGCGCGGAATCTTCTCGCCGCCCGCCACGTCGATCACGTAGATCGTCAGGTCGGACAGTTCCGGGCTGAACGTCGCGGCGAGATTATCGCCGCCCGATTCGATGAACACGATGTCCGCATCGGGAAACCGCGTCAGCATGCGGTCGACGGCTTCGAGGTTGATCGATGCGTCTTCACGAATCGCCGTGTGCGGGCAGCCGCCCGTTTCCACGCCCATGATCCGTTCGGCCGGCAACGCGCCCGCCACTGTCAAAAGACGCTGATCTTCTTTTGTATAGATGTCATTGGTGATCGCGACGAGGTCGTACTGCTCGCGCATCGCCTTGCAGAGCATTTCGAGCAGCGTGGTCTTGCCCGAGCCGACCGGGCCGCCGACGCCCACGCGCAGCGGCGGCAGTTTCTTCGTGCGGACGGGCGGGTGAGCCGGGTGATGAGGTGCGTTCATGATGGAAAGTTTCTATGAGCGAAAGAGCCGCGAATACTGCGACTCGTGACGCGCGGACAGAATGCCTAATTGCGGCGCGAAGGTGTTGATGTTTTCTGGTGACGTGGCCAAGGCGCGTGTGACGGCGGCATCGATCGGCTCGCGTAACGCGACGATGATGCGCTGGCCGGCGAGTTGGCCGAGCGGTACCGCCTTCAGTGCGGCGGCGGCCTGATTTTCCACCCAGCTGAAGGCGTAGGCGGCGAGGGCGGCGTCAGGCGCTGCGTCGTGCGCGAAAGCGGCGAAAGCGAACGCCGTGGGTTGGGCCAGGGGCTTGAGCGATGCCAGCGTCGTGCGCCGTTCGGCGTCGCCCCATTCTAGCGAGACGCACAACTGTCGCAGTGACCAGCCCATCTGTTCCGTTTCGCGTCTGAGTTCAGCGGACTCACGGCTTGCCAGGAATTCGCTGTTCGCTTCCTTTAAGCCGTCTGAGTCGTGTGTACGCCAGCGCTCCATCTGGTGCGCAAGAAACGGCAGCTCGCCACGCGCGAGCACATCGGTCAAACCGCTCGCGATCCAGTCGCGGGCCGAATCGGCGTCGGTGATGATCTGCGCTTCGATCGCGGCTTCGAGACCTTGCGAGTAGCTGAACGCGCCGATCGGCAGTGCCGGTGACGCAAGATGCAGCAGCGCCGTGAGTTCAGCGATGCGCATGGTGGTGATGATGCCCGTGGCCGCACGATTCGTCGTGTACGTGATCGCCGTCGTCGTGGTCATGCTCATGACCCTGCGCATGGCTATGACCGTGCTCATGATCGGAGTGGTCATGTCCATGCTCGTGATCATTCGAGGGACCGCGGCTATGTCCAGGCTCGTGATCATGCGAGGGACTGTGGTTATGTCCATGCTCATGATCATGCGAGGGACTGTGGCTACGTCCATGCTCATGATCGTGCGAATGCTCATGGCCATGATGCTCGTCGAATACCTGCTGGGCGAGCGCATAGTCTTCCGCGAAGGTCTCATCGTGACCATGCTTGTGACCGCCGCCGTAGGCGCCGGATTCCGGCTGGAACGGCATCGTCACCTGATCCACGGTGGCGCCGATGCGCTTCAGCATATCGGCCAGCACCGGATCGTATTCGAGCTTCAGATAATCCGCGCCGACTTCGACCGGCGTGTGACGATTGCCGAGGTGGTAGGCGGCACGTGTCAGCGTCAACGCGTCTTTCGCGCGGACAACCAGCACCGCTTCGGGCGCGGCGACCACGCGTACCAGGCCGCCATCGTCGACGATGAGAACATCGCCGTCGCGCAGCACGGTGCCGCGTGGCAACAGCAGCGCGATTTCTTCGCCGTTATCGAGCGTTGCGGCGAGACGGCTCTTACGACGGTCGTCGAAAGCGAGCGTCAAGGTCGGCGCACGCTTCACCAGCACGGGCGCGAGCTTCAAATGCGGTGCGATCAGTTTGTCGATAGTGCGCATGGTTTAGAACAGAAAGTAACGTTGCGCCATCGGCAGCACGGTGGCCGGTTCGCAGGTCAGCAATTGACCGTCGGCGATCACCTGATAAGTTTCCGGATCGACGCTAATCGCCGGGCGCCACGCGTTGTGACTCATGTCGGCCTTCGTGATATTGCGGCAGTTCTTTACGGCAACAATACGCTTGTTCAGGCCATAGCGTTCGCCGACGCCCGCATCCTCGGCCATCTGCGAAACGAAAGTCAGGGAAGTGCGTCCCAGCGCACCGCCACGCGTGGCGAACATCTCGCGATAGTGGACCGGTTGCGGCGTTGGAATCGACGCGTTCGGGTCACCCATTTGTGCCATCGCGATCATGCCGCCCTTCAGAATCAACGACGGCTTGATGCCGAAAAACGCCGGCTCCCAGAACACCAGATCCGCCCACTTGCCCGGCTCGATCGAGCCGACTTCATGCGAGATCCCGTGCGTGATGGCCGGGTTGATCGTGTATTTGGCGACGTAACGCTTCGCGCGGAAGTTGTCGTGCCGTGCATTGTCTTCAGGCAACGCGCCGCGTTGCACTTTCATCTTGTGCGCGGTCTGCCACGTGCGGATGATGACTTCCCCCACGCGCCCCATCGCCTGCGAATCCGACGACAACATCGACAACGCGCCGAGGTCGTGCAGGATGTCTTCGGCAGCGATGGTCTCGCGACGGATACGCGACTCGGCAAAGGCAATATCTTCCGCAATCGACGGGTCCAGGTGGTGGCACACCATCAGCATGTCGAGATGTTCTTCGAGCGTGTTGACGGTGTACGGGCGCGTCGGATTCGTGGAGGAGGGCAGCACGTTCGCTTCACCGCACACCTTGATGATGTCCGGTGCGTGGCCGCCGCCTGCGCCTTCCGTGTGATACGTGTGGATCGTGCGGCCCTTGAACGCGGCCACCGTCGCTTCCACAAAACCCGCTTCGTTCAGCGTATCCGTGTGGATCGCGACCTGCGTGTCGGTATCGTCGGCAACAGAGAGACAGTTGTCGATGGCCGCCGGCGTCGAGCCCCAGTCTTCGTGCAGCTTCAAACCGATCGCGCCTGCGGCGATCTGTTCAAGTGCCGGTTGCGGTTGGCTCACATTGCCCTTGCCGAGGAAGCCGATATTCATTGGATAACCATCGGCCGCTTGCAGCATGCGTTCGAGATGCCACGGACCCGGCGTACACGTCGTCGCGTTCGTGCCCGTTGCCGGACCGGTGCCGCCGCCGAGCATCGTCGTCACGCCGCTCGCGAGCGCTTCTTCAATCTGCTGCGGACTGATGAAGTGGATGTGCGTATCGACACCGCCCGCCGTCACGATCAGGCCTTCGCCCGCGATCACTTCGGTGGACGCGCCAATCGCGATCGTCACGTTAGGCTGGATGTCGGGGTTGCCCGCTTTGCCGATTGCGGCGATGCGGCCGTTCTTGATGCCGATGTCGGCCTTGACGATGCCCCAGTGATCGAGAATCACCGCATTCGTCACGACCGTATCGACCACGTCGGCATGCACGCGTTGCGACTGGCCCATGCCGTCGCGAATCACTTTGCCGCCGCCGAATTTCACTTCTTCGCCGTAGGTCGTGAAGTCGCGTTCGACTTCGATCAGCAATTCGGTGTCGGCGAGGCGTACGCGGTCGCCGGTCGTGGGGCCGAACATTTCCGCGTATGCGCGGCGGCCAATAAGTAATGACATGGTGTGGATCCGGAAATGAGCAGGTCGGTCAGAGCAGGCGCGCGCGGGTGGCGCATCAAAGCTTGCCCATCACCTTGCCGTTGAAGCCGTAGACGACGCGGTCGCCCGCCAGTTCGACCAGTTCGACGGTGCGTTCCTGGCCGGGCTCGAAGCGCACGGCGGTACCCGCCGCGATGTTCAGGCGGAAGCCGCGTGCCGCTTCGCGATCGAAGGAAAGCGCTTCGTTCACTTCATAGAAGTGATAGTGCGAGCCGATCTGCACCGGCCGGTCGCCGGTATTCGACACGACCACCGTGATGGTGGTGCGGCCCGCGTTGAGTTCGTGTTCGCCGTCGTCGATGAGGAGTTCGCCGGGAATCATGGGGCTGCCCTTGCGTGATTAGGGGATCGGGTGGTGAACGGTGACGAGCTTGG
This sequence comes from Paraburkholderia solitsugae, assembly GCF_013177695.1. Classification (GTDB taxonomy): domain Bacteria; phylum Pseudomonadota; class Gammaproteobacteria; order Burkholderiales; family Burkholderiaceae; genus Paraburkholderia; species Paraburkholderia solitsugae. The sequence goes on along the minus strand of NZ_WOEY01000132.1, from coordinate 42,315 downwards.
TGCCGTCGGGGAACGTGGCTTCGACCTGGATGTCGGGGATCATTTCCGGCACGCCTTCCATCACATCGGCGCGCGTCAGCAGCGTGGTGCCGTAGTGCATGACTTCGGCGACCGTCTTGCCGTCACGGGCCGCTTCCATCAGCGCCGCGCTGATGAAGGCGATCGCTTCCGGGTAGTTCAGTTTGAGGCCGCGTGCGCGGCGCCGTTCGGCGAGCAGCGCGGCGGTGAAGATCAGCAGCTTGTCCTTCTCGCGAGGTGTCAGCTTCATCGGATGTGTGGGTAGGGTTGCGCCGGTCCCAGCCAGGACCGGCGTCGGATGCGACCGGGGTCGCGCTTCGTTTGCGCCATTGCGGCCGCTCGAAATGCGACACGAAACGAACCGCGACAAGCTTACTGCCAGATCAGCTTACAAAGATATCAAGCTGAATTAACGACCCGCTTACAGGTTGGTCGGCAAGGGCGCGCCGAACCACTTCTTCGACATCGTGTTTAGCGTGCCGTCCGCCTTGGCTTGGGCGATGGCGGCGTTGACCTTCGCCAGCAGCCGGCTTTCATTCTTGTTCATGCCGACGAAACATGGTGAATCCTTTATAACGAACTTAGGTTCCGGACGACGCGGCGGATTCTTCGCATTGATCGCGGCGGCGACGATATTGCCGGCGGCGATCAACTGCACCTGACCCGAGAGAAACGCGGCGATGGTCGCGTTGTTGTCTTCGAAGCGCTTGATGGTGGCGTTCGGCGCCATTTGTGTGAGGGCGATTTCTTCGAGCGCGCCGCGGGTGGCGCCGACCGTCTTGCCGGTGAGATCGGCGGGACCGGTGACCTTGATGTCGGCGGGACCGAACACGCCCTGATAGTACGGCGCATAGGCCGTCGAAAAGTCGATGACCTTGTCGCGTTCAGGCGTCTTGCCGAGCGACGAGATCACCAGATCGACCTTACCTGTTTGCAGATACGGAATGCGGTTCGCGCTGTTGACCGGCACGAGTTCGAGCTTCACGTTCATCGATTTCGCGAGCATCGCGGCGGTGTCGATGTCATAGCCTTGCGGCTTCATATCCGCGCCGACCGAACCGAACGGCGGATAGTCTTCGGGAACCGCGACTTTGAGCACACCGGCTTTGGCGATGTTGTCGAGCGTATCCGCGTGAGCGGCGGGCGCATGGATGGCGAGGACGGGCGAGAGCAATAGGGCGGCAAGCCAGGCGCGACGCGCGGGGCGAAGGGTCGATCGGGTCATGTGATGTGAGCGGTGGTGGCGAGAAACGGTCGGCTGCCGTCAGGACGCGGCAACATCGTGGGGGATTTCGATGCAAGGTATGTGCCATGCCGGTGCAGCGTGGGCGGGAGGGGCGAACGACACGATGGCGCACCGACTTGGAGCAGTCGGATGCGCCGGATTGGTGCCCGTGACGTCTTACGAAGGTGAAAGGCACGCTGCGCTACCAGGCGCCTATGTCGAGCTAATCAGGTCGACCAGATTCGAAGTGGCACAGCGTCGACGCCATGCACGACCGGGCGCAACTGAAGCCAGCACTTGGTCAAAGCACGCTGCAGCGTCTCCATAGACCGCGAAACCGCTCGCACGAGCAAAACCCCTTCAGTGACACAGGAAGCCGCCGCCCGCACCGAATCATCAAACGGTAGCTGGGCAGTGAGCGCTTCAGCGAGTGCATCATCACAGGCCGCCCCGACCGCCCAGAGCGTCCCATACGCAGGAAACCCGGCAAGCCCTTGCGCGGCATCCCGCAATGAATCTTCCGCGCTGAGGCTCGCACGCTCAAGCCACAGCGCCTCGCCATTCGCCCCAACGATCCGCGATACGGCTCGCAACTGCCCCTTCGACCACCGCTCACCTGCCGCTTGCCGCCCAAGTTGAGTCGCATCCCACCCAATTGCGGTCGCCCCTTGACCAAGCGTCAGCGAAAAATCCAGCATTGCGTTGGCGTGATCGAAAACGATATTGTTTTGCGGCAACCAGTCGAGTTTCGCCTGAGGGCCGACGCGCACCGCAATATTCTGCCGTGCCGCACGGCCATTGGACTTGTACCACTTGGTTGCGCCGGGCGTGGTGATAACGGCGTGCGCACTGTCGCCGACATCCACGTCGATATCGAGCTGATCGCCGCCCGCGATTCCACCCGGCGGATGCACGATCACTGCGTGGCAGATCGCATGGCCTTCCGGATAGAGCGGCCGTTGCACGCGCAACGGCCCGTCATGCAGCCGATGCTTGAGCGTGGTCCGCTCGCCCTCTTTGACGAAGCCGAGTTCGAGGCGCGCACGCCATTGCGAGTGCGCGGTCGGTTGCGCGGTGGCGAGTGCAGCGTGATTTTCGTGAAGCGACATGCGAGCGGACTTGCGAATGAATGAGCGGCTGGGCGCGGTATTGGGCACAGTAACGGACGCGGCAACAGACGCGTCAATGCGCAGCGTGCCCGCACGCGTTAGGCAACGACGAGCCGCGTTGCCACAGGATGCGGCGAGAATAGCACGCTGCGCCGCTTGTGCTGTTTGTGCCGGTCAGACGGCGATCAATGCACGCACGCCGTCCGTATCCATGTTGGCGCCTTCGCCGCCCGCGACGATTTCACCGCGGCTCATCACCCAATACCGATCAGCGATTTCCTTGGCGAAGTCGTAATACTGTTCGACGAGCAGCACGGTCATGCCCATTTCTTCGACCAGTTGACGCAGCGTGCGGCCGATGTCCTGAATGATCGACGGCTGGATGCCTTCGGTGGGTTCATCGAGGATCAGCAATTGTGGATCGCTCATCAGCGCACGGCCGATCGCGAGCTGTTGTTGTTGACCGCCGGAGAGGTCGCCGCCGCGGCGGTTGCGCATGTCCTTCAGGACTGGGAAGAGTTCGTAAATGCGATCCGGGATTTTCTTCGGGGCCTTTTTGCTGGCAGCGCCGACCAACAGATTTTCTTCGACGGTTAGCCGCGGGAAGATGTCACGGCCTTGCGGGACGTAGGCGAGGCCTTTTTCTACACGCGAGTAGGTCGGCAGCTTGGTGATCGGCGCGCCGCGCCAGGCGATCGAGCCGCTCTTGGTTTGGACGACACCCATCAGGCATCGAAGCAAGGTTGTTTTGCCCACGCCGTTGCGACCCAGCAGGACGGTGAGCTTGCCATCGGGCACCGTGAGTTTCACATCACGAAGAATGTGGCTGCCGCCGTAGTACTGGTTCAGGTTTTCCACTTCTAGCATGTCGATCGATCCTTGAATTCTGGTGGCTTGTTGCGGCCGTGGTTTGATTGCGGCCATCACCGCCCGAGATAAGACTCGATCACCGTCTCATCTCTCTTCACCTCATCAAGCGTGCCGTGGGCGAGAACCCTCCCTTCGGCCATCACCGTGACCTTCCCCTTCTCACCCGATAGCGCCGCGACAAACTCCATATCGTGTTCGACAACCATCATCGAACAACTCCCACGCAAGTGATTGAGCAGCTCCGCCAATTGCATGGTCTCGTCATCGGTCATGCCCGCAGCCGGCTCGTCGAGCAACAGAAGCGCCGGTTGCTGCATCAGCAACATCCCGATCTCGAGCCGCTGTTTCTGCCCATGCGACAACTCACCGGCAAGCCGCCGCGCTTCGCTCTCCAAGCCAATCAAAGCCAGCGTCTCTTCAATCCGCGCTTGCGCCTCACGATCGAGCCGCGCACGCAAAGAAGCCCACCATCCCTTGTCAGCCTTCATAGCCAACTCAAGGTTTTCCCACACAGGATGCTGCTCAAAAACAGTAGGCTTCTGAAACTTGCGCCCAATCCCGGCACGCGCAATAGACGGCTCATTCATCCGCGTCAGATCGATCGATTGCCCCAGAAAAACCTTGCCGGAATCCGGCTCCGTCTTGCCGGTGATGACATCCATCATCGTCGTCTTGCCCGCGCCGTTCGGCCCGATGATGCAACGCAACTCACCCGCGTCGATCGATAAAGTCAGCGCGTTCAACGCGCGAAACCCATCGAAACTCACCGTGACGTCTTCAAGGTACAGAATCGTCCCATGCGAAATATCGATCTCGCCCGGCACCACCGCGTGCCCCATGCTGGCGACGCCGCTCAACGACCGTTCAGCAGGCTCTTCAGGCAATGCAAGATCAGGAACCATCGGGTTTTCGTTCATGAATGGTTCCTCTTGCGGGTCACCATCTCGATCAGCCCCATGATGCCGTTCGGCAACAACAGCGGGACCAGCACGAAAATCAGGCCAAGAAAGAACAGCCAGTATTCAGGGAAGTTCGCCGTAAAAAAGCTCTTCGCGCCATTTACCGCGAAGGCGCCGATGATCGGTCCGATCAACGTGCCGCGTCCACCCACCGCAACCCAGATCGCCATCTCGATCGAGTTGCCCGGCGACATCTCGCCCGGGTTGATGATGCCGACCTGCGGCACATACAACGCGCCAGCAATCCCGCACAAAATGGCGGAGACGGTCCACACGAACAACTTGTACGCGAGCGGGCTGTAGCCGAGGAACATCAAACGCGTTTCGCCATCGCGTACCGCAGTAACCACGCGGCCGAGCTTCGACGTAACGATTGCCCGCGCGCCGATAAAGGCCAGGATCAACACGGCAAACGTGATCAGCAGAAGGGCAGTGCGCGTGCCCGGATGCGTAATCGGAAAACCGCCGATACGCTTGAAGTCGGTAAAGCCGTTGTTGCCGCCGAAACCCGTTTCGTTGCGATAGAACAGCAGCATGGCGGCAAACGTCATCGCCTGCGTGATGATCGACAGGTACACGCCCTTCACCCGCGAACGGAACGTGAAGAAGCCGAACACCCACGCGACCACCGCCGGTACCAACACCACCAGCAGCAGCGCGTAACCGAGATGCTGCGTGCCTTGCCAGTACCACGGCAGTTGGTGCCAGTCGAGAAACACCATGAAGTCCGGCAGGTCGCTGCCGTACTTGCCTTCGTGGCCGATCGAGCGCATGAGGTACATGCCGATCGCGTAGCCGCCCAATGCAAAGAACAACGCGTGTCCCAAACTCAGAATGCCGCAGTAGCCCCACACGAGATCGAGTGCCAGCGCGGCGATCGCGTAGCACATGAACTTGCCGGTGATCGTCATCGCATACGCGGACAGATGGAACGCACTCGTTTCCGGCACCACCAGCGTGGCGAATGGCACGCCGAGACCGAACACGATGATCAACGCGATCAGCGCGAGCCACGCGCGGCGTGACAGCAATGCAGGACGCGGCGGCAAGCCGAGCGCGAAGCCGGACTGCGCTTCGCGTCCGGCAGAAGCGCCACTGCTCGCTGAGCCGACGTGAGCCGATGAGGTAGCCGATGTCATCTCATGCCTCCGCGCTACGGCCCTTGAGGGCGAACATCCCCTGCGGACGCTTCTGGATGAACAGCACGATCAGCACGAGCACCGCGATCTTGGCGAGCACTGCGCCCCAGAACGGTTCGATCGCCTTGCTGACGAGCCCGAGCCCGAAGCCGCCGATCACCGTGCCGGCGAGTTGGCCGACGCCGCCGAGCACCACGGCCATGAACGAATCGATGATGTAGCTCTGGCCGAGGTCGGGGCCCACATTGCCGATCTGCGACAGCGCACACCCACCCAGGCCGGCAATGCCTGCGCCGAACGCGAATGCATAGGTATCGACGCGTGCGGTTTTCACCCCGACGCACGCGGCCATCCGCCGGTTTTGCGTGACGGCTCGCACGAACAGGCCCAGACGGGTCTTAGTCAGGACAGCCCACGCAATCCCCACGACGATCAGCGAGAACGCCAGAATTGCCAGCCGGTTGTACGGCAGGATCAGATTCGGCAGCACGGTTACGCCGCCGCTCATCCATGCCGGGTTGATCACCTGGACGTTCTGCGCGCCGAACAGCATGCGTGTCGCCTGAATCAGGATCAGACTGACCCCGAAGGTGGTCAGCAGCGTTTCGAGCGGACGGCCGTAGAGGTGCTTCAACACCAGCCGTTCGAGCACGATACCGACCAGCCCGGCGGCGGCGAACGAAGCCGGTACCGCGAGCAGCGGATACCAGTCGAACGCGCCCGGCGCAAAGCGCTGGAACAGGTTCTGCACGACGTAGGTGGCGTACGCGCCGATCATCAGGAACTCGCCGTGCGCCATGTTGATCACGCCGATCAGCCCGTACGTGATCGCGAGGCCCAAGGCAGCGAGCAGCAGCACGCTGCCGAGCGACAAGCCCGCGAATAGCGTGCCCGCGATCTGGCTGCGGCGCTGGATCGAATCGAGTTCGTCGATGCCGCTTTGCGCGGCGGCGCGAACCCGCTCGTCGGTTTCGTTGAACGTGCCATCCGGTTTCTTCGCAACGAGCGGACGCAGCAGTTCGTTCATGTCGAGATCGTGCCGCGCGGCGACCAGTTGTACGGCTTCGAGACGCTTGGCCGGGTCGGCGTCGTGCAACGCGGTCATCGCCCACAGCGTGTCGAGGCGCTTCTTGAGCGCCGGGTCGGTTTCCTTCGCGCGCGCCGCATCGACGAGGGGTTTGATCGATGGATCCGGATTTTGCAGCAGCGCGGTGATGCCGGCGGCGCGTGTGGCGACGTCGGGCGAATCGAGTTGCAGACCCGAGAGCGCGCCGGCCACTTTCGAGCGCAGCAGGTTGTTCAGGGTGACTGGTTGCGCGTCGCCCGCAGCGACGGTTTTACCGGTGACGGCATCGCGCGCGGTGTCACCGTCTTGCAGCAGCACTTCGCCGGAATCGGTGGCGAGCGCGCTGTCTTCGGACAGGGCTTTGAGCACCGCGAGCGATTCTTTGTCGTGGTTGGCAATCAGCTTGTCGATTGCCGCGGATTTCGCGTCGAAGTCGTCACCGGCGAGCGGTGCGACATCGGCCGGCGTGAGCGCGAAGGCGGCCAGCGGCGCGCTAACGATAAGCGCGAGCGCGAGGCCGCCGATGCTGCGTCGTGCAAATTTCAGAAGTGAAAACGCCATGATGGCCTTTGAAGAAGAACCGGCGATGCGGCGCGGCATCACGGTGATGCACTGGTTTCGCGCCGTTGTCTTGCGACTTGCAGCGTCCTGCCGGGCAGAGCAGCGGTTCAGCCTCGGCTCTGCCCAGGTTCAGGCTTAGGCTCAGGCAACCCGCGAGCGCTTCAGGAATGCGGGAATCGAACTGACCACATCCGGCTTGCTCGAGTTGCCGGCGATGAACGGACTCCACGGTTGCGCGCGAATCGCGGTCTTGGTTCGCCACACCACGTTGAACTGGCCGTCGGCGCGCACTTCGCCGATCATCACCGGCTTGTGCAGATGGTGATTGCCATCCATTTCGAGCGTGAAGCCCGACGGCGCGGCAAACGTCTGGCCGATCATCGCCACGCGCACCTTGTCGACGTCAGCGCTCTTCGCTTTCTCGACGGCCTGCTTCCACATATGGATGCCGACGAAAGTCGCTTCCATCGGGTCATTGGTCACGCGCTTGGTGCCGCCCGGCAGGTTGTTGTCCTTGACCCATGCAGCCCATTGCTTCTTGAACTTCTCGTTGGTCGGGTTGCGCAGCGACATGAAGTAGTTCCATGCCGCGAGATTGCCGACCAGCGGCTTCGTATCGATGCCGCGCAGTTCTTCCTCGCCGACCGAGAACGCGACGACCGGCACGTCGGACGCCTTCAGCCCCTGGTTGCCGAGTTCCTTGTAGAACGGCACGTTCGAGTCGCCGTTGACGGTCGAGATCACCGCAGTCTTGCCGCCCTGCGAGAAGGTCTTGATGTTCGCGACGATGGTCTGATAGTCGCTGTGGCCGAACGGCGTGTAGACCTCCTGGATGTCGGCATCCTGCACGCCTTTCGACTTGAGGAACGCGCGCAGGATCTTGTTGGTCGTGCGGGGGTACACATAGTCGGTGCCCAGCAGGAAGAAGCGCTTGGCGCCGCCGCCTTCCGTGCTCATCAGGTATTCGGTTGCCGGAATCGCTTGCTGATTCGGTGCGGCGCCCGTGTAGAACACGTTGCGCGACATTTCTTCGCCTTCGTACTGCACCGGGTAGAACAGCAGGCCGTTCAGTTCTTCGAACACTGGCAGCACCGACTTGCGCGACACCGAGGTCCAGCAGCCGAACACGACGGCGCACTTTTCCTGGGTGATCAGCTGGCGTGCTTTTTCAGCGAACAGCGGCCAGTTCGACGCCGGGTCGACCACCACCGGCTGCAGTTGGCGGCCCATGACGCCGCCGTTCTTGTTGATGTCCGCGATGGTCATCAGCGCGGTGTCTTTGAGCGATGTCTCCGAGATCGCCATCGTGCCTGACAAGGAATGTAGAACGCCTACTTTGATCGGACCGCTATCCGATTGCGCCTGCGCAAACGGAACCTGACCAGCAAGCGCCAATGCGCCCGACATGGAGCCGAACTTCAACAGACTGCGACGTTTCATGTATTTCCCCTTGCCATTGATGGTGACTGTTTATGGGCGTCGATTTCAGCCAGCAGGGCTTATCCCGCATGACTTGCCGCTTCTGTACTGCAAGGCACATGCCATGTAGTAATTTCGACTCGAAGTCCGCGAATTGCGTGCTGCGGCGCGGTGATGCGAGACGTAAGTTATGCGTAACATGGCGCGAAATTGGTGCAGGAGCATGGCGCGCGCTTCGTTCAGGTGCGTGCCGCGCCGCAACGAAGCGTGTCCATCGGCCAGCGGGCGTCGGCGGTGCAAGACCGCTGCTCCTTTGTGCATGCGCCGCGCTCTGCCTACACTGAAAGGCCACGCACGCAAGGAGACACGACATGAATGAGCGCGCCAGCGTCAACACACCTGATATGTCCGCGTTCTGGATGCCCTTTACCGCGAACCGCCAGTTCAAGAGCGCGCCGCGGCTGCTGGCGAGCGCGAAGGGGATGTACTACACGTCACACGATGGCCGGCGCATTCTCGACGGCACCGCCGGGCTGTGGTGCGTCAATGCCGGACATTGCCGCGACGAGATCGTGGCGGCCGTGCAGGCGCAGGCGGCGGAGATGGATTTCGCGCCGACGTTTCAGATGGGACATCCGAAGGCTTTCGAAGCCGCGACGAAAATCGCGCGGCATACGCCCGGGGATCTGAAGCACATCTTCCTTGTGAACTCGGGTTCGGAGGCGGTGGATACCGCGCTGAAGATTGCTCTGGCGTACCACCGTTCGCGTGGCGAAGGGCAGCGCACGCGGTTTATCGGGCGCGAGCGTGGTTATCACGGTGTGGGCTTTGGCGGGATTTCGGTGGGTGGCATTGCGCCGAACCGCAAGGCGTTTTCGGGTGGGTTGCTGCCGGCGGTCGATCATTTGCCGCATACGCTGAATATCAAGGAGGCGGCGTTTTCAAAAGGGCAGCCGGCGTGGGGTGCGCATCTTGCCGATGAACTGGAGCGGCTAGTTACGCTGCACGATGCGTCGACGATTGCTGCGGTGATTGTTGAACCGGTTGCGGGTTCGACAGGTGTGCTGATTCCGCCGGAAGGGTATTTGCAGCGGCTGCGCGAGATTTGCGACAAGCACGGCATCCTGCTGATTTTCGATGAAGTGATCACCGGCTGGGGACGTTTAGGGGCGCCATTCGCGGCGCAGTATTTCGGTGTGACGCCGGATATGTTGACGATGGCCAAGGGCACTAACAATGCGGCCGCGCCGATGGGGGCGGTGGCGGCTAGCGGGAAGGTTCATGACTCGATCGTCAATGGCGCGCCGGCTGGGATTGAGCTGTTTCATGGGTATACGTATTCAGGACACCCGATCGCAGCTGCCGCTGCGTGCGCGACGATCGATCTGTATGAGCGGGAACAACTGTTCGAACGGGCGGCGCGGATGGCGCCGATCTTCGAGAATGCGATTCACAAGTTGCGCGGCGAGCGGCATGTGATTGATGTGCGTAATCTTGGACTGGTGGGTGGGGTGGAATTAGCGCCGCGCGTTGGAGCGCCTGGGGCGCGTGCTTATGATGTTTTTGTACGGTGCTTCGAGAAGGGGGTGTTGACGCGCTATACGGGGGATATTCTGGCGTTCTCGCCGCCTTTGATTATTGAAGAGGCGCAGATCGATGAGATCTTCAAGACGGTGGCCGAGGTTTTGAAGGAGACGGATTAGGGGTTGGGTAGGACACAGTCTTCAAGCAGAAAGACAAAAGGCCGGTGCCTTACAGCGCCGGCCTTTTGTGCTATATGTGCGCGTCCGAAGGTCAATCAGAAGGCGACGAACGGGCCGGTTTGCGTGCCTGCGCGGGAGCCGTTCAATACCGTGTACACGTTGCGGCCGTAGAAGAACGGCAACCCCCAGATAAAGTAACTGGAGGACGACGTATATACGCCGAGATCGCCATGCTCGGCGTACTGGCCTGCCATCAGATTGGCCATATTGGCCACTTGGAACGGTATGGTTACTGGGGCGGTCACGCTACTGCCGGATTTGAGTGCGGCGGACAGGCTCAGTGTGGTCGACGGCGTGTAACGGTACCACTGATCGAATGGGATCGTCCCGTCCCGGAAAGTGTTAGTGTTCGAACCGCTATCGATAGCGCCTTGGACGAACGTGCCGCCCTTATACACGGTCGTGAAGAAGCCGTCGCCGTTCAGCGGAATAATATTGGCATTCGACGGCAATGCATTGTTCTGCTGCGTGCCGATTCCGAACACCAGTTCGCCCGTGACGCTTGCCTGCCCACCTGACGGCAACGCGGGCAGGCGGATGATCGTGCCGTTGTTGTCCGACGTGAAGTTGGCGACCGGATTCATGACCTGAGTGTCGAGCGGTATGCGCGTACCCTTGCACGAGCTTGTCGATGGACAATAGTAGTAGGTTGCTGACAAGGCGACTTGGGCTGCGCGCGGCCAGTCGCGCACTGCGGAACTGATGCCGATCACACCGTTGGCACCGAGACCGGCCGCTGTGCCTAGATTCGAGAGCCCATTCGACAAGCGATCTGACGGCGTCGCATACGACCCGTCGCTGATGACCTGGATCGGCAGGTTGCCCGCTATCTTACCGCCCATCGTTACGTCGGCGCGCTTGATTGGGCCCCACGTATATCCGGATAAAAATTGCGTGCATTCAGCAATCGGTGCGCCGCTGGTTGGGTCGTCGGTTGCGCCGGTCTGCGCTGGCAGGCGGCCGGCGAGTGCCGAGCCCAAGGCGCTTGCCAAGACACGTACACCTGCTGAACCGGTGTCAACCAACATGTGGTCGATTGTTGCGCATTGGTTTGCACCCTGTGCACCAGGGATGCAGATGGTGACGGTCGCGTATGGCTGATTGGGGAAATTCCCTGTCCACCGTTCGACTATGATCGGTATCGTATTGACGTCAGCGACGGGAGTCGGAGTCGGAGTCGGAGTCGGTGTCGGAGTCGGAGTCGGTGTAGGAGTCGGAGTCGGAGTCGGTGTAGGAGTCGGCGTCGCCGGCTTTTCGTTGTCCTTGGTCGCATTCGAGTCGCCGGCGTCACCGCCGCCACCACCGCAGGCTGAAAGAGCCAAACTGTCCGTTAGCAGCGCGAAGCAAAGTTTCTTATTGAGGGTCGTCATGTTTCTTGTATCCCGTGAAATCGATGTGCCGTGTCACTGCAGATCGTCAGCACGGACGCTGGCAGGCACGAGGCGCGGCAAAACTGCCTTACCGAAGAAGCTCCCTGCTCGGCCCACCGACTCGATCTGGAAGTCGCCGCTGCGTTCGATCAATGGACCTGTGCCGCGTGGGCGGTTTTCGGCTGCTGAGACCGCAGTCTGAAAATAACTGCCAAGCAACGCGGTCATGTCGGGGCGCACTGGCCCTTGCCACGTGACAGCAAACACGACATTGGTAGGGAGCACGTATTTGCGAATCGTGACGCCGTGGGCGTTACGCGATTCGCGCACGGTATAAGCCGCAGTGGATGCCGAAGAGGAATTAGGCGCTGCCGACTGGAGCAAGGATTTCGGGGCCGAGCCCGCGCCCGGTGCCCCACCCAACGCCGCATATGACGCGAGCGGCAAAAGCGCCGACACGGCCAAGACGATCTTTACAAATTTCATCACATTGCTCCAGAAAACAGGTCGGAGCATGTTGCCTGCGGGCGATTAATGAGAGTGTCTGAAAAGTCTCAACCGTGAGTAGGAAACACCGGTGCGATTCGGCAGCTTCCGAGCGATGGCTGGAGATAACAAAGCTGGAGGCAGGCGCCTCACGACGCCGCCTCCCAAACAAGACACACCCAATCGTCAGAACGCGACGAACGGTCCGGTCAGCTTACCGATCTTGGCGTTTCCGATCACCGTATACACGCTGCGGCCATAGAAGAACGGCAGGCCCCAGAGGAACTGGCGGCTGTACGGGGAGTACGCACCGACGTTGTTGTACGCAGCGTTACCGCTTGCCATCAGGTTCAGGGCGTTGTCGATCGGGAAGGTCACGTTAACCGGCGAACTGGAACCGTCGGTGGGCTCGATCGTTGCCGTCAGGTTGAGCGGGCTCGATGGCGTGTACCACTCCCACTCGGAAGTCGTGGGAATCGCGTCATCTGGGAACAGGTACCCATTCGTACCGCTATCGATCACGCTCCTGTTAAGCACGGCGCCGTGATACTGGGTCGTCATAGTGCCGTACTCGTCGAGTGCAAAGATGTTGGCATTGGTCGGTGGCGTATTGTTCGACTGGGTGCCAACGCCGAATATCAGTTGACCGGAGACTCCCGCCTGGCCACCCGCTGGAATCGCCGGCAAGCGGATGACGATGCCGTTGTAATCGGCGTCGAACGCTGCAACGGGGTTCATCACCTGCTTGGTATACGGCATGCTCGTACTGACGCAGGAATTCGCCGACGGGCAGTAGTAGTAGAGCCCAGGTACCGCCTTCGTCAGCGCATCCTTTGAGTCGTGCGTGAAGTGTCCAACTTCTAGGATACCGTTGGCGCCTAGGCTCTTGACGGTGCTGAGGTCGGCCCCACCGCGCGCAACGCACTCTGCCGGCGTGGTAAATGCGCCGTCGCCGATCACCTGGATCGGAATGTTGTTCGCCGTCCGGTTACCGATCGTGATGTCTGCGCGCTTGACCGAGCCCCATGTGAAGCCGGAGCCGAACGGCATGCATTCGGCGATCGGGATGACACCCGTACCATCGTCGGGAGCACCGGCTTGCGTGAGCAACTGTGGATTGAGCGACTGCAGCGCGCTGGCCGCAATGCGTACGCCGGTCGACCCGGTGTCGACCAGCATGCGGTCGACGGTCACGCACGGCCCTTTGCCCTGCGTGTCGGGCGCGCACACCTGGATCGAGGTGTACAGCATGTTGATGCTGCCCATCGAGTTGTCGACGCGAACTGTTACCGTATTGTTCTTGTCGGTTTTGATGTTGCTCGTATAGCCGGCGTTACCCGAGTCGCTGGTGCTCCCAGATCCGTTGGGCGGGGTGATCCAGTCGGGAGTGGCGTTCCAGCCGATGGAGCTGCCGTCACTGTTGCTTCCGCTGCTTCCACCGCCGCAAGCCGCAAGTAGAACGCTGGCAGCCGTCATGGCCGCCCAGAACGTTTTGTGAATTGTTTTCATATTTTTCCGTAACTCGGTGGACGTCTTATTTCAGATCGCCCGGGCGGACGCTGGCGGGTTTCAGGCGAGGGAGGTAGGCGACGCCGTAGAAGCGGCCTAGGCGGCCGGCGGACCCGACGCGAAAGTCGTCATTGCCTTCGACCAAGGGGCCGGGCCCGCGCACACGGCTTTCACCCGCGTTCACGTAGTTGGGGAAATAGCTGCCGAGCAGCGCCTTCATATCCGGCCGTATCGGCCCGTCCCAGGTGACCGCAAACACGACATTGCTGGGCAGCACGTATTCGCGGATCGTGACGCCGTCGGCGTCGAGCGACTCGCGCACGGAGTAGGGCGCCGTGGCGGTTGTGCTGGCCGCGCCCATGCTTGCAGCGGCGGCAGACTTTGGCGTGGCGCGCAGCATTGACGGAGAGGATGAACTGGAGCTCGGCGCACCGCCCAAAGCCGCATACGACGCAAGCGGCAACAGCGTTGCCGCCAGCATCGCGATCTTCAAAGCTTTCATCACCTTGCTCCTCCAAAAATGGTCGGAGCATGGTGCCCGGGCTGAGCTCAGGAAACCGTACGAAAATTCAGCGGCGCAGACCGGAAGGATCGCATTGAAGGGGCGGTGTCGGGGAGGTCGAGAACGGTCAGCACTTTGAGGATGTGCGAAGCGTCACATGCGTCGGCAAATAGCGACCGTCAGCAGACCGCGACAACAAGTAACCATGGACAACAGGCAACCATCGACAAGCCGCAGATAGCCCACCCGCGCAACGAGTGAAGCGCTGCGTGGGCAAAGGGTCAATCGGGCAACGAAAAAAATGAAACGAACCGGTTTACTGCGGCGCTGCCGCATTCGGCATAGTCCGTCGTCCAAGCTTGCCAGCAGCGCCCTTAGCCGCGATACCCGGATGCGGCACCGTCGGTACCTGCGGAAGCGCGGTCAACGAACCATCGTCGACCGGCGAGAGCAGCGCGCTTAACTGGAGCACGTCCTGGTCAGTGAGATTAGCGGTGGAAGCCTTCAGCTTGAGGCTGTTGATTAGCGTGTCATAACGCGCCTTCGCCAGATCGCGGCGCGCCGAGAAAAGCTGATCCTGCGCATTGAGCACGTCGATATTGATACGCACGCCGACCTGATAGCCAAGCAGATTCGATTCAAGCGAGGTGTTCGCCGATCGCTCAGCGGTCTGCAGCGCGCGCACTTGCGCGAGCCCGCTCATCACGCCGAGAAAGGCCTGCCGCGCCGACAGCGCGGCATTGCGCCGAGCCGTATCGAGATCGGCAGCAGCCTGGTCTTCGAGTGCGAGCGTTTGACGCACACGGCTTTGCGTTGCACCGCCCGCAAAGATCGGGATCGTGACCTGCATGCCGATCGTGCTGTTCGTGTACGTGGACCCCAGGTTGCCCAGTTCCGCAGCGAGCGCCGGTGTGCCCGGCGCCGGCGTATTCGCACCGCTTCCAAAACCGCCGCCGAAATTGCCACCGAAGTTACCCGCGCCGGCCGCACCAAGACTGCTGCGCGAGCGGCTCGCGACGAGGTCGACGGTCGGCAGATGGCCGGCCTTGGTTTTCGAGGTCTCGCGCTGCGCGGTTTCCAGTGCGATCTGCTTCAACGCGACCTGATA
The DNA here is from genome assembly GCF_013177695.1 of Paraburkholderia solitsugae. GTDB lineage: Bacteria > Pseudomonadota > Gammaproteobacteria > Burkholderiales > Burkholderiaceae > Paraburkholderia > Paraburkholderia solitsugae. The sequence continues at coordinate 27,211 of NZ_WOEY01000132.1, read as the reverse complement.
GTTCGCGTCAGTGGCCGCATCGACCCACAGATTAATGTCGGCGGGCACGGGCGGCGGCAGCAGCGGCGCGCCGGCGGCCAATCCGTCCACTTGCTCGACCGGATGCCCAACAATCTGCTGCAACGCCGCCGGCTTCACCGCGAGATCGTTCTGCGCGGCAATTTCCTGCGAGATCGCCTGATCGTATTTAGCCTGGGCTTCGTTCGTATCAGTGATCGTCGTATAGACCCATCATGACGGATCACTCCCGTCGATCAATGTCTTCCAGGATACCGAACATTCCGAACCACGGGCGACTTTTTCAACACAATCCGCTATTGGCGGCCAGCGCCGCGCGCGCGCTTTGCAACTGCGCGTCGTTCGAGAGCGCTTCGTCGTAAAGCTGGGACAGGCCGACGGCGTGCGCCGTGATCGGAAGACCCGCGAGAACTGCGCAAGCAAGCGCCAGAGCGGCCGCGAGGGCCGGCACTCGCTGGCGGATCATCGCAACCGTGCGATCAGTAGGTAGGAACGGACGGATCGACCTGACGCGACCACGCGTCGATCCCGCCTTGCAGATTCAAGACGTTGGTGTGGCCGCGGGATTCGAGGAACATCGCGACCTGGGCGCTGCGCGCACCGTGATGGCACACGCAGACGATTTGCGCGTCGTCGTCGAGTTCTTCGCTGCGCGCGGGAATCTCACGCATCGGAATCGACACGGCGCCGGCGATCGACGCCGTCTGGATTTCCCACGGTTCGCGCACATCGAGCAGCACCGGTGCGGTGCGCGATTGATCGGCGAGCCATTCGGCGAGTGCGGGAGCGGTCAGATTTTGCATCAGCAGGACATCCAGTTCAGAGGACGGCGGCGTGCCGGCCGTCCAGAAAAACGTGCGAATTAAAACTTGAAGCGCGGCGGCTGCACGGCGTTAATCAGCGGCTCGACATAGGTTTCGAACACGTCGGCGATACGGTACTGCTTCTCGTCGATACGCGTGATGACCTGCGCCTTCATGACCGGCGCGGTACCGACAAAAGCGGCCAGACGGCCACCGACCTTCAGATGTTCGAGGATTTCCTGCGGCAGCACCGGCAGGCCGCCCGATACGCAGATCACGTCATACGGTGCGGCGTTGGCCCAGCCGCGCGAGGCGTCGCCCGTGACGACTTCGGCGTTCAGCACGCCGTTGGCGATGAGATTGTTCTTCGCCAGTTCAGCCAGTTCCGGTTCGATATCGACCGTCAGCACGTGCTGCGCGCGATGCGCGAGCAGGGCAGCCATGTAGCCCGAACCCGCACCGATTTCGAGCACGCTTTCGTGTTTCTTCATCGCCAGTTCCTGCAGCACGCGCGCTTCGACGCGCGGCGCCAGCATGTGCTGGCCGGCCGGCAGCGGCACTTCGAAGTCGACGAAGGCCAGATCGCGGTAGACGGGGGGGACGAAGTTTTCACGCTTGACGATCGAGAGCAGATTCAGCACGTCCTGGTCGAGCACCTCCCAGGGGCGGATCTGCTGTTCGATCATGTTGAAACGCGCTTGCTCGATGTTCATGGTGGATTCGGCAGTGTGGTTTGGCGAGTTTGCGATTCTTTGCCACTGACCGGCGGCCTCAGGGTACAACGCCGGGGTTCAACCCGGTATGCAGGCCACGGCAGGGTAACTGCGGAATTGTACCAAATGGCGGCGCGAATCCACGCCGTCGCGGGCAGTGCGCCGCAGCGCCGCACCCTGGACCAGCTCTCGCCATACCTGCTCGCCCCCGTGTTAATCCCTAGCGATCCGTCCTTGCGATTCCCGCTTCCATCGTTCAAAAATGTAATCGATTACATTTTCCAGGCGAATTAACTTGTCCAAGTCGGTGTCCAAAGCAGCCCCCGCGACGTCGTCGAAGACTCGCTCGCAGCCTGAGGGTCAGCCGCAGCGGCCGGCGGAGGGTCTGTCGATTGCCCAGGTGGCGGAGCAGGCGGGCGTCTCGGTGGCGACCGTGTCGCGCGTGCTGAACGGCCACGAGAACGTGCGGCCCGCGACGCGCGACAAGGTATTGGCGGCGGTCGACGCCAGCGGCTATCGCGTCAACGAACTCGCGCGCAACCTGCGTACCGCCGAAAGTCGCCTGCTGCTGACGATGGTGCCTGACGTCGGCAACCCCTTCTACGCGGAGATCGTGCGCGGTATCGACAGCGTCGCGCGTCAGCACGGCTACTTCATGCTGCTCTGCGACACAGGTGCGGATCCGGGACGCGAGCGCAGCTATTTCGATCTGCTGCGCCGCCGCCGCGCGGATGGCGCGATCTGCCTCGATCCCGCCACCATCCAGCAGGCGCTCGGTGAGGCATCCAGCGCGCTGCCTTGGGTCGCGTGCTGCGAGTTCGATCCGGCGATGGGCGTGCCGTATGTGGGCATCGACAACTATCGGGCGGCGGGCGACGCGGTGCGGCATCTGCTCGCGCGCGGCCATCGGCGCATCGGGCTGATCAATTCGGATGTCAACTATCTGTACGCGCGGCAGCGTCAGCAAGGCTATCTGGACGCGTTGACCGAAGCGGGCATTACGCCGGACGGGCGCTGGCGCATGAACCTGAACAGTCTCGACTATGAGGCGGGCGCATCGGCGGCAGCTTTGCTGATGCAGCAGCCTGACGCGCCGAGCGCGATCTTCGCCGTTTCCGATACGCTGGCGATCGGTGTGATCCATGGCTTGCGCAACGTCGGCAAGCGCGTGCCGGACGATGTCGCGGTGGTCGGCTTCGACGATATTTCCCTTGCCGCGCAAATCGATCCACCGTTGACCACCATTGCCCAGCCAATGCGCGAACTCGGCGAAACGGCCGCGCGCCTGCTGCTGCAGCGGCTCGCGAATCCGTTGGCGAACGTGCCGGGCGTGCTGCTGCCGCATCGGCTTGTGATTCGCCGGAGCGCGTGAGCCATGAGCCTCGCCATTCGCTTCGACGATATCCGCAAAGACTTCGGGCCGGTGCGCGTGCTGCACGGGGTGAGCTTCGAGCTGGCGCCGGGGCGCATCTACGGTTTGCTCGGCGAGAACGGCGCGGGCAAATCGACGCTGATGAAAATCCTCGCCGGCTACGAAACGGCGACCTCGGGTACCTTGCTGGTCGACGGCCACGCGCAGCAGTTCATCGGTTCGCGCGATGCGGAAGCGGCCGGCATCGTGCTGATTCACCAGGAGTTCAATCTTGCCGAGCATCTGACGATCGCGCAGAACATGTATCTCGGTCATGAAAAAAGGCGCGGCTGGTTCGTCGACGACGCGGCAATGCGAGTTGAAGCCGCACGTTATCTCGCGCAGGTAGGCCTTCAGAAAGCGCCGGATACGAAAGTGCGCGAGTTGATCGTCGCGGAAAAGCAGATGGTGGAGATCGGCAAGGCGCTGTCGCGCCGCGCGCGTTTGCTCATCATGGATGAACCGACCGCCACGCTCACGCCCTCCGAAACCGAACGCCTCTTCACGCTGATGGCGAAGCTGAAAGCCGATGGCGTGACCATCGTCTACATCTCGCACAAGCTCGATGAAGTCGAGCGCATCACCGACGAAGTGATCGTGATGCGAGACGGCCGCTTCGTCGCGCGCAGCGAAACCGCGGGACTCGCGCGGCAGCAGATGGCGAATCTGATGGTCGGGCGAGACGTGTCCGATATGTTCCCCGACAAGATCGCCGTGCCCGCCGACGCGCCGATCGCGTTGAAAGTCGACGGTCTCGCCGTACCAGACTGGGTGGAAGATCTGAGCTTCGAGGTGCGCGCCGGCGAAGTGCTGGGTTTTGCCGGCCTCGTCGGCGCGGGTCGCACCGAAGCGTTCGAAGCGATCATCGGCCTGCGCAAACGCACGGCGGGCCACATCGAGATCGCCGGCCGCCGCGCCGATCTGAAAAGCCCGCGCGACGCCATGCGTCACGGCCTCACTTATCTGAGCGAAGATCGCAAAGGCAAAGGCCTGCATGTGAATCTAAGCCTGCAGGACAACGTCACGCTAATGACGCTCGAACGCTACGCGCATCCGCTGCTCGATATGAAAGCGGGGCGCGCAGCCTTGACGCAAGCCGTGAGCGACTTCGGCATTCGCACGGGCGATCTATCGAGCCGCGCGCGCATGCTCTCCGGCGGCAATCAGCAGAAGCTCGCGCTCGCCAAGTTCCTGCAGCCCGATCCGAACGTGATCGTGCTCGACGAGCCGACTCGCGGCGTCGATGTCGGCGCGAAACGCGACATCTATTTCCTGATCCATCGTCTCGCCGCGCAGGGCCGCGCGGTGATCGTCATCTCATCCGAACTGATCGAGCTGATCGGCTTGTGTCACCGCGTCGCCGTGATGCGCGCGGGACGCCTGCAAGCCACGCTCACGCTCGAGCATCTGACCGAAGAGGAGTTGATCGCCCATGCGACCGGCACCCACTGAAGCCGTCCAATCCGGCCGTGCGTTGCGCTTCGCGCATCGTCTGTATGCACTCGGGCCGCTCGTTGGGCTGATCGTGTTGTGCATCGTCGGCACGCTGCTCAACCACGATTTCGCGACGCTCGACAACCTGATGAACGTGCTCACGCGCACCTCGTTCATCGGCATCATCGCGGTCGGCATGACCTTCGTGATCATTTCGGGCGGCATCGATCTGTCGGTCGGGTCGATGGCGGCGCTGATCGCGGGCAGCATGATCTGGCTGATGAACGGACTTGCTGCGGGTGTCGGCGGCCATACGCTCGCGCCTTTGCTGATTGTGACGCTCGGCATTGTGTTCGCGCTGGTGCTTGGTGGATTGTTCGGCTGCGCGCACGGGCTGCTGATTACCAAGGGGCGCATCGAGCCATTCATCGTTACGTTGGGCACGTTGGGGATTTTTCGCGCGGTACTGACATGGCTCGCGGATGGCGGCGCGCTGACTTTGGATAACTCGCTGTCCGACTTATACGGGCCGGTTTACTACGCGAGTCTGTTTGGTGTGCCGGTCCCGATCTGGGTGTTTCTGGTCGTCGCCGCGGGTGGCGCGTTGATCCTCAACCGCACCGCGTTCGGCCGCCACGTGCAAGCGATCGGTTCCAACGAGCAGGTCGCGCGCTACGCGGCGATCCGCGTCGATACCGTGAAGATCATTACGTACGTGTTGCTCGGCATCTGTGTCGGCGTGGCAACGGTGCTGTACGTACCGCGGCTCGGTTCGGCCACGCCGACCACCGGTTTGCTGTGGGAGCTCGAAGCGATTGCATCGGTGGTGGTGGGCGGCACTGCGTTGAAGGGCGGCGAAGGGCGCGTGGTCGGTACGGTGATCGGCGCGATCCTGCTTTCGGTGATCGCCAACATTCTGAATCTGACCAGCATCATCAGCGTGTATCTGAACGCGGCGGTGCAGGGCGTGGTGATTATCTTCGTCGCGTTTGTGCAGCGCGGACGGCGGTAAGTGGTAGGCGTTGAGCTTCAAGGGATACAACGGCAAGTTCCAGAATCGGGGTGCATGAACGCCTCATAACGCAACGATGTTGCATGGGACCAGAGTAAGTGCTTTGCATGGGGGCCAGAGTAAGCGCTAAAGCGCCAACTCTGGTCGACAGCTAAAGCGCTAAAACCGGTCGACATAGGAGACACAACCATGAAGCAGTTCATTCGAGCGGTCGGCGCCGGTATGCTGGCGTTGGGGATATTGGGCACGGCAAACATTGCGCGCGCCGATGAGAAGGTGATACTGGGCGTCGCGATTCCAACAGCCGACCACGGCTTCACGGGCGGTATCGTCTGGTGGGCGAACAAGGCGAAGGCCGATCTCGAGAAAGCGCATCCCGATCTTAAGGTGATCGTGAAGACCGCGGCGGGTGCGCCCGAACAGGCGAACCAGTTGCAGGATCTGGTGACGGTGAACAAGATCAACGCGCTGGTGATTTTCCCGTATGAATCGGCTTCGCTCACGCAGCCCGTCGCCCAGGTTAAGAAGAAGGGCGTGTATGTGACGGTGGTGGATCGCGGTCTGACAGATACCAGCGCACAGGACGCCTACGTTGCGGGTGACAACACCGCGTTCGGCAAGATTCCCGCCGAGTATCTGGCGAAAGCACTCGACGGCAAAGGCGACATCGTCGCGTTGCGTGGCATTCCGACCACGCTCGACAACGAACGTTGGACCGCCTTCACGAACGTGATCAAGAACTATCCGGACATGAAGATCCTCGACGCCAAATACGCGAACTGGAATCGCGACGACGCGTTCAAGGTGATGCAGGACTACCTCACGCGCTTCAAGCATATCGACGCGGTGTGGGCCGCGGACGACGACATGGCCGTGGGCGTCCTCAAGGCGATCGAGCAGGCCAAGCGCTCCGACATCAAGATTGTGTTCGGCGGTGCCGGTTCGAAGGGCATGGTGAAGAACGTGATGGACGGCGCACCGATGATCAAGGCGGACGTGTCGTATTCGCCGAAATTCATCTACGACGCGATCAAGCTCACCGCTGAAGCGCGTCTGAAGGGCGACAAACTGCCGCCGACCACGATCATTCCGTCGGTGCTGATCACGAAGGAAAACGCGCAGCAGTTCTATTTTCCTGACTCGCCGTTCTGATCGCGGGCATCCGGCGCGCGCCTGACGTGTTGTTGTCGCAGAGGCATGACGCAACCGCATAGCGCAACGGCATCACAGGCGCGCCATAGTTCGAGGAGCCGTACGATGAAAACCATCAAAGGGCCGGCAATTTTTCTCGCCCAGTTTATGGGCGACGAGGTGCCGTTCGACAACCTCGCGCATCTGGCCGGCTGGGCGGCGAGCCTCGGCTTCAAGGGGATCCAGGTGCCGTGCGATACGCGCCTGATCGATCTCGAGCAGGCGGCGGCGAGTCAAACCTATTGCGACGAGTTGCGCGAGATCGCGGAAGATGCGGGCGTGACGATCACTGAGCTATCGACGCACTTGCAAGGGCAACTCGTCGCAGTGCATCCGGCCTATGACACGTTGTTCGACGGCTTTGCGGCGCAGCGTGTGCGCGGCAATCCTGCCGCGCGCACGCAGTGGGCAATCGATCAGATGAAACTGGCGGCAAAGGCATCGCAACGTTTGGGGTTGAACACCCACGTGTCGTTTTCAGGCGCGCTCGCGTGGCCGTATCTCTATCCGTGGCCGCAGCGTCCGGCAGGATTGATAGAAGCTGCCTTCGACGAACTCGCGCGCCGCTGGACGCCGATTCTCGACGCATTCGACGAAGCCGGCGTCGACGTGTGCTATGAACTGCATCCGGGTGAGGATCTGCACGACGGCGTGACCTTCGAGCGCTTTCTGGATACGGTGAAGCAACACCCGCGCGCGAACATTCTCTACGACCCGAGCCATTTCGTGCTGCAGCAGCTCGATTGCCTCGCCTTTATCGACATCTATCACGAGCGCATCAAGGCGTTCCATGTGAAGGATGCGGAGTTTCGTCCGAACGGCAAGCAGGGCGTGTATGGCGGCTATAGTGGCTGGGTCGAACGCGCGGGGCGTTTCCGGTCCCTTGGCGACGGGCAGATCGATTTCGGCGCGATCTTCTCGAAGATGACCCAGTACGATTATCCGGGCTGGGCGGTGCTGGAATGGGAGTGCGCGCTGAAGCATCCTCACGACGGCGCGCGTGAAGGCGCGGAGTTTATTCGCCGACACATCATTCGCGTGGCCGACCATGCGTTCGATGATTTCGCGGGCAGTGGCGTGGATGCGGCGCAGCTAAAGCGCGTGCTCGGTATTTGACTGCAATCTGAACGCGGGTTGACTACGAGTTGACCGTGAAACAACTGAAATAGATCGCAAAGGAGAGGTGGCGATGCCACAAAGAAGACTCAGGCTCGGCATGGTCGGCGGCGGGCAGGGCGCGTTTATCGGCGCGGTGCATCGAATAGCGGCGCGGCTCGACGATCGGTTCGAACTGGTCGCGGGTGCGTTGTCGTCTGATCCGCAGCGTGCGCAAGCGAGCGCCGCCGAAGCCGGCATCGCACGCAGCTACGAAGACTGGCGCGAGATGGCGCGCGCCGAAGCCGCGCGCGACGACGGTATCGATGCGGTCGCGATTGTCACACCGAATCATCTGCATGCACCGGTGGCGACGGCTTTTCTCGAAACGGGCATCCATGTGATCTGCGACAAGCCGCTGGCGATTTCGCTGGCGGAAGGCGAGGCACTAGCGAAGCTCGCGCGCGAGAAGAACAGACTGTTCGCGCTGACGCATACGTATTCCGGTTATCCGCTGGTGCGCCATGCTCGCGAGCTTGTCGAAAACGGTGCACTCGGCGAAATACGCGTGGTGCAAGTCGAATACGCGCAGGACTGGCTGGCTGAACCGATAGAAACGAGCGGCGTAAACAAACAGGCGGGGTGGCGCACGGATCCGTCATTGGCGGGTCCCGCCGGTTGTCTCGGCGACATCGGCACGCATGCGTATCACCTCGCTGCCTTCATCACGGGGATGACGCCGACGTCGCTATCCGCGGAGTTGCATACCTTTGTGCCGGGACGCCGTATCGACGACCACGTGCAGGCGATGCTGCGCTATTCGAACGGCGCGCGCGGCATGCTGTGGGCGAGCCAGGTGGCGAGCGGCGCGGAGAATGCGCTGCGTCTGCGGGTGTATGGGACAAAAGCAAACCTCGCCTTCGATCAGGAGAATCCGAACGAATTGTGGTTCACGCCGCTGGGCGGAATGGCAGAGCGCCTGACGCGCGGACGTGTGAAAAGCGCGGTCGCGGCGCATGCAACGCGTGTGCCACAGGGGCATCCTGAGGGTTATCTGGAAGCGTTCGCGCAGTTGTACAAGGATGCGGCGTTACAGATTGAAGCGTTGAATGCGGGTCAACCATTACCCGCCGAAAGCCTTCTGCTCACAACGGTGGATGACGGCGTGGCGGGCCTGCGCTTCATCGACGCGGTGTTGGCAAGCAGCGCGGCGGATGGTCAGTGGCGCGCAATAGAACCCGCTTGATCGTGAACACGTGAGGCGCACGCCCAGCAGCGAAGGGATCCATTCAATTCCAACGCCGCCTGATTTTCAACCAGGCCTTGAGCGTGCCAAGGTCCTGGAACTCCACCAGATCGTACTCGAGCGACTCGATCTGCTCCTGCAGCATAAAAACGTCCGCTGTCAGCCCGTGCATTACCTTCTTCGGCGTGATGGAAGCCATCGGGTCGAGCCCGTAGCGTTCCTTGAACGCCATTTCGACAAACATAATTTCGTCGTCGAGTTCGCCTACCTGCTCCTTCAGTATCTTGTTGTAATGCTTGAGCCGGTCTTCGCTCAGGTTATCGAGCGCGTTCTGATCGATGTGTTCCAGTTCCAGCTGCAATTCGAGCAAATGCAGCAGGTTGTTCTTGCTGTAGGCCTCGTTGACGCGTTGCATCAGCGCGGTTTTCCGTTTGCGTTCCTCTGGATCGCTTTCGCGATCGGGATGCAACGCGCTGGCCAGCTTACGATACACCTCGCGAATCGAGCGGCTCAGTTGGGCTTCTTCTTCCTCGCGGCGCGTTTCGGCCGCCATCTGTTTCGCTGTCTTCTTGTTTGGGGCGCTTTGCGCCTGGCGCGCTTGATGTTCCGCCGCTTGCGCAGCGTCGTCCTGTTCGATATGCGCTTGCAGGCGATCCAGAACTTCATCGGGCGAGTTCATATCGATGTCGTCCAGTTCGACGCCTAATACCGTCTCCAACATCGATTTCATTTCGTCTAACTCGGACGCTCTTTCGTCGTCGTAGTCGGACCCGCTGTGGCGGTTGTATAGCGCTTTCAACTCGTCGCTATCTTCTTCCCCGAGACACCTCGCCGCCAGATCGACAATCACCGCTGAAAGGGTGCGCCGCTCGGTCTGCGTGATACGTTTCTGATTGCTCTGCTCATCGAGAAGGTGCGCCATCCGCGCACGCAAATGTTGCATCTTCTGTGTCAGCGGCAGCAGTTCATTCACGTACTTTTGCTGGAAAGCAGGCGCGAACTCCTCCCACGCGCTCAAACTGGCGCGCCGCTTTTCGATCTGTTTGATCAGCGTGTTGAACGCTTTCTGGCCCTTCGACAGGCTGGGTTGATTGTGGTCCGGCGCAATGCTGACGGACCTGGCGCTTGTCCTGGTCATGGAGCGGATTTCTTCGGTCGTCAAATGGGGGGCGGCGCTGCCTAGCTGCCCTTGCTCTTCTTGAGCTGCTCTTCGAAGGCAATGTCGAGCTTGCTCGCCTTGCGCGGCTTGGGCGGTCCGAAACCGTCGACAAACTTCACGAAGTCGTCGAGCGTCAGCGGATCGGAGACTTTCTTGTCCGTGCCGCTTGATTTGTCGACCAGATAAAACAGGCCGCCGGACAGGCTGATCGCGGCGAACTGCGGATTGCCGCTGCGGGTTTTCAGCCGCTCGACGGCGTGGATGGCTCGGGTGGTGCGCATGATGGGGGAAACGGCGAGTTTGAAGGTATGCACTTTAGCAGCAATCCGTCGCGCCGCCTGCCTGTCGGCGGTTGGTGAGCCGTGCCGGCATTGCGCGTGCAGTACCCCCGCACATTCCCGCGAGTAGCGAGCTGAAAGTCTGTACGATTTTTTACGTCTGTACGATTTTATGGTACATTAATAAAAATCGTACACGAGCAAACCATGCCGCGCTCCGCCAATTCGTTTCTTGAAACGCAGATTCTTGGAGAAGCGTGCGACGCATTCGGACGCTCGACCGGCGTCTACAAGGCGAAGCCGGTTCGCAAGCTCGTTCCGTACGGCGGCGCTGCAATCGAATTCAACCTCTCCGGCCGGAAATTCGAAATGCCCGTGTTCATCACAACACGGGCAAGTGCGGTGGATATCGCAAACATTCTTCTCGCGCAAAATCGTCCTTATGCAACGGAACCACGTTCGGTCCAACGCCCGCTCATGCTGGTCGCGCCCCACGTCGACCCGGAACTCGCCGGCCGTCTGATTGAGCAGAACGTGCCGTTTCTGGACGCGGCGGGCAACGCGTTTCTGAGCGAGTCTGAAGGTATGGTCATGATCAGCGGCCGGCCAAAACCGCAGCATGCGCAAAAGCCGCAGACAGGACGTGCCACCACGCGCAAAGGACTGCAGGTGATGTTCGCTATAGCGACACAGCCTGGCCTCGTCTCGCAGCCGTATAGAACTATCGCGCAAGCCTCTGGCGTGGCATTGAGCACGGCAAACCAGGTCATCGACGATCTGCAGTTCCGTGGGCTTGTCGCGCTGAAGAGCGGCGGTGATCGCATCTTTCCCGACTGGCAGAAATTTGTCTTCGAGTGGGCCAGCCTCTATCAGACCCGCCTGCGATTCAAACTTGGTGCGCGGCGCTTCGCGAGCACGACGCCTGATTGGTGGCGCGTGTTCGACTTCGCAAGTTTCGACGCTCGACTCGGTGGCGAGTCGGCGGCTGACATCCTGACGCATGAACTGAAGGCCGCGAAAGTCACCCTCTACAGCCGTGCCCCGCTTGGCAGTCAGTTCATGTTGAATGCCCGGCTGCGCCCCGATCCGCGTGGCGATGTCGAGATTCTTGAATCGTTCTGGCCGGAGTCTCTCGAGCGTGGCTGGATGGAACCTGGCCGCCAGCCGCTAGTTCACCCGTTCCTCATCTACGCGGACCTCGTCGCCTCAGGCGACAGCCGTAATCTTTCCACCGCCACGCAAATCTATGAGCAGTACATTACCCAGCCTTAAGGTTGCCGAAGAGCGGCCCGTGCACCCAGTCACCGCGGCGCTGTTTGCCCACGTCCAGGAGGCCGCGCATCAGCTTGGTGTGGAGTTTGTTGTGGCAGGCGCAACCGCACGGGATCTAGTGCTTTGGCATGTGCACGGCATTCGTGCGGAGCGTGCCACGCGCGATGTCGACGTTGCGGTTTGTGCGATTAGCTGGGATGCGTATGGCGCCCTGATTGCCGGGCTCGAGCAGACAGGACTCTTCAGGGCGAGTATCAAGGCGCAGCACACCCTGGTTTTTGATGATCCGGACGTCGGTCGGCCGGTGCCGTTGGACCTGGTTCCGTTCGGCGATCTCGAGGCCCCTGAAGGTTCGGTCACCTGGCCGCCCCGGGGCGACGTTGTGATGAATGTTCTCGGGTTCCGGGAGGCCGTCGATACGTCCGTCGAGATAGACATTGGTGAACGCCTCGTGGTGCCGGTTGTGAGCCTGCCGTGCCTCCAAGAATACCGACGCATCGGACCTGCTTCTGATTCTTCGCAACTACTGCGACGCGGGCAATACGGATCGCATCTGGGTGAACGGTGCAGACCTGCTCGAGCTGCGTGATTTCGATGTCGGTCTTGCGGCGTCGGCGCTGCTAGGCCGCGAATCGCGACAGATTGCTTCGCCCGTAACGTTCGATGCCGTCTCGGCGATCCTCTCGGACGATGCCGTGTACGACACGCTGAGGCGCGACATGCTGGCCCGTGCCGTCGTTCAGATGCTGGACGACTTCGCCGATGGATCCGACCGGACGTTGTCAGCTTTCCGGAATGCGTTCCTAGGCATATCAGGCAGCGTTTGAGCTGGTCAGGAACGGGTGACGAGGCTCTTCTTGACAGCACATTGGGAAGTACGGCGAACGCCGGATGCGCGGCGTCCGCATGATCAATCGCGGCTATTGCTTCAGTTTGACGGCTCTGACTTTGCTGAATTTTTTCCGCAACCAATCTGCCCAATCCTCCAGCACCGTGTAGACCACCGGCACCACCACCAGTGTCAAAATCGACGACGTGATCACGCCGCCAATCACCGTCTGGCCGAGCGGGCCGCGTTGCTCCCCGCCTTCGCCAAGCGCCGCCGCCAGCGGCAGCATGCCGAAGATCATCGCCAGCGTGGTCATCAGAATTGGCCGCAGACGCACCCGCGCCGCTTCGAGCAACGCTTCACGCCGCTCCATGACGCGGCCCTTGCCGGATGCGTCGAGCAGGGTGCCGCGCCGAGCCTGATTCGCGAAGTCGATCAGCAAAATCGCGTTCTTCGTCACGAGACCCATCAGCATCACGAAGCCGATGATCGAAAACATGTTCAACGTACTGCCGAACAGCAGCAGCGCGATCAGCACGCCGATCAACGTAAGCGGCAGCGACGCCATGATCGCGAGCGGCTGCGCGAAGCTCGCGAACTGCGACGCGAGAATCATATAGATGAAGATCACCGCGAGCGCCAGCGCCTCCACCGCGTACACGAACGATTCGTTCATGCTCTTGGTCGAGCCTTCGAATCGATAGTGGTAGCCCGCCGGCAGATGCATCGCGTCGAGCGCCTTGGCGACGTCCGAGGCGACTTCGCCGGGCGAGCGGCCATTGACGTTCGCCGACAGCATCACTTCACGTTGCAGGTCGCGCCGGTTCAGCACATCGGGACCGGTCGTCTTGACGATATCCGCGATCTGCCGCAGCGGCACCAGCACTGGCGCGCCGTTCGCGTCGGTGCGGTTGGTTGCGATCATCAGCCTGGCGAGATCGTCGACATCCTGACGCTGCGAGCGCGGCAAGCGCACGCTGACGTCGTAGTCCTGGTCGTCGGGCGCGCGCCATGTGCTGATGGCATCGCCGGAGAGCAGCGGCCGCAATGCGGTGCCGATATCGGCTACGCCCACCCCGAGGTCGGATGCCAGTTCGCGTTTCACATTGATCGCGACGATCGGCTTATCCGCCTTGAGACTCGAATCGAGGTCGACAAGGCCCGGGATTTTTGCCATCCGTGCCTGCGCCGCATCCGAAAGCCGGCGCAGTTCGTCGATGTTGTCGCCCTGCAAGCTCAACTGGATCGCTTTCGTGCTGCCGGCGCCATCGGGCATGCCGATTTCGGTGATCGATACACCCGCCACCGAGGCGAGCCGCGCGCGAAACGCATCGTTCAATTCGACCATGCCGGGCGTGCGGTCGCGCCGGTCTTTCAGGCGCACGGTGATCAGCGCGGTGTTTTTACCTTGCGTGTTGCCCGAGTTGACCGTCGCGTAACTGAAGCGCACTTCGGGGTAGGTGGCGAGAATCGCCTGCACCTGCTTCACTTTCTCCGACGTGGCTTCGAGCGAGGTGCCCACCGGCGAATTCAAACCGATCTGCGTTTCGGAGAAGTCCGCATTCGGCACGAACTCGGTGCCGACGAACGGCACCAGAAACAGGCTGCCGAAGAACGTGGCCGCGGCCACGACCAGTGTGATCGCGCGATGCTTCAGCGACCAGCCGAGCAGGCGCTGATAGAACGCGGTGAGCTGGTCGATCTGCTTGTCGAACAGATGCAGGGAACGTTCGATGACGCGTCCATAGCGATAGCCTTTGCGGCCGGTGTCCGCATCGTGCAGATCGGGGTCGGGCCAGATGGAGGACAGCATCGGATCGAGCGTGAACGACACGAACATCGAGATCAGCACGGCGGCGGCCACCGTAATGCCGAACTGATGGAAGAAGCGGCCGATAATGCCGCCCATGAAGCCCACCGGCAGAAACACCGCGACGATCGAGAAGGTGGTCGCCAGCACGGCGAGCGCGATTTCCTTGGTGCCGTCGAGCGCGGCAGTACGGTGGTCGGCGCCGAGTTGCACGTGCCGTACGATGTTCTCGCGCACCACGATCGCGTCGTCGATCAGCAAGCCGACGCATAAGGACAGCGCCATCAGCGTGATCACGTTGATCGTGAAGCCGCACGCGTACATCACCGCGAAGGTGCCGATCAGCGCGATCGGCAGCGTGAGGCCGGTGATCACCGTGCTGCGCCACGAGCCAAGGAACAGGAACACAATCAGCACCGTCAGCAGCGCGCCTTCGAGCAAGGTGCGTTTCACTTCGTTGACGCTTTCTTCGATGTTGATCGACGAATCGTCAGTGATGTCGAGTTTGACGCCGGGTGGCAGTTGCGGTTGCAGAAGGGCGACTGCGTCACGCACGCCGTGCGCGACATCCACGGTGTTCTCACCCTGCGCCTTGATGATCGACAGGAACAGCGCGCGCTGGCCATTGAGCAACGCCATGTTGTCGGGTTCCTGCTGACCGTCCACCACATCGGCGAGCTGATCGAGCGTGACCGGTTGCGTCGCCGACGAAGCAGTCGGGATCGCCGACTGCGCGCCGCGCCGCGCGACGATGATGCGTTTGAAGTCGTCCGGTTTCTCGAAGCGGCCTTTGACCTGCACGGTCTGTTCGACATTGCTAGATGTCAGCGGCCCAGCCGGAATCTCCTGATTCTCGTTCTGCACCGCACGGATCACCTGATCGACGCCGACCGAAAGCGCCTGCAGCTTCTCCGGATTCACGTCGATCTGCACCTGACGCTTCACGCCGCCCACCAGCGAGACCGAACCGACGCCGCGCACTGTTTCGAGCCGCTTGCGCACGATCTGATCGGCGACGGTGGTGAGATCGCGCGTGGACAACGACGCGCCCGGCGCATTCGAGATGGCCACCGTGATGATCGGCATATCCGACGGGTCATAGCGCAGCACACGCGGGTCCTTCACGCCGTCGCGCAGATCGGGGCGGATCAGCGCGATCTTGTCGCGCACGTCCTGGGCGGCCTGCACCGCGTCGACCGAAAGATCGAATTGCACGATCACGACCGACTGCGCGTCGTACGAACGCGAGGTGATTTCGTCGATGCCGCTGATCGTGTTGACCGCCTCCTCGATCTTGCGCGTGACGTCCGATTCGACCGATTCCGGCGACGCCCCCGGATAGGCGGTCTGCACGACTACGACGGGGAACGCGATGTCCGGGAACTGATCGACCTTGAGCCGCTGATAAGAGAACAGACCGATGACGAGAAGCGCCATCATCATCATCGTGGCGAGCACCGGATTGCCGATGCTGACGCGGGTGAACCACATAGGCGAGGGCTCCGGTCAGCGCGCGTTGCTTGCGCTCGGCACGCTGGCCGCTTGCGGGGCAGCTTGTCCAGGCTGCCCAGGCTGAGCGGGCTGCACCACATGCACCGTGCTGCCGATCCGCAATGAGCCGAGATTGTTCTTCACGATCTGTTGGCCAAGCGCCAATGGACCGCCGGCGATCTCGGTCCATGTGTCGTCGTCAGCATCGCCGGTCGCGCCGGTCTCCACCGCTTGCTCGGCCAGTTTGCCGTCGACGAGCGCATAGACGCTGTGACGCGTGCCGTCCGTACGGATGGCGGTGGCTGGGACGACCAGCACGTTCTGCCGGCTACCGACTGAAATCGTGCCAGTGCCGAACATGCCGACCCGCAGCGTGCCCGATGGGTTCGCGACCTGCACATACACCATGATCGAACGCGAACCGGCTTGCGCGGCCGGGTTGATGCGCGTGATCGCGCCCTGGATGGGGGTGTCGATACCGTCGAAAGCGATCTGGATCGGCTGGCCGATGCGAACGCGGCCGATCTCGCCGACCGGCACCGGCGCTTCCAGTTCGAGTGTGCGCAGATCGACCACGTCGAACAGCTTGGTATCGACGGCGAGTTTCTCGCCCGGTTCAACCGAGCGCGAGGCGATCTGTCCATCGAGCGGCGAGCGCACAACGGTATCGTCCAAAGACAGATTCGACGACGCCAGCGCCGCCTTCGCCGCATCGAGATTCGCGCGGGCGATTTGATACTGGCTTTGCGCGGTGTCGAAGGCGTTTTTCGAAATGAAGCCTTTCTCGACCAGCACGCGGTTGTTGTCGAGCGTCTGTTTGGCGATGTCGAGCTGACCGGCCATGGCCGCCATCTGACCGCGGGTCTGTTCGGCGCGGGCGACATAGTCGCGGGCGTCGATCTTCGCGAGGATCTGGCCGGTCTTGACCGAATCGCCTTCACGCACCATGACGTCGAGCGCGGAGCCGGCGACTTTCGATTTGACCGCGGCTTGCGTGACCGCGCGTAGCGAACCGGTCAGCGGCAGCGTTTCGGAGAGCGTGCGGCGGCTGACGGTGGTGAGATCGTCCGGGGCGAATTCGACAACGGAAGAGGGGGCCTCGACGCCGGCGGCAACGGCGTCGCTGCGCTTCCTGATGGCGTGGCCGATCGAGATGGCGAGGATCACAACGGCTACAACGGCGGCGATGATGATGCGTTTTCTGGTTTTTAGCATGCACGCTCTGACGGACTTCACGAACTGGCGATACGCGGTGGTGGCCCTGTGGTCTCAAGGCGCCCCGCGCTCGCACGGAATCGGCAAATTAGCCAGAACTTACCGTTCACTGCAAGCTGGCCGTCAGCATGTTACACGCAGCTTGCATGGCGCGCGCCGCTCGAGCGGTGTGCTCGGGCGGCAGGCGTGCAGATTGACTAAAAGTGACAAATTCAGACGGACAGACGGTGGCGGTGGGCAGTGGAATGTGCGCGGCTGAACCGGAACGGAACCCGCCGCGCATGCCATGCTCACTGACTCAGGTAAACGAACTTGCCGTTCTTGATGATGCCCATCACGCTCGCGCGCTGATCCAGACCGACGTGGTCCTTCGGGCTGGTGTTGACCACACCGTTCGGCACGACCAATTCATGCGCGTGCTCCAGTTCGTCGCGCAACGCAACGCGGAAAGCCGGCGTGCCCGGCTGCGCCGTCTTCAACGCACGCGCCACGGCGTCTTGCAAACGCGGATACACGCCTGCTGCGTCGCCCGCGAACTGGGTCACACTGCCCGGACCGTACTTCGCTTCGTATTCGTTGGTGAACGCGAGCGCCGCCTTCTTCGCCGGATGATCGGCCGGCAGCGTGCGCGCCACCACGACCGGCTGGGTCGGGAACAGCGTGCCTTCCACATCTTTGCCGCCCAGCTTGATGAACTCGGGCGTGGCGATGCCGTGCGTCTGATAGATCGGGCCTTTGAAGCCGCGTTCGATCAGCGTGCGCTGCGGCAGCACGGTCGGCGTGCCGGCCCCGGCGATCAGGATCGCGTCGGGCTTGGCGGCCATCAGCTTGAGGATCTGACCGGTCACGCTGGCGTCGGTGCGGTTATAGCGTTCCGTCGCCACCAACTGAATATGCCGCAAGGCCGCGAATTTGCTGAACTCGTTGAGCCAGCTCTCGCCGTAACCGTCCGCGAAACCGATGAAGCCCACCGTCTTCACGTTGTGGTTCGACATGTAGCGCGTCATCACGTCGGCCATCGCGCTGTCGGTCTGCGCCATCTTGTAGGCCCACACCTTCTTGCCTTCCTGCGGTTCGACCACGCTCGCCGAGCCGATCAGCGTGATCATCGGGGTCTGGCTTTCGGCAACCGGATCGAGTGCGGCCATCGCCGCCGGCGTGATATTCGGGCCGACGATCACGTCGACGTGGTCTTCATTGATCAGCTTGTGGATGTTGCGCACCGCGTTGCCCGGATCGGAGCCGTCGTCGAGGAAGATGTAATCGGCTTTCTGGCCGGCGATCGTGGCGGGCCACATCAGCATCGCGTTCTTGCTGGTGATGCCGATCACGGCCGCGGGGCCGGTGCTCGACAGATCGATGCCGACCTTGATGTCGGCCTGTGCTGCGGTGGCGAGCAGGAGCGCGCCAAGAGCGGCGAGGCCGCTGATTTTTTTCTTATACGACGTCATCGAAGGGTCTCCGTAGCGGGAAGCGGGGTGATATCAAAGTTCGTAGGTTTCGTGCTCGCCTTTGAGTGCCTGTTCGATCAGCTTGCGGTTCATGCTCGGCGACAGCAGTTCGACGAGCGTATACACATAGCTGCGCAAATAAGCGCCCTGTTTCAGCGCGACCCGCGTCACGTTGCTGCCGAACAGGTGGCCGACCGGCATCGCCCGCAGATGGCGGTCGCGCTCGGCGTTGAACGCGATGTCCGCCATAATGCCGACGCCCAGACCCAGTTCGACGTAGGTCTTGATCACATCGGCGTCGATCGCCTCCAGCACGATGTCCGGATGCAAGCCGCGCAGGCGGAACGCCTCGTTGATCTTGGTGCGGCCGGCGAACGCGTTGTCGTAGGTAATCAGCGGATATTGGGTCAGATCATCCAGCGACAAAAGTTTGCGGTCGAGCAACGGATGATCCGGCTGCATCACGGCGACGTGGTGCCACTGGAAGCAGGGCAGCGAGACCAGTTCCTTATAGTTAGCGATCGCTTCGGTGGCGATGCAGAGGTCGGCCTGGTCGTGAATCACCATCTCGGCGACCTGCGTCGGGCTACCTTGCAGAATTGAAAGGTGAACTTTGGGGAAGCGCTTCTTGAATTCGGCGATGGCGGCCGGAAGTGAGTAGCGTGCCTGGGTGTGGGTGGCAGCGATCACCAGATTGCCCTGATCCTGGGCTGCGTAATCTTTACCGACCCGCTTGAGGCTCTCCACTTCCTGCAGAATCTTCTCAACCGACTGAAGAATGATGCGCCCCGGCTCGGTCAGGGAGCGCACGCGCTTGCCGTGGCGGGTGAAGATTTCGACGCCCAGCTCGTCTTCCAGCTCGATGATCGCCTTGGAGACGCCCGGCTGGCTTGTAAACAGTGCTTTGGCCGCTTCGGTCAGGTTGAAATTCTGCCGCACAGCCTCACGGACGAAGCGGAATTGGTGCAGGTTCATATATAACCTCTCCGCATATCAAAAGAATTTTTTAGTCGTTTGAAATATAAGGCGAGTTTATTACGATCTGTCCATCTTTTTCAATATGGATATCTGCATTTGTCATAAGCAAATGAGAGATGGGTCTAAACCCTGACTCGGCTGGACTGACAAATAGAGGTATCCGGAGCGCGGCGTAACCGGAACGCCACGTGTAACGCAAAAAATTGGGGTCCCCGAATGTACCAATACGATCAGTACGACCAGACCATCGTCGATGAGCGGGTCGCGCAATACGCCGATCAGGTTCGCCGCCGCTTGTCGGGCGAATTGAGCGAAGAGGAGTTCCGTCCGCTGCGCTTGCAGAACGGCCTGTACATGCAGCGTCACGCGTACATGCACCGCATCGCGATTCCGTACGGCAACCTGCGCAGCGACCAGATGCGCGTGCTGGCCCAGATCGCGCGCGAGCACGATCGCGGCTACGGCCACTTCTCGACGCGCTCGAACATCCAGTACAACTGGATCAAGCTTGAAGAAACGCCGGAGATCCTGCGCAAGCTTGCGGCCGTCCAGATGCACGGCATCCAGACCTCGGGCAACTGCATCCGTAACATCACGGCCGACCAGTTCGCCGGTGTGGCGCCGGACGAAGTGGTTGATCCGCGTCCGTGGGCTGAAATCCTGCGCCAATGGTCGACGTTCCACCCGGAATTCGCCTGGTTGCCGCGTAAGTTCAAGATCGCCGTGTCGGGTTCGAAGGAAGACCGCGCTGCCGTGCAGATCCACGACATGGGCGTGTATCTGAAGAAGAACGAGCAGGGCGAGCTGGTGGCCGACATTCTGGCCGGAGGCGGCATGGGCCGTACGCCGATCATCGGCGCGATCATCCGTAAAGATCTGCCGTGGCAACACCTGTTGACCTACTGCGAAGCCGTGCTGCGTGTGTACAACCGCTATGGCCGCCGCGACAACATGTACAAGGCGCGGATCAAGATTCTCGTGAAGGCATTGAGCCCGGAGAAATTCTCGGCGCAAGTCGAAGAAGAATGGCAACACCTGAAGGACGGTCCGGCGACGCTCACGCAAGCGGAAGTGGATCGCGTGTCGCAATACTTCCAGCCGCCGGTGTATGAAAAGCTGCCGGATACGGATGCTTCGTTCGAGAACCATCTGCTGGAAAGCCGTGCGTTCGCCCGTTGGGTCGAACGTAACGTGCGTCCGCACAAGGTGACGGGCTATTCGTCAGTCACGTTGTCGCTGAAGCCGACCACGATCGCCCCGGGCGACGCCACCGATGCGCAGATGGAAGCAGTCGCCGATTGGGCCGACGAATACTCGCTCGGCGAGATCCGCGTGTCGCACGAACAGAACCTGATTCTCGCGAACGTGAAGAAGCGTGACCTGTTCGCGGTGTGGGAAAAGGCCAAGGCGCAAGGTTTCGCGACGCCGAACATCGGTTTGCTGACCGACATCATCGCGTGCCCGGGTGGCGATTTCTGCTCGCTCGCGAATGCGAAGTCGATTCCGATCGCGCTGGCGATTCAGGAACGTTTCAACGATCTCGACTACGTGTACGACCTCGGCGACGTGTCGCTGAACATCTCGGGTTGTATCAATGCTTGCGGTCACCACCACGTCGGCAACATCGGCATTCTGGGCGTCGATAAGGACGGCTCGGAGTGGTATCAGGTGACGCTCGGCGGCGAGCAGGGTACGGGCGCCACGGGCGCGCATCTCGGCCGCGTAATCGGCCCGTCGTTCTCGGCGGAAGAAATGCCGGACGTGATCAGCAAGGTGATCGATACGTTCGTGGAAAACCGCCACGAAGGCGAACGCTTCGTCGAAACGTACAACCGCATCGGCATGACCCCGTTCAAGGAACGCGTGTACGCCTCGCGTCAACCGGCTCACGCGTAACCGCGAAAAGGATACTGAACAGATGGCTTCTATCATCAAGAACCGCGCGATCGTCAACGATGACTGGACGGTGGTGCGCGCCGCTGAAGACGGCACGCTGCCCGCAGTCGATGCCTTGCCGGCCGGTAAAGTGCTGGTGCCGCTCGCGCTGTGGCAGGCTGAGCGCGATGCGCTGATCGCTTCGCGCAGCGCCGCTGAAATCGGCGTATGGCTCGCGCCGGATAGCGAACCGGCGGATATCGTCGGCGACTTCGACACGATCGCGCTGATCGGCGTGGACTTCCCGGTGTTCCGCGACGGCCGTGGCTATAGCATCGGCCGCCTATTGCGCGAGCGTTATGGCTACAAGGGCGAACTGCGTGCGATCGGCGACGTGCTGCGCGATCAACTGACGTTTATGTTCCGCTGCGGCTTCGACGCTTACGCATTGCGTGAAGACAAAGACTTCGACGACGCGCTGAAGGCTTTCGACGAATTCAGCTTCAACTATCAGGGCGCGGTGAACTCGTCGCCGCTGTTCCGCCGCCGCGAAGCAGGCGAACTGGCAAAGGCCTCGGCATGAGCGCCGCACAATCGCTCACGCCGGAGTTCGCTGCGAAGGTCGAGCGCCTCGATGCGCTGCTCGACTCAATCGCCGCGCGCCACGCGAACGTGAAGCTCGCCAGCAGCCTTGCAGCGGAAGACATGTTGCTCACGCACGCGATTCTGTCGCGTGGCGTGAAGATCGGCATTTTCTCGCTGAACACGGGCCGTTTGCATGCGGAAACGCTCGGGATGCTTGATCGTGTGAAAGAGCGCTACGGGTATGATATCGAGCAGTTTCATCCGAAAATTGCAGCGGTTGAAGAATATGTCGGTTCGCATGGTCTGAACGCGTTTTACGAAAGCGTCGATCTGCGCAAGCGTTGCTGCGAAATCCGTAAGGTCGAGCCGTTGAACCGCGCGCTGTCGGACGTCAGCGCATGGGTGACGGGCCAGCGCCGCGAGCAGTCGGTGACGCGTGCCGAACTGCACGAGGAAGAACACGATGCGGCGCGCAATATCGCCAAGTTCAATCCGCTGACGGACTGGACCGAAGCTGAGGTGTGGGACTATCTGAAAGCGTTTGACGTGCCGGTCAATCCGCTGCATGCGCGCGGTTACCCGAGCATCGGCTGCGAGCCATGTACCCGCGCTATCCGTCCCGGTGAAGACAGCCGGGCGGGTCGCTGGTGGTGGGAGTCGCGTGATACGAAGGAATGTGGACTGCACATCACGACGATTACACCGATTCCCGTCAGCAGCAGCGAGAACGCTTCGGCATAAAGCATTCAGGAGGTTCAGGCCTTGGTTTTTAGCTTGAACGCCGCACATACCGATTTGAATACTTCCGTATGAGCCGGCAACCGCCGGCCCAGACGAATCAACGAAGGACCCCAACATGAGCACCACGCTCGATTCCACTGTGAATGCACCGCTTACCAACACGGCAAACCGGATGGATCACCTCGATTGGCTCGAAGCCGAATCGATTCATATCCTGCGCGAACTGGTCGCCGAATGCAGCAAGCCCGCGCTGCTGTTTTCGGGCGGCAAGGATTCGGTGGTGGTGCTGCACCTCGCGCTGAAGGCCTTTGGCATTGGCGCGGATCGCAAGACCGTGCTGCCGTTCCCGCTCGTGCACATCGACACCGGCCATAACTATGACGAAGTGATTGACTTCCGCGATCGCCGCGCGAAAGAAATCGGCGCCGAACTGGTGGTGGGCCACGTCGAAGATTCGATCAAGCGCGGCACGGTGCGTCTGCGCCGCGAACTGGATTCGCGCAACGCTGCGCAAGCCGTGACGCTGCTCGAAACGATCGCGGAACATGAGTACACCGCGTTGATCGGCGGCGCGCGCCGCGACGAAGAAAAGGCCCGTGCGAAAGAACGGATCTTCTCGTTCCGCGACGAATTCGGCCAATGGGATCCGAAGGCACAGCGCCCGGAACTGTGGAGCCTGTATAACGCGCGTCTGCATAACGGCGAACACCTGCGTGTGTTCCCGATCTCGAACTGGACCGAACTCGATGTGTGGCAATACATCGCCCGCGAACAGCTCGAACTGCCGTCGATCTATTACGCGCATCAACGCGAGATCGTGCGCCGCAACGGCCTGCTCGTACCGGTTACGCCGCTCACGCCGATGCGTGAAGGCGAGACCAGCGAAACCGCGCTGGTGCGTTTCCGCACCGTGGGCGATATCAGCTGCACGTGCCCGGTGGAAAGCGATGCCGATGATCTCGAGAAGATCATCGCCGAAACGGCCGTGACCGAAATCACGGAACGCGGCGCGACGCGGATGGACGATCAGGTCTCCGAAGCCGCGATGGAACAGCGTAAGAAGCAAGGTTATTTCTAAGCACACGAGGGCAAGACAATCATGAGCGGTATTCACCAACCAGAAGACCTCGGCGTGCTGCGTTTCATTACTGCGGGCAGCGTCGACGACGGCAAGAGCACGTTGATCGGCCGCCTGCTGTACGACAGCAAGGCAGTGCTTTCCGATCAGCTCTCGGCACTGTCGCGCGCGAAGAATAAGCGTACTGTTGGCGACGAAATCGATCTGTCGCTGCTGACCGACGGCCTCGAAGCCGAACGCGAGCAGGGCATTACGATCGACGTCGCCTACCGTTACTTTGCAACGGCAAAGCGCAAGTTCATCATTGCCGACACGCCGGGCCACGAGCAATACACGCGCAACATGGTGACGGGCGCATCGACCGCGCACGCAGCGATCATCCTGGTCGACGCGACCCGTGTGACGTTCGTCGATGGCGTGGCGCAACTGCTGCCGCAAACCAAGCGTCATAGTGCGATCGTGAAGCTGCTCGGCTTGCAGCACGCGATCGTCGCGATCAACAAGATGGACCTCGTCGACTACAGCGAAACGCGCTTCAACGAGATTCGTGATGCGTATGTCGAACTCGCGCGCCAACTTGGTCTGGACGATGTGCGCTTCGTGCCGGTGTCGGCGCTCAAGGGCGACAACATCGTGACGGCTAGCGAAAGCATGCCGTGGTACGCGGGCGAGCCGCTGCTCGATTTGCTCGAAGCGTTGCCTGTCGATGTTCCGACGGGGCAGGCGCTGCGTTTCCCGGTGCAATGGGTCGCGCGTCAGGACGGCAGCCAGGCCGACGATTTCCGCGGCTACATGGGGCGTGTCGAAGCGGGTGAAGTGAAGGTCGGCGACACCATCGTCGTGCTGCCGGCAAACCGCGAAGCAACGGTTGCCGAGATCATTGCGCCGGTGGTGGGCGGCACGGCGGCAGTGGACCGCGCGTTTGCCGGTCAAACCGTGACGATCCGTTTGGCGGAAGACGTCGACGTGTCGCGTGGCGATACCTTCGTGCTGCGCGAAGCGGCGCCGGAGCCGGCGAAGAAGCTGGAAGCCGATCTGTGCTGGTTCGACGACACGCCGCTGTCGACGCAACGCAAGTATCTGTTGAAGCAGACCACTAACACGGTGTTCGCGCGGATCGGTGCGATCAAGGAAGTGCTCGACGTGCATACGCTGTCGCAGGCGACCGATCGCAAGGACCTGACGATGAACGACATCGGCCGCGTATCGCTGACGTTGCAAAAGCCGCTGGTATGCGACGTGTACGATTCGCATCAGGGCACGGGTGCATTCGTGCTGATCGACGAAGCGACGCATCACACGGTCGCCGCCGGGATGATTCGGGCGTTTTCGGCTTGAGTCACCGACTGGGTCACTAACGAGCGCTCGCGGCTTCGGGTTTCGCACGAACCGGACGAATGGGGTTGAGGCAAATGGGTAAGGTGTATCTGATCGGTGCAGGGCCGGGGGCCGCGGATCTCATCACGGTGCGCGGCGCGCGGCTGCTCGGCACGGCGGATGTGGTGTTGCATGACGCGCTTGTCGAGCCTGCAATGCTCGACTACGCGCCTTCCCACGCGCGGCAGATTGCGGTGGGTAAGCGCTGTGGGCAGTTGTCGACGGCGCAGCAGTTCATCAACAAGCAGATCGTGGATGCGGCTTTGGAGCACGACGTCGTGGTGCGTCTGAAGGGTGGCGATCCGATGTTGTTCGGGCGTGCCGATGAGGAGATGCGGGCGCTGGAAGCTGCTGGCATCGAGTATGAGGTGGTGCCTGGGATTACGGCTGCGCTGGCTAGTGCGGCTACTTTGAAGCGGTCGTTGACGCTTCGCGGTGTGTCTCGTAGTGTTGCGTTGGCTACGCATAGCCGGGCGGCTGATACTGCGGCGATTCGTGAGCAGGTGAATGCTGATTCGCTCGTGTTTTACATGGGGCGGGATAGTGGGCCTGAGATAGCGCAGGAGTTGATTGATGCTGGGCGCGATGGCGATACGCCGGTGGCGATTGTTGAAGCCTGTAGTACGCCTCGTGAGCGGATGCTCACTCTCACGCTTTCGGAGCTCGCCTGCGGTGAGGCCCAGCAGTGGCTTGATGCTTCGCAGCCTAGTCTTCTCATGATCGGGGAGGCTTTTGCTGCTCGGCAGCAGGTGGTCCGCTCCGCGGATGGGCTTTTGGTCGCGGCTTAAGGTTTGGTTTTTTGTTTTTTGCCTTCGCGGCGCTTGTTTGTCTGTATGCCTGCGGCGTTGGGCTTTGCCTGATTTGGTTGCTTGCGCGGCGCTTTCTGCCTGTATGCCTACGGCGTTGGCCTTTCCTTGATTTGATATTGGATTATTAGTGTTGCCCCTGTGCGGGGCGGCACTTACTTTCTTTGCCGCCGCAAAGAAAGATGAGCAAAGAAAGCGGCTCACACCGCAAATTCTTAAGCGGGTCCCCCGCGCAGCCACGGTAGTGGTGCATCTGGAATCTGTGCCCTCGCGCATTCTGCGTGAGTGACAAGGCAGTCATACTTCCGGCGGCGCTGCGCGCGCCGACGCGGTACTTCATCAAGCCAAACGTTGTTGCCAGCACGCAGCGGAAATCCGGCAAACCACTAGCTATCGTTGTACTCACTGCTGCTTCATTAGATCAATAGCTGCTTCCGGCGTTAGGACATACTTGCGATCGCCAGCGTCTTGAGTTAAAAATTCATTGAATGATGCCGATCACGTTCTAAAGTGTTTTGTCTGGCACTTGATACGAGGAGGCTACGATGAGCAGACGGCGGTCACGCAAACGGTTCGTCTGGAGCAAGTCAGCTGATGAGACACCCGCTAGCCTCGAACGGTTTTATGCGCGGGTCCGGAAGGCTGCAGCAGGAACACCATGAATATGAATATCAATACCGATGCAATTGACGAAGTCGCCTTGGCCCTTCTC
Source organism: Paraburkholderia solitsugae (assembly GCF_013177695.1). Taxonomy (GTDB): domain Bacteria; phylum Pseudomonadota; class Gammaproteobacteria; order Burkholderiales; family Burkholderiaceae; genus Paraburkholderia; species Paraburkholderia solitsugae. The sequence goes on along the minus strand of NZ_WOEY01000132.1, from coordinate 631 downwards.
TACTTGACCCTGCATGACCGATTCCGCGCATGGAAGGGTTTCGACTGGGATGTGCTGAACCGACTCCATGAAAGAGGCTTCATCGAGGACCCGGTCAACAAGACGAAGTCCGTGATCTTTACGGACGAAGGACTACGCGAGTCCGAGCGGCTTTTTAATCAACACTTCGTCATTCCGGAAAGCACGGAGAATTGACTCAACGACCTTCTAACTCACGACACTAGCTGCTTGATTCACCAAGCGTCAGTTCAAAAGATCGGTATTTTCAGCGCATCGCCGAGGCGAAGCCGATGGCCCCCACCACGTCCAAACGAAGCCACGGGTTTGCATGATGAACCCTTCCGGCGAGCACGTAGTGCGAGGCGGGAAGCATGACTGCCTTGTCACGAACGTTGACTGCGCGAGGGCACAGATTCCAGATGCACCACTACCGCGACTGCGCGGGGGACCCGCTTATGAGCTGGCGGTTTGAGCCGCTTTCTTTGCTTATCTTTCTTTGCGGCGGCGTAACTATTCAGCAGTTGTAAACCGGAGCCAGGCACTGCATAGTGCTGGACATGACGAAGATGCCTGACATCGAAGACCTGACGCACGAGCAAAAAGACGCGCTCATCATCGATCTGGTGAGGCG
>NZ_WOEY01000131.1 GCF_013177695.1 Paraburkholderia solitsugae | reverse complement strand
TGCAAAGACAGCCCCCACACCGCCCGCAGCGCCGATGACCGGCCCCGTGCGCAACGTCGTGCTGGTTCATGGCGCGTTCGTCGACGGGTCGAGCTGGAACGGTGTCGTCGCGAAGTTGCAGCAGAAGGGTTATCACGTGAGTTCGGTGCAGAACCCGCTCACGTCGCTCGCCGACGATGTCGCCGCCACCCGCCGTGTTCTTGCGCGCCAGAATGGCCCGACCATCCTGGTCGGGCATTCATGGGGCGGTGTCGTGATCACCGAAGCTGGTGCGAACGCACCGAACGTCGCGGGTCTCGTCTACGTGGCGGCGATCGCGCCAGACCTGCATGAATCGGCCACGGACCTGATGAAGCGCGCGGCACCGATGCCCGCGAGTCAAGGCATCACAGCGGACCCGACGGGCTTCCTGTGGCTCGACCGCAGCAAGTACCACGCCGACTTCGCCGCGGACGTGCCCGAGAATCTGACGCGCGTGCTCTCGGCCGCGCAACAGCCGATAGCCGCAAGGGCCTTCAGCGAAACGGTCAGCCAGGTGGCGTGGAGAGAAAAGCCTTCGTGGTACGTGCTGACCACGAAGGACCGCGCGGTGTCACCCGCCGTCGAAAAATTCATGGCTGACCGGATGGGGGCGAAGATCGTACCCATCGCATCGAGCCATCTTGTGCCGGTGTCGCACGCGGGCGCGGTTGCAGATGTGATCGACCGTGCAGCGCGGGAATTGAGCCGGCAACAGTAAGCCGTGGCCGGCTCCAGCGCCTCTCAGCGCAGCATGAACGACATCGCCGACAGGCAATTCAGCATGCGCACCGCATGTTCCGCCGACGCCGCGCTAAAGCGCAACGTGACGGCGTCTACGCGCGTGAGTGTCGGCCATTGGCAGAACAGATCGGCAAGCGCGGTAGTTTGCACGCGCAACTCGCATTCGACGGGCTTCGCGGCAGCGCGCGTGGCTTGCGGTGCATGCCCCTGGTCAATGTAATGCCGCACCACTTCGCGCGCGGCAGTTTCGATGGCATCGCGAGCGCTTGCCGGCGTTTGCGTGACGCCGCTCGCATGCCCCGTCGCGCTCTTGGTGACGACAAAGCGCGCGCCGGGGAAACGCGGCGCGGTCTCCTCGGCGAATACATCGTCGCCGGATAAAAGCGCTACCTGTGCGCCATATTCTTCCGCCAGCGCGCCATACAATCCTGCCTCGCCGACTTCGACGCCATTCAGCGAGACGCGCGCGAACGCGAAACTGTTGATCGTATGCGCGAGAATGCCGTGCGTTTGCGACCTGGCGTGATAGCCGATCATGAACACCAGCGCCGCGCCGTATTCGAGGCCAGCCATCATGCCGAGTGTGCGCGGTTTACCGAGCACGACCTGGGCACGTGCATCGAGCAGATCGGGGAGCAGGTTGCGGAATCCGCCGTGCGAATCGTTGACCCATACGTGCGTCGCGCCACCTGCGAACGCGCCTTCAATCGCGGCGTTGGCCTCGAGTGTCATCCAGCGGCGCGCGGCTTCATACTCGCCGTTGCCCGCGCGCGTTTGCTCGGGATGAAACACGCCGGCTGCGCCTTCGATGTCGGCGGAAATCAGGACTTTCATCAGGAAGATTACTTGAGAAGTTGAGCGAGGTCGGGGGCGGTGTCGCGCAGCGATAGGCGACGATGGCCGTCGCGGCCCGTCACAGACGTGGCGTGCCATAACGCATCGACAATCGCTTGCTCGACGCTGTCCGCGCAGGCACGGAATAGCGGATCGAGGCGAGCATCGGCGAGCACGGGCGGCAGCGCGACAAAGTCGGACTCCTGTGGCACGGTGTAGGCCGTTGAAAACGCCAACGCGATGTCGCCGCTGCCGTGGCCGTATACCGAGCCCGTTCGTGCCAGACCGGCCGCGGCGCGCAATGACAGACGCTTGAGTTGGCGAGCGTCGAGTGACGCATCCGTGGCGACGATCATGATGATCGAGCCTTGCTCGGGTTTCGCAGCGGTCGCTGGGATGGCAGGGTTCGCCGAGGCCGTTGGGTTCGCTGAGGCCGCCGGGTTCGCTGAGGCCGCTGGGTTCGCCGAGGCCGTTGAATTCTCGGGGTGCGCTAAGGCCGCCGCGCCAGTTGAGACAGCTTTGGCTGCGCGTTTGGCCAGCACGCGACCGAGCGGCGCGCCGTCGATCGTCAGCATCGGCAGGCGGCCGAAGTTCGCCAGCACCAGTGCGCCGACCGTATAGCTCTGCCCTGCTACGTCAACGACGCGCGACGCATTGCCGATTCCGCCCTTCAGATCGAAGCACGACATGCCGCGGCCTGCGCCGACCGAACCGCTCGCGACGTCAACGCTTGCCGCTTCGCACGCATCGTTGTAGTGCCGTTCGCTTACCGCCAAAGCCTGAATATCGTTCAGGTATCCGTCATTACATTCGAACACCAACGGATTGACGGTCGACCACTCGCGTCCAATTCGCGGATGGGCATGAATGGCAGCACGAATCTGCGCTTGAGCGACCGCAGCGACGCCAAAGGTATTGGTCAACGCAATGGGCGTCTCCAGCACACCGAGTTCTTCAACCTGCACGAGCCCGATGCTTTTGCCGAAACCGTTGATCACTGAAGCCGCCGCGGGCACCTTCGCGAGAAAAGGATCGCCACCGTGCGGACGAATCACAGTAACGCCGGTCTGCACAGCGTCTTCATCCAGCGTGCAATGTCCTACCGTCACGCCGTCTACGTCGGCAATCGTCCCACGCGGGCCGCTCGGCAACACGCCGATATGCGGTGCGTGTCCACAGGCAGTGTCAGTCAGACTCATGGCCGGTCGAGCTTCGGATCGAGCGCATCGCGCAAACCGTCGCCGAGCAGATTAAAAGCCAGCACGGTGAGGAAAATCGCCAGACTCGGAAACAGCGCGATATGCGGCGCGGTGACCATATCAGCACGCGCTTCGTTGAGCATCGCGCCCCACTCCGGCATCGGCGGTTGCGCGCCGAGTCCGAGAAACGACAAGCTTGCCGCCGTGATGATCGACGTGCCGATTCGCATCGTGAAGTACACCACGATCGACGAAATCGTCCCCGGCAGAATATGCCGCACGATGATGGTCCAGTCCGACGCGCCGATGCTGCGCGCCGCTTCGATATACGTGAGTTGCTTGAGCATCAGCGTGTTGCCGCGCACAAGCCGGGCAAATGCCGGGATGCTGAAAATCGCCACGGCGCAGATCACATTGATCATGCCGTTGCCGAGAATTGCGACCACACCGATCGCCAGCAGAATGCCGGGAAACGCGAACAGTACATCGGCGACACGCATGGTGATGCGGTCCCACCAGCCTTCGTAGTAACCGGCCAGCAAGCCGAAAAACGTGCCGATCACCGCGCCGATCGCCACCGACAGAAAACCGGCCTCGAGCGAAATACGCGACCCCGCCAGAATGCGGCTGAAAATATCGCGGCCCAGCGAATCGACGCCGAACCAGTGCGCGGCCGAAGGCCCCGCATTCAACGCGTCGTAGTCGAAGAAATTCTCCGGGTCGTACGGCACGATATGCGGCGCGAAAATCGCGACCGCGACCAGCAGCAGCACGAAAATGCCGGCGGCGAGCGCCACATGCTGCTTGCGGAATTTGCGCCAGAATTCACTCCATGGCGTGCGGATCGCGCTTTCTACAAGAGCGGCCTTGCCCGCATTCGCCTCGGTAGCTGAGATGCTCATGCGGGCCTCACTTGAAACGGATGGTCGGGTTGATGACGGCGTACAGCACGTCCACAACCAGGTTGATGATGATGAATTCAAGCGAGAACAACAGCACTTCAGCCTGAATCACCGGATAGTCTCGCATCGCCACGGCATCCACCAGCAGGCGTCCGAGGCCCGGCCAGTTGAATACCACCTCGACCACGATCGAGCCGCCCAGCAGAAAGCCGAATTGCAGACCCATCATCGTGATGACGGGAATCATCGCGTTGCGCAGGCAGTGTTTGACGATCACGAGCCATTCGGGCACACCCTTAGCCCGCGCGGTTCGCACGAAATCTTCATTCATCACTTCGACGAACGAAGCACGCGTGAAGCGCGCCATCACCGCCGCCACAGCCGCGCCGAGCGTGAGTGAGGGCAGCACGTAGCTCTTCCACGAACCGTCGCCGACGATCGGCAGCCAGCCGAGCTTCACCGAAAAGATCTCCATCAACAGCATGCCAAGCGCGAACGCCGGAAACGAAATGCCCGACACCGCCAGCGTCATGCCGAGGCGGTCGGGCCAACGATTGCGCCACACCGCCGAGACGATGCCGATGCCCATACCGAGCACCACCGCCCACACCATGCTCGCGAGCGTAAGCAGCAGCGTCGGCATGAAACGCTCGCCGATTTCTTCGCTGACTGGCCGCTTGCTGCGCGTGGACGTGCCGAAGTCGCCGTGCGCGATCTTCACGAAAAAGTTGGCGAATTGCTGCGGCATCGGCTTATCGAGGCCGAGATCGGCACGCACCAGTGCAACGGTCGCCTCATCCGCTTCGGGACCGGCCGCGAGGCGCGCCGGATCACCGGGCAACAGATGCACGAACAGAAACACCAGCACGGCGACGATGAAGAGCGTCGGCAGTAGGCCAAAGATACGTTTGACGAGGAAGTTCAGCATGAAACCCAATCCGGCAATGATGCGGGCAACGAAAGATCTTTCAGTGCAGTTCGCGACCGTCCGGCCCGTGCGTTCGTGAAGAACACAGCGCGCCGAACGGTCAGCTCATCACTTGATCGCGATCTCGTCGAAATTGAACGAGCCGTCCGGCGCGACATACGCGCCCGACAAACGCTTGCTGCGCGCGTACACGACCTTTTCCTTAACGAGGAAAATCCACGGTGCGTCGGCCCAGATACGTTTTTGCGCGTCGGTGTAGAGCGCGGCCTTCTGCGTGCGGTCGGTGGTTTCGAGCGCCTGCTTCAGATCGCTGTCAACGGCGTCGTTCTTGTAGTAAGCGGTGTTGACCATCTTCGGCGGGAACGAGACCGACCCAAGCAGCGGCGTGATCGCCCAGTCCGCTTCACCCGTCGACGACGACCAGCCCGCGTAGTACATCCGCACCGGCGCGGTCGCCGGGTCCTGCGCGCTTTCCACCTTGGCGACGCGTTGACCCGCTTCGAGTGCTTCAACCTGCGCCTTGATGCCGACTTGCGCCAGCTGCTGCTGCACGAACTGAATCACCTTCTGCGCGGTCGAGTAGTTATACGCGGACCACAGTGTCGTTTCGAAACCGTTCGGATAACCCGCTTCCTTCAGCAGCTCACGCGCCTTCGCCGGATCGTACGGCCAGGGACCGAGCTTCGTAGCGTACTCGACGCCTTGCGGCACCACGCCCTCAGCCGGCGTCGCGTACCCGGCAAACGCGACCTTGATCAGCGCATCCTTGTTGACCGCGTAGTTCAGCGCTTCACGCACCTTCGGGTTGTCGAACGGCTTCTGGTTGACGTTCAGGCTGATATAGCGCTGGATGATCGACGGCGACGCAATCAGATCGACCTTCGGGCTCGACTGCAATTGCGCCGCCTGTTCGAACGGCACCTGGAACGCGAAGTCCGCTTCGCCGGTGCGCATCAACGCAGCGCGCGTGTTGTTGTCGACCACCGGCTTCCAGTCGATCGCATCGACCTTCGGATAGCCCTTCTTCCAGTAGCCGGCGAATTTCTTCACCGTCAGGTCGCCTGCCGGGTCCCACTTCACCAGTTCGAACGGGCCTGTGCCGACCGGATGGAACGCGATGTCCTTGCCGTACTTCTTCAGCGCGTCGGGCGAAATCATGACCGCCGACGGATGCGCCAGCACGTTGACGAACGCCGAGAACGGCGCCTTCAGGGTGATCTTCACCGTGTACGGGTCGACCACTTCGGTCTTCTCGATACGGTTGAACATGTTGTAGCGCTTGAGCTTGTTCGCCGGATCGGTCACGCGGTCGAAGTTCGCTTTGACTGCGGCAGCGTTGAAGTCAGTGCCGTCCTGGAACTTCACGCCGTGGCGCAGCTTGAACGTGTAGACCTTGGCATCCGGACTCGCTTCGTAGCTGTCGGCCAGCACGTTGACCAGTTTCATGTCCTTGTCGAACCCGAACAGGCCTTGATAGAACGACTTGGCAACGGCTTGCGACAGCGTGTCGTTAGCGTCGTACGGATCGAGCGTCGTGAAGGTCGATGCAACAGCCATCACGGCCGTCGTGTCAGCGTGCGCCACATTGCCCGCGAGCATCGCGAACACCATCGCGCCGCCGCTGACCAGCGCGCGCAAACGAAACGGAGAAGACGGGACCAGCAGGTTCATGAGGTTGCTCCAGGCTGCGAATTGAAACAGGGTTATGTGCTGCGAGAGAAATTGCTTTGCTTCACGTCTGGTACTTCGTTCGGGACTGCGTTCGGGTTTTTCGCTCAGGTCTAGTAAGCGCCGCCGACCCGATGCTGGGCGACGAAATGGTCCGGTCCGACCGCCACCAGCGGCGCCACGATCGGTTCATCGTTCAGTAAGCGAATCGGGCTAGGAATCTCATCGGCGGCGAGCATGCGTTTCGCGTGACGGCGCGCCGGATCGGCGACCGGCACCGCGCCCATCAGCTTCTTCGTGTACGGGTGCTGCGGCGCTTCGAACACCGCGCGGCGCGGACCGATCTCGACGATCTGGCCGAGATACATCACCGCCACGCGATGGCTCACTCGCTCCACCACCGCCATATCATGCGAAATGAACAGATACGCAACGCCGAGTTCGCGCTGCAGATCGAGCATCAGGTTGACGATCTGTGCCTGCACGGAGACGTCCAGCGCCGAGACAGATTCGTCGGCGATGACGACTTTCGGATTCAATGCCAGCGCACGCGCAATCGCGATGCGTTGCCGTTGTCCGCCTGAAAATTCGTGCGGATAGCGGCCTGCGGCCTCGCGCGGCAAACCGACCTTTTCGAGCAGCCACGCAACGCGTGCCTGTGCTTCCGCGCCTTGAGCGACGCCGTGCACGAGCAGCGGCTCCATGATCGAGAAGCCGACCGTCAAGCGCGGATTCAGCGAAGCAAACGGGTCCTGGAAAATAAACTGGATATTGCGGCGCAGCGCTTGCAACGCAGGGCCCGTAAGCGAGCTGATTTCCTTGCCGTCGAATTCGATCGACCCGCTCTGGCTTTCGACCAGACGCAGCAATGAACGGCCCGTCGTCGATTTACCGCAACCCGATTCGCCGACCAACGCGAGCGTTTCACCCGGGCGCAGTTCGAAGCTGACTTTCTCGACCGCGTGCACGCGGCCCGTCAAGCGTCCGAACACGCCGCTCTTGACCGGAAAGCGTGTGACCAGATCGCGCACGCGCAGAATCGGCGGCGTGCTGTCGTGGATTAGCGGTTGGGTTTCGTTCGCTACAGCGGCTGCCGGGCGAACGGGATCGTCCGTCCCGGTGAGCGCTGCCTGCTCCACAGTCAGAATCGGAAACTTGGCAGGCAGATCGGTGCCCTGCATCGCGCCAAGGCGCGGGACCGCGGCAAGCAATGCCTTCGTATAGGGATGCGACGGCGCGGCGAACAGCGTATCCGACGCACCCTCTTCCACTTTCTCGCCGCGATACATCACCAGCACGCGATCGGCCACTTCGGCCACCACACCCATGTCGTGCGTGATGAAGATCACGCCCATGTTCATCTCGTCCTGCAAGCCACGAATCAATTGCAGGATCTGCGCCTGGATCGTCACGTCGAGCGCGGTGGTCGGCTCATCGGCGATCAACAGGGCGGGCTTGCACGACAGCGCCATCGCGATCATCACGCGTTGGCGCATGCCGCCCGATAGCTGGTGCGGAAAACGTGCGGCTACCCGGCGCGCTTCCGGAATGCGCACGAGTTCGAGCAGACGCAGCGTTTCGGCGTGCGCGGCAGAACGGCTCTTTCCTTGATGCAAGGCAATCGCTTCGCTGATCTGATCGCCGACCGTAAACACCGGATTCAGCGAAGTCATCGGCTCCTGGAAGATCATCGCGATGTCGGCGCCGCGAATCGAACGCATCGTGCCGGACGACGCTTTCGCGAGGTCGAGCACGCTGCCGTCGCGGCGCCGGAATGCGATGCTGCCGCCGGCAAGGCGCCCACCGCCATGCTCGATCAGCCGCATCAAGGCGAGCGATGTCACCGATTTGCCCGAACCCGATTCGCCGACGATCGCCAGCGTCTCGCCACGCTCGACAGTCAGAGAGAGATTACGCACCGCGTTGAAAGTCCTGTCGCCGCTGCGGAATGCGACCGACAGATCGTCGACCGCAAGCACGCGTTGCGGCGGCAAGGTTTCGATAAACGGACGGGCGGTGTGCGATGAGGTCGGCACGATGGTTCCTTTGAATTCGGACGCGGCTAACGGTGATTCAAGCGAAAGTTCTAGCGAAGGTTCAGGCAGCCGTTCAAACGGCGGCGCAGCGCGGCAGCATTAGCGATAGATCGCCGTCACCGGCGTCTCGCCGATCCGCGCGAAACCGCGATACATGCCCTCGGTATTGAATGGCAGCGTGATATTGCCGCGTGCATCGACGGCGATCAGACCACCGCGGCCGTCGATCTTCGGCAAACGGTTCGTCACCACGTCGTGCGCCGCTTCTTCGAGCGAGACGTTGCGGTACGCCATCTGCGCCGCGACGTCGTATGCCGCGACCATGCGCATGAACATCTCGCCGGAGCCGGTGGTCGAGACCGCGCAGGTTGCGTCGTCCGCATAGCAGCCCGCGCCGATCAGCGGCGTATCGCCGACCCGGCCCACCTGCTTGTTGGTGACGCCCCCCGTCGATGTCGCGGCTGCTACGTGGCCATGCTGATCGAGCGCGACCGCGCCCACGGTGCCGAACTTGCGATTCGGATCGATCGGCTCGTGCGGCGTGGGATCGTCATTGTTCGAAGCCAGCGTCGCGCCGTCGTGATCGAGCATCGCGCGATCCTGACCGCGTGCAAGCTGCCATTGGCGATGACGCGCTTCGGTATGGAAATACTCAGGCTCGACGAATTCGAGTCCTTGCGCGGCCGCGAAGGCTTCCGCGCCTGCGCCGGTGAACAGCACGTGTTCGCTGCGCTCGAGTACGCGGCGCGCCGCCAGAATCGGATTGCGCACGCGTGTCACGCAGCAGATCGCACCGGCGTCGAGCGTGCTGCCGTCCATGATGGCCGCGTCGAGTTCATGCGTGCCGGCCGCCGTGTAGACCGCGCCACGGCCCGCGTTGAAGAGCGGGCAGTCTTCGAGCAGACGCACGGCTTCGCTGACGGCGTCGAGCGCGCTACCGCCGTCGGCGAGCACGCGTTGTCCGGCGCTCAGTACCGCATGCAAGGCAGCGTGATAATCGGCTTCGGCGCTGGCCGACATCGACGCGCGCAGGATCGTGCCTGCCCCGCCGTGAATGGCAATGACTGCGTTGGTGTTCATTTTTTGGCTTTGGTAGTGCGGGGGGTACGGGTGGAAGCGCTCACGGACGGCTCGCTTGTGCCAACGGCAGCGGCTTGCGGATCGGTGAGCCACGGCAACACGAATTCGGTGACCTCGGCGGCGGCCTTCACCGAGCGTTTCGCCCGATAGGCGACCGCGTCGCACAACGCTTCGATAACGGCCAGCACGGCCGAATCGGCATTGGCCGCGAGCCGCCGCTCGGAGCGAATATAGAGCGAGAGATCGGCGAATTGCGCGAGCGGCGAGCGCGGGCCGTCGGTCAGCGCAAGCACGCGTGCCCCGCGACTTGCCGCGCGCCGCGCGAGTTCGATCGTGTCTTCGACGTAACGCGGAAACGCGATCCCGATCACCAGATCGCCTTCATTCGAAGCGAACAGACGCCGCGCGGCATGCGATGGTCCGCCGACAAACGCGAGCGACTGCACGTTGTCGTGATACGGCATCAGGCCGTGCTCCATCAGGCCCGCGAGGAACGCGCTCGAACCCGCGCCGAGCACGAAAACGCGACGCGCGGAGATGATCGCTTCCACAGCGGCCTCGGCGGCGGCGCTGTCGATCGCTGAGCGAGTGGATTGCAGATTGGTCGCGGCCTGTTCGAGCGACGCGTCAACCAGATCGTCGCCGGAAGCGAGCGATTCCTGCGCGCTGCGCAGCCGCTCGACGGGTGCCAGTGTCGCTTCGAAGCCGCGTACCAGCGCTTCGCGAAACTGCGGATAACCGTCGAAGCCGAGCGCGCGAGCGAAGCGATTCGCCGTCGCCACCGATGCGCCGACCACACTCGCCAGTTCGTCGATTCGCATCGTCGCCGCGCGGAACAGATTCGCCAGCACGTATTCGCCCATGCGCCGATGGATCGGCGTGAGGGTCGGCATCGCCGCGGCAATGCGCGCGGCGATGGCCTGCTCGGCGGGGTTCGAAGCAACGGACGAGTGATGGATCATGCGAGCGAGCCGGTGCGGCGGTTGTCCCTAAAGGGGCCTTCCGGCGCAACGACTGTAATCAAAATGAATGAAAGTATATTTACATAGAAACTCATCAGAAAAAAATTCATTTTCATTTTCGAGGGTTTTCCCCGAGGGTCTGCAGACACGCCGGCACGCAACGCAGCCGTCCGATGAAAATCGGTTTTCATTGCGCGATTGGGGCGCCCTCGGGAATGCACGCAAGCCGTGCCGCCGGCGACATGACGATGATCAGCGCCTGCACAAGGAAAGCCGCGGCAGCCGCGGCCAGACACGCATCCATCCCCCAGCGCGCGCTGATCGCCGCACCGAGCAATGCGCCCAGCGGCCGCGCGCCAAAGGTCGCGGTGCTGTTGAGCGCCGAGACGCGGCCCATCATCCGTTCAGGTGTGATCGCCTGGCGCAGCGTGGTCGAACCCACCACCCACAGAATCGGTCCGGCGCCGAGCAGGAAGAAGCTCAGCATCGCGAGCCAGAACGACGGCGTGACGATTGTCGCCACCATCACGAGCGAGGCGAGCAAACCGCACGACGGCCCGATGATCAGCACGCGGCCGAACGTGAGGCGTCGCGCGATGGCCGGTGCGGCGAGCGCGCCGCACACCATGCCGACGCCATACGCGCCGAGCGTCACACCGACCATCGACGCGCTCAATCCCAACCGATGCACGGCGTACGGCACATACACCGCTTGCAGCACGAAGAAGCCGAGATTGAAGAAGATCGCGGTGGCGAGCATCGGACGCAGCAACGCGTCGCGCAGCACGAAGCGCGTACCGTCGCGCAGTTCCAGTAAGAAGTGACGCTCGGGAGCGGCCGCCCGCGGCGGTTCGCGCAGCCCCGCGAGCAACACGACGGCCAGCGCCGATAGCCCCGCCGCGCAGCCATACGCCCATCCCGCGCCAATCCAGCCGACCAGCAGTCCGCCGAGCGCCGGCCCCGCCGAATACGCGACACTGCGCGCCAGTTCGAGTCGGCCGTTAGCCTGGGCATACGCCTCGCGCGGCACGATCGAGGGGACCAGCGAAGGCGCCGCGACGTTGTAGGCCACCGTGCCAGTGGCGGCAATAAAGCCGAGCGCGGCGAGCAGTGGCAAGCTGAGCGAATGCGTCATCACCAGCAGCAGCACGCACAGCATCGCGACCACGCGCACGCTTTCGGCGAGCGTCATCAACGTGCGGCGCGAGCGGCGGTCTGCCCACACGCCGAGCGGAATCGACAACAACAGGAACGGCAGCGTCTGCGCGGTTTGCAGCAGACCGGTCTCGCGCGCGCCGGCGCCGAGCGCGAACACGGCGACGAGCGGCGCGGCGGCGAGACTGATCTGCTCAGCGGATTGCGCGACCAGATTCGACCATGCGAGCCGCTGGAAGGCGGCCGGCAAACGGAGCGCGGATGAAGACGGCGAAGAGGTAGCGGCGTGCATCGATGAACTCCTGCGACGGGACGGGGAGCGTTCATCGTGGTCGCTATGGCGCTGCGCGGCGCTCCGCTTCTTGCGGTGTTATTCTTCGCTCGCCATGAATCTCGAAAGCATCCTCTTCACTCAAGGTTTCGGCTCGCGCCGCCAATGCCGGGCGCTGATCGGCGACGGCCGCGTGAGCATCGGCGGTTCAGTCTGCGCCGACGCCGATACCGATTTCCCAACCGACGACAGCACGTTCTGCTTCAGCGTGGACGGTGTCGTCTGGCCGTATCGCGAGCACGCCTATCTGCTCCTGAACAAACCTGCCGGCTACGAATGCTCGCGCGATCCGCAGCATCATCTGAGCGTGTTCAGCCTGCTGCCGCCGCAGTTCGCCGAACGCGGCGTGCAATGCGTAGGCCGCCTCGATCAGGACACCACCGGCCTGCTGCTGCTCTCCGACGACGGCAAGTTCGTCCATATGTTCACGTCGCCGAAACGCAAAGTGCCGAAGCTGTACATCGCGACGACGCGGCATCCGATCGACGACGCCCAACTCGGTGCCTTGCGCGACGGCGTCTTGCTGCACGGCGAGCCCAAGCCGATCGTCGCCGTCGATGCCCAGGCGCGCGGCGAGCACGCGCTGGCCCTCACCGTGATGGAGGGCAAGTATCACCAGGTCAAGCGGATGATCGCGGCGGCCGGCAACCGTTGCGAAGCGCTGCATCGCGAGCGGATCGGCGGGCTCGCGTTACCCGCGACGCTCGCAGAAGGTGCGTGGCAATGGCTCGACGAAACCGACCTCGGATCTTTACGGAGCGGGTAAACCGGTAGGTCCCTTTTAAAGCCTTGATGCGTCAGGAGAATCGTGTGCGCGCCCGCACATAGGCCTCGCCGGACGCCTGATTACGCGCTGCGGCGCAGCATGCCCTTCCTTACGAATCGCTCTATACTCGATTAAACAAAGACTACAAAGGGTTCAAGGAGGGGCGCCATGGTCATCCACGACACTATCGAGATCTCGTCCACGATGATTGCTTTCGTGTGTCTCGGGCTGCTCCTGGTCGGCGGACTGCTGATCGTCATGCGGCTGCGGCACAAATATCACCCGAACCTGATCGGCGCACTGATTGGCGCGATGCTGTGCTTCCTGTTGCTGGAGGCGTTGCCGGCGCTGACGTAAAAGCCTACGAAGCCTTGCGCAAAAAATCGTCAACGCTCGGATACCGCAAGCGTACCCGCAGTTCCACTTTGAGGCGCCGGTTCACAAGGCGCCTCGATTCACGCATGAAGGACAGCAAGGTCGGCTCGATCTGCTGCTCTGCCTCCGCGCGCGTGATGCGAGGTGGGCGCGCCAGGCCGAACGCATCGGCCACCACATCGAAGTACTCCCCCATTTTCAGCGACGTGTCGTCGGACGCGTGAATCACGCGCGCCGGCCGCCCGTGTGTGGCGAGGCGCACGAGAATCGCGGCGAGGTCGTCGGCGTGGATATGGTTGGTGTAGACGTCGTCGGCGTCGATCAAGGCCGGCGTGCGCTTTTCCAGCCGCGCGAGCGGCAGACGGTTGCTCGCGTAGATGCCCGGAATCCGCGCAATGCTTGCGGTGATCACGCCTCGCGCGGTGGCGCGGCGCAATTGCCGCTCTGCCGACACGCGGCGTTTGGCGCGCGCATTCGCCGGCTGCTGCACGCGCGTCTCGTCGATCCACGCGCCGCCGCAATCGCCGTAGACGCCTGTCGTGCTCGCGTACACCAGCCTCACAGGCGCGTGCGGAGCGGCGGTCCAGCGCACCCTGTCGGGTACAATATTGGCTGCTTCAGATTCTGCCCACGAGGCACGAATGCGGCGCAACCCGCGGCGCAGCCGCCCGACCGGCGCCACCGCGCCGCGCGCGGCACGCAGCGCCCGATTGCGGCGCGCGCTCAGCGTAGCGAGCAAGGCACGGGTACGGCGGTCGTCATCGCCGGTCTTTTGCGGCGGCGCGAGATGCAGCACCGTCGGCGCGAGGCCGGCAAGCCGTTTCAGGCTGCGGTGCGCGTCGAGATCACCGACCAGCGGCGTGACGCCCGCAGCGCGCAATTCGGCGCTGCGCCCGGCGTGGCTAGTGAGCGCGAAGACATGCGCGTGTGGCCGCAACAAGGGCACGCAGCGCATGCCGACGTCACCGCAGCCAACGATCAACACACGCGGCCGGCGTAAATTTCGTGTCGCTTTCATGGTGGACGCATTGTAGCCGTCAAGCGCGGCAGGTACCGCACAGTTGCACCGCGGGTCCGATAACGATTACCGACTTCTCGATTTCGAACACTCTATGGCATTTAACGTCACGCTCCGGCAAAGCGGCCGGCAGTTTCAGGTAGAACAGGACGAACCCGTCCTGATCGCGGCCTTGCGCCAGGGCATCGGCCTGCCGTACGGCTGCAAGAACGGCGCCTGCGGCTCATGCAAAGGCACCGTGGTCAGCGGTCAGATCGAACAGCGTCAGCATTCGTCGTCGGCTTTGTCGAACGACGAAAAAACGCGCGGCATGGCGCTCTTCTGCTGCGCAACGGCTTGCTCCGATCTCGAAGTGGATATCCGCGAAGTAGCGGGAGTGGGCGACGTGCAGGTCAAGAAACTGCCGTGCCGCGTGAACGCGATCGAGCGCAAGGCCGACGACGTCGTCGTGCTGAAGCTGCAATTGCCCGCCAACGAACGTCTGCAATATCTGGCCGGCCAGTACCTCGAATTCATTCTGAAGGACGGCAAGCGCCGCAGCTATTCGATGGCGAGTGCGCCGCACGCGGAAGGCCCCATCGAATTGCACCTCCGTCATATGCCGGGTGGCGCATTCACGGACCACGTGTTCAACACGATGAAGGAGCGCGACATTCTGCGCTTCGAGGCCCCGCTCGGCACCTTCTTCCTGCGTGAAGATTCGGACAAGCCGATCGTGCTGCTGGCCTCGGGCACCGGCTTTGCGCCGCTGAAGGCGATCGTCGAACATGCGGTGTTCAAGAACCTCAACCGGCCGATGACGCTGTACTGGGGCGCACGCCGCAAGAAGGACCTGTACCTGTTCGATCTGGCCGAGCAATGGGCTCGCGAGATCCCGAACTTCAAGTTCGTGCCGGTGCTGTCGGAACCGGACGCGAGCGATGCGTGGACAGGCCGCGTTGGCTTCGTGCATCGCGCGGTGATCGAGGATCTGCCGGATCTGTCGCCGTACCAGGTGTACGCATGCGGCGCACCGGTGATGGTCGAGTCGGCACAGCGCGATTTCACCCAGCATCACGGTCTGCCGGAAGACGAGTTCTACGCGGATTCCTTCACGAGCGAGGCGGATCTGGCGAACGCGGTTTGACGAGGTGAATGGCCTGATCGGATAACGATCGGGCCGTTCATCAAATCGAAATCAGCAAGCTGGCAAACTTGCACAAATCCGCTTTTGGTGCGGATTTGTGCAAATTCATGGTTTACACCAGCGCTTTCCTTGTCGTATTCTTTCGCGCATGAACCGCATCCAATCCGAACTCCGACGTCGCCGCTCGCCGCTCCCTTAGGGGCGCCGCTGGCTTCGTCACGGATTCGCGCCGCACAAAGGCGCAAGCAGTTCGAATCATGAAAGCCACGGCATGCCGTGGCTTTTTTGTTTGCTTTTTTTGTCTTCGCCGGCCCCTGTTTCCTATCCGGCAACCGTTCATTCACCCTTCACCCCGCTGTCTGGAGCCTGCCGTCATGAATTTCAATGAGTACCCGATCGAGTCGCTGATGTACATCACGAACCGGCCCGAAATCGTTTTCACGCACGGCAAGGGCTCGTGGCTTTACGACAATAACGGCAAGCGATATCTGGACTTCATCCAGGGCTGGGCGGTCAACAGCCTCGGTCATTGCAACGACGGCATGATCGAAGCGCTGAACACGCAATCGAAGCTGCTGCTCAATCCGTCGCCGGCCTTCTACAACGAGCCGATGGCGAAGCTCGCTGGGCTGCTCACCCAGCACAGCTGTTTCGACAAGGTGTTCTTCGCGAACAGCGGCGCCGAAGCGAATGAAGGCGCAATCAAGCTCGCGCGCAAGTGGGGCAAGAAGTTCAAGGACGGCGCGTTCGAAATCATCACGTTCGATCACAGCTTCCACGGCCGCACGCTCGCCACCATGTCCGCCAGCGGCAAGCCGGGCTGGGACACGATTTACGCGCCGCAAGTGCCGGGCTTCCCGAAAACGGATCTGAACGACATCGCGTCGGTTGAAAAACTGATCAACGCGAAAACCGTCGCGGTGATGCTCGAGCCGATTCAGGGCGAAGGCGGCGTGATTCCCGCCACACGCGAATTCATGCAGCAGCTGCGCGCGCTGACTAAAAAACACAACCTGCTCTTGATCGTCGATGAAGTGCAAAGCGGTTGTGGCCGCGCCGGCACCCTGTTTGCCTACGAGTTGTCGGGCATCGAGCCGGACATCATGACGCTCGGCAAGGGCATCGGCGGCGGCGTGCCGCTCGCGGCGCTGCTCGCGAAGGCCGACATTGCCGTGTTCGAAGCCGGCGATCAGGGCGGTACGTACAACGGCAATCCGCTGATGACCGCGGTCGGCTACTCGGTGATCTCGCAACTGACGGCGCCGGGTTTCCTCGAAGGCGTACGCGCGCGCGGCGAGTATCTGCGCGCCAAGCTGCTCGAATTGTCTGAAGAACGCGGTTTCGAAGGCGAACGCGGTGAAGGTCTGCTGCGCGCCCTGCTGCTCGGCAAGGACATTGGCAACCAGATCGTCGAGAAGGCTCGCGTGATGCAACCCGACGGTCTGCTGCTGAACGCGGCGCGCCCGAACCTGCTGCGCTTCATGCCGGCGCTGAACGTCACGAACGAAGAAATCGACCAGATGATGGCGATGCTGCGTTCGATTCTCGACACGCTGTAATCACCCAGGAAAACGCGTATGACGACGACCGCAACGCTATCGATCCGCCGCTTCGAAGCGAGCGACACCGATGCCGTGGTCGCGCTGTGGCAGGAAGCGTTCCCCGAGTACCGGGACGTGACGAGGCCGCAGCGCAATCCGCATCTGTCGATCGCCAACAAGCTGGCGACGCAACCGGAACTGTTCTTTGTCGCGGTGTTCGGCGAACGTATCGCCGGCACAGTGATGGGTGGCTACGACGGGCACCGAGGCTGGCTGTATTCGCTCGCGGTGGATGAATCGTTGCGTCGTCACGGCATCGGCACGCGTCTGGTCGCGCATGTCGAAACCGCGCTGACCGAACGCGGCTGCCCGAAGCTGAATTTGCAGGTGCTGTCCGCGAAGGCCGACGTGCGCGCGTTCTATGAGGCCCTCGGTTATCGTGCGGATGCCGTGATCAGTCTCGGTAAACGATTGGGCGAACTGGCGGAAACGCCTGTGGCTTAGGCGCAGGCAAGCGCCTGAATAGAAAAAGGCCGCATGCGTGATTGAAACGCATGCGGCCTTTTTTACGGCTAAGGCAAACTTAGCCCAGCTTATTCACCCAGCTTATTCACCCAGGTAAGCCGCGCGAACCTTCGGATCATCCAGCATCTGCTTCGCGTCGCCGGACATCGTCACCAGACCCGAGTCCATCACGTAACCGCGATTGGCCGCCTGCAGCGCGAGACGCGCGTTCTGCTCGACCAGCAGCACCGTCATGCCTTCGGCCGAGATCGCCCGCACCACTTCGAAGATCTTCTCGACCATGATCGGCGACAGACCCATCGACGGTTCGTCGAGCAACAACAGCTTCGGCTTGCTGATGATCGCGCGCGCCATCGCCAGCATCTGCTGTTCGCCGCCCGAAAGCGTGCCCGCGTATTGCGTCGCGCGTTCCTTCAGGCGCGGGAAGAAGCCGAACATGCGATCAACGTCTGCCTTGATGGCGTCGGTATCGTTGCGCAGATACGCACCCATCTGCATGTTCTCGACGATCGACATGCGCGAGAAAATGCCGCGGCCTTCCGGCACCATCGCCAGACCGCGCTTGAGCAGTTCGTGCGCCGGGATGCCCTTGATCGACTGGCCCATGTACTCGATGTCGCCTGCCGAGTACGGCTTCAGACCCGTGATCGCCTTCATCGTCGTGGTCTTGCCCGCGCCGTTCGCGCCGATCAGCGTGACCAGTTCGCCCTGCGCGACTTCGAGGTCGATACCCTTGACTGCCTGGATGCCGCCGTAATTGACCTGCAGGCCCTTGATTTTCAACATTGCCGTTGCCATTAGTGGACCCCCGCACCCAGATAAGCTTCGATCACTTTCGGATCCTTCTGCACGTCTGACGGCAGACCCTGCGCAATCACCTTGCCGTAGTCGAGCACCGTCATCTGGTTGCACAGACCCATCACCAGTTTCACGTCGTGCTCGATCAGGAGAATCGTCTTGCCGTCGCTGCGGATCTTGTCGAGCAGCTTGGTCAGCTCGACCTTTTCCGTCGCGTTCATGCCGGCAGCCGGTTCATCCAGTGCGAGCAGCTTCGGATCCGTTGCCAGTGCGCGGGCGATTTCCAGACGACGCTGGTGGCCGTACGACAGATTGCGCGACGTGTAGTCCGCGTACTGCGCAATGCCGACGTATTCCAGCAGTTCGATTGCGCGTTCCTTGATCTCGCGCTCTTCCTTGCGCTCAGCCGGCGTCTGGAACACCGCGCCGATCAGACCGTGCTTCGTGCGCACGTGACGGCCAACCATCACGTTTTCCAGTGCGGTCATGCCACCGAACAAACGGATGTTCTGGAACGTACGCGCAATCCCCGCCTTCGCCACCTGATAGACGGCGGTCGGCGTGTACTCCGTGCCGTCGAGCTTGAACTCGCCCGAATCCGGCGTGTACAGACCCGTGATCACGTTGAAGAAGGTCGTCTTGCCGGCACCGTTCGGACCGATCAGGCCGTAAATCTGGCCCGACTTGATTTGCAGGCCGACGTCGGACAGTGCCTGAAGGCCACCGAAGCGCTTGTTCACGCCTTTTACCGACAGGCGGATCTGATCGCTGCCCACGCCGTTGTTTACGTTATCGCTCATATGATTTTCTCCTGTCGACCAGAGTTAGCGCTTTAGCGCTTACTCTGGTCCCATGCCTCAGGCGCGCACCGGCTTCTTGCCAGCGCGCTTCGCCAGTTTCGCAATCTTGTCTTCGTGCTTCGGCGACGGCCACAGGCCTTCCGAGCGATACAGCATGATCACGACCATCGCGAGGCCGTACAGCAACTGACGGATCACTTCGGTATCGACGATTTCATGGCCGAAGATCGCGTTCTGCAGCGGACCCATCGTCGAGCGCAGGAATTCCGGGAACACGGCGAGCAGCACCGCACCGAGAATCACGCCAGGGATGTGCCCCATACCGCCCAGCACCACGCAAGCCAGCACCACGACCGATTCCCAGAACGTGAACGATTCCGGCGACACGAAGCCCTGGAACGAACCGAACATCGCGCCCGACAGACCGCCGAACGATGCGCCCATCGCGAACGCCAGCAGCTTCACGTTGCGGGTGTTGATGCCCATTGCCTTGGCGGCGATTTCGTCTTCACGGATCGCGGCCCATGCGCGGCCGATCCGCGAGTGCTGCAAACGCGTACAGGTCCAGATCACGAACAGCGCGCACAGCACGAACAGGTAGTAGTACGAGTACACCGACGGGAACTGGAAGCCGAACAGCGAGTGGGTTTGCGCGAGGCTGAAGCCGCCCACCGACACCGGATCGATCCCCGTGATCCCCTTCGGGCCGTTGGTGATGTTCACCGGACGGTCGAGGTTGTTCATGAAGATCCGCACGATTTCCCCGAAGCCCAACGTCACGATGGCGAGGTAATCGCCACGCAGACGCAGCGTCGGTGCGCCGAGCAGCACGCCGAAGGTCGCGGCGAGGCCCATGGCGATCGGCACGATGATCCAGATCGGCGCATGCAGGCCGCCCGGGAACAGGTGCGCGATCCACTCGAACTGCGAGGTCAGGTGCGGCGAGCTCAGCAGCGCCGCGGTGTACGCGCCGATGGCGTAGAACGCGATGTAGCCCAAGTCCAGCAGGCCGGCGAAGCCGACCACCACGTTCAGGCCCAGCGCGAGCATCACGTACAGCATCGCGAAGTCGAGCACGCGGACCCAGTAGTTGCCGCCGGCCGCGCCGATGATCATCGGTGCCGCGATCACGAAGATCGCGGTAATGATGCCGACGGTCAGCGTCTTCGTCAGGTTCTTTTCAGGAATGAGCGTCGTGGACGGCTCGATCGGTTGAATTGAGGTCATGTCTGTTTACTCCTTATGGCCCGGGATCAAGCGCGATCCGCAACACGTTCGCCGAGCAGACCCGACGGACGGAACACCAGCACGATGATCAGCACGATGAACGCAAACACGTCCTGGTAGTTACTGCCGAACACCCCGCCAGTCAGGTTGCCGATATAACCCGCCCCCAACTGTTCGATCAGGCCGAGCAGCACGCCACCCACCATCGCCCCGCCGAGATTGCCGATCCCGCCCAGCACCGCCGCGGTAAAGGCCTTCAGACCTGGGATGAAGCCCATATAGAAGTGTGCGTTGCCATATTCGGACGCGATCATCACGCCAGCCAGAGCAGCCAGCGCCGAGCCGATCATGAAGGTCGCCGAAATCACGAAGTTCGGGTTCACGCCCATCAGGCTGGCAACGCCCGGGTTCTCAGCGATCGCACGCATCGCGCGGCCCAGCCTGGTCTTGTGAACCAGCAGCAGCAGGCCGCCCATCACGAGGAACGCCACCACGATGATCACGATTTCGGTCATCGAGATCACAGCGCCTGGCGTCGTGTCGGTGGCCTTGATCACGTTGATCGGGTCGGTGGGCAACAGCTGCGGGAACGGCAGCGGGTTGCGCGACCAGATCATCATCGCGAGGGTCTGCAGCAGAATCGACACGCCGATCGCGGTGATCAGCGGGGCGAGACGCGGCGCTTTACGCAACGGCCGGTAGGCCACGCGCTCAATCGTGTAGCCGACCAGCGAGCAAACCACTGCCGCGATGATCAACGCGATGATGAGCGTCGGCACATTGCCGAGGCCGGGGAAGTGGTTCTGAAGCACGCCTATGGCTGAGAGCGCAACCATCGCGCCCACCATCAACACATCGCCGTGCGCGAAGTTGATGATGCCCAAGATGCCGTAAACCATCGTATAGCCCAGTGCGATGATGGCGTAAACGCTGCCAAGCACCAGCCCGTTGAGGACCTGCTGGATGAAGATATCCATTTAATGCTCCTTAGCCCGTGCGACTGGATTCGCGTTCTTCATCAGCCGGTGGGCGGTGATGCGGTACGCCAATCTCAACGGCACTGCGGGTACTGATGTAAAAGACCGGTAAGGGTTATCCGCTGCCCGGTTCGTCTTACGACTGGGATGCAGTCGCGGACTTGCCGATGGCGGATGCAAAAACGGCACCGTTGGGTGGTTTCGGTGCCGTCAGGCTGAACGTCCCGTCATCACATCTTCACGACGTCGAGAACCGCTTTCTTGCCGTCCTTGAAGTCGTAAAGCGTAATGGCGCTCTCTTTCAAATCACCCTTGTCGTCGAACGCGATGTGGCCGATTACCCCGTTGTAATCGGTGGACGGCATCGCAGCCAGCACCTTGGGCGCCTCGATCGAATTAGCGCGCTTCATTGCATCGACAATCACGTACACAGCGTCATACGTGAACGGTGCGTAAATCTGCACCGGTGTGTGGAAGCGGTCGACGTACTTCTTTTCGAAGTCCGCTCCCTTATCCATTTTCGAAAGCGCAAGTCCCGCCTCCGAACAGACCAGGTTTTGCACGGCGGTTCCCGCCAGCTCACCTACCTTGTCGGTACACACACCGTCGCCGCCAAGGATTTTTGCCCTGATACCGAGCGCCGCCGCCTGTTTGGTAAACGGCCCGCCCGTTGCGTCCATGCCGCCGAACATGATCACGTCCGGCTGAACACTCTTGATCTTCCTAAGGACGGCCTGAAACTCCGTAGCCCTGTCATTCGTGGCTTCGCGCGCGACGATCTTCGCGCCGCTCGCCTGTACCGCCTTCGCGAACTCGTCAGCCAGTCCCTTACCGTATACGGTCGAGTCGTCGACGATCGCGATGCGTTTCGCGCCGAGCACTTTCGTCGCGTAGTTGGCCAGCGCCGGACCCTGCTGGGCATCGGTCGCGACCACCCGATACGTCGTCTTGAAACCTTGTTGCGTGTACCCCGGATTGGTCGACGACGGCGAGATCTGCACAATCCCGGCATCGCTATAGATCTTTGACGCCGGAATCGAGACGCCCGAATTCAGGTGCCCGACCACGGCGACAACATGATCGTCGACGAATTTTTCAGCGACCGCCGTACCCGTTTTCGGGTCCGCTGCATCATCTTGTGCGTCGAGCTCCAACTGGATCTTGTGACCGTCGATGGTCAAGCCCTGCGCGTTGATTTCCTCGACCGCCAGACGCGCGCCGTTTTCATTGTCCTTGCCAAGATGCGCAATGCTGCCCGTTAATGGGGCCGCATGACCGATCTTCACGATAGTCACTTCGCTCGCGGGGGCCGCCGCTGCCGTGGCAGCCGATGCACCGGCTCCCGCCTCGCCATCCTGCTTCTTGCCGCACGCGGTCAACATCGCAACCGCAGC
The DNA here is from genome assembly GCF_013177695.1 of Paraburkholderia solitsugae. Taxonomy (GTDB): domain Bacteria; phylum Pseudomonadota; class Gammaproteobacteria; order Burkholderiales; family Burkholderiaceae; genus Paraburkholderia; species Paraburkholderia solitsugae. The sequence continues at coordinate 53,174 of NZ_WOEY01000131.1, read as the reverse complement.
CACGATGGATACGGCGTAAGCAAACTTGACTCGCATTAGGTAGGTCTCCTGCGCCTTGCAAAATCTATTGTTCGGGACCCGGAGGCCTTGAGAACGCGCGCATTGTAACTCCAATTATGCGACGGGCAATATTGTTGAAACGGTGGGGTTTTCCTGCATTGCAACCTTATTTTGAGAGAGGAATCCGACAATAGGCGCAACCGGGTTGCGACTATTTTTCGTGCATCAGTTGCACCACCGTTGCACCCAATGGCATCAAGTGTTGCAGCGATATGGCCCGATCCCCGATTGCACCGTGGTTTGCGTTAAGTATTACGTTTTCATTGATATCAAGGCGTACGCACTATTTTAGTGCGTCAAAAATGAGCGTAACGCGTTTGAGATGATTTAAACGGGGTCATATCATCGCGATATCGATTAAAAGCCACATCACAATTCAAAAGAATTTGTGTGGGAGAACACTTAAAACGACTTGATTCGATGATCTGGCACTTTATTGTCGGCAAGCTCGCGAATCTGCAGACGTAAAAAAAGCGCGCCCAAGGGCGCGCCTTCCTTTCAGAAACGTCAGCTAATTGTCAGGCAGGCAGACCCAGCCCGCGCGGCAGCGGAAACGCGATGTTTTCCTCGATGCCTTCAAGTGCACGCACGTTGCGCACGCCGACGAGCTCACGCAACCGGCCGATCACCGCTTGCGCCAGCACTTCCGGCGCCGAGGCGCCCGCCGTCACCCCGATCCGGCGCTTGCCTTCAACCCAGACCGGATCGATCTGATCCGGCGAGTCCACCATATAGGAAGGCACGCCGAGCTTTTCGGCCAGCTCGCGCAACCGGTTCGAGTTCGAACTATTCGGGCTGCCGACCACGATCACGACGTCGCATTGCGGCGCCATGAACTTGACCGCGTCCTGGCGGTTTTGCGTGGCGTAGCAGATGTCCTGCTTCTTCGGCTCGCGGATCGCCGGATATTTCGCCTTCAGGGCGCCAATGATCTCGGCTGCGTCGTCGACCGACAGCGTGGTTTGCGTCACGAACGCGATCCGCTCGGGATCGGCCAGCCGCAAGGCCTGCACATCTTCGATGTCTTCCACCAGATGCATGCCTTCGCCTGCCTGCCCCATCGTACCCTCGACTTCAGGGTGGCCCTTGTGGCCGATCATCACGATGTCGAAGCCGTCCTGGCGCATCTTCGCGACTTCGATATGGACCTTGGTCACGAGGGGACAGGTGGCGTCGTACACCCGCAGGCCGCGCGACTCGGCTTCCGAACGCACTGCTTTCGACACGCCATGCGCGCTGAAAATGACCGTGTTGCCGGCCGGCACTTCTTCCAACTGCTCGATGAAGATTGCACCCTTCTTGCGCAAATCCTCGACGACATAGGCGTTATGGACGATTTCGTGACGCACGTAGATCGGCGAACCGTGCAGCTTGATGGCCCGCTCTACGATTTCGATCGCCCGATCGACGCCGGCACAGAACCCACGCGGCTGCGCCAGCAGGATCTCGGCTTCGGCAAGAGTCGTATCCGTGATGCTCATGTTTACAGAATCCCGATGATTTTCACTTCAAACGCCAGCGCCTGGCCGGCAAGCGGATGGTTGAAATCGAACAACGCCGACGTTTCGCCGACTTCCTTCAGGACACCGGCGTAACGGCCGCCACCCGGCGCGTTGAATTCGACCAGATCACCCGGCGAAAAATCCTCGCCGATCATGCTGTTTTCGCGCAGCGTAGCCAGCGAGACCCGCTGGATCAGCTCAGGATTGCGCGGACCGAACGCCTGATCCGGCGTTAGCTGAAAGGTCGAATGGTGGCCCACCTTCAAACCTAGCAGAATATCTTCCAGCGGCGGCGCCAGTTGCCCCGCGCCGAGCAGCAGCGTAGCCGGCCTGTCAGTAAACGTATTGATGACTTCAGCGCCATCGGCAAGGGAAAGCCGGTAATGAAGCGTCACGTGTGAACCGGGTTTCACTTCAGAAATGTCGATGATGCTCATGCAATGCTCGCTCAGTCGATGCGCGCTGCACGCATGCGCCGCGGGCGCAGGCGACGCGTGTGGCACACCGTCGGGGTGCCGTGCGCAAAGCGTCTATTGTAAGCCACCTAGCGGGCGGCGGCTTGCGTCCGTCGCGCGCTGCGGCAAGGCCGCGCGTCGGCCGCCGCCCCCAACCCCGAAACCGGAGGACGCAAGATAGATGGCCGACCACGCCTGTACGATAGATGAAACGCCGCCGGAAGCCGCCCTGCCGCGGCCTGCGCCGTCCACAGCCGCAACGCCGGCGTTGTCACCGCCTCGCTCACCGGCCTTTCCTTGCAACACAGTGAGCCCCCAATCCGCTGGACCCGCGCCCGGCATTGCCGTCGCCGCGGCGCCTTCCGGCAGACGCCCAGCCCGAAAGCTCGTGCGTGGCAAATGGCTTAAACACGACATGCCCCGTGAACGGCTGATCGAGAAAGGAGCCGGTGCGCTGTCCGATACCGAAATGATCGTACTGGTGCTCGGCGCGGGCCTGCCCGGCCACGACGTGTTCGACGTCGCACGCACGCTGCTCGACCGCTTCGGCTCGCTGCGCGCCATGCTCGATGCGAGCTACGCGGACTTCGACGGCCTGCGCGGCATCGGTCCGGCGAAAAAGGCCCAGTTACTGGCCATCATGGAGATGGCGCGACGCTCGCTGGTCGATAAGCTGCGCGAGCGCTCGCTGATGAACTCGCCTGAAGCCGTGCAAGACTACCTGCGCCTGCGGATCGGCGGCAGTCCGCACGAAGTCTTCATGTCACTCTTTCTCGACGCCCGGCACCGGCTGATCCACTGTGACGAGAGCGCACGCGGCACGCTGACGCGCATGGCGGTGTATCCACGTGAGATCGTGCGGCGAGCGCTGAGTCTGAACGCGGCCAGTCTGATCGTCGCGCATAATCACCCTTCCGGCGCCGTCCAGCCGAGCGCAAGCGACTGCCGGCTGACGCATACGCTGCGCGACGCCCTTGCGCTGATCGACGTGCAATTGATCGATCATCTGGTGATTAGCGCAGATCGCACGTACTCGTTTGCCCGCGCCGGCTGGCCGTGACAGGTCGCAAACCAGGGTCGCGACAACGTTATGCCGTGTTCGGCATCGCAAATAAGGTTTGATTTTGCGGCTTTTTTTCTGCTAGAATTCCGGTTTGCCTATTTCCAACCCCCTGTTCCGAAGCCATTAAGGCCTTCCGGGAAAGAAAAAGCGTCTGCGGTTTCAGCAAAACTCAGCGCGGCTCTTCTCGGGAAACTTTCACGGCGTTCGAACTCAGAATTAGCGTATTAGGAGTGCTCTCATGGCACGCGTATGCCAAGTAACTGGGAAAGCGCCGATGAGCGGCAACAACGTTTCCCACGCGAACAACAAAACCAAGCGCCGGTTCCTGCCGAACCTGCAAAACCGCCGTATTTGGGTGGAAAGCGAAAACCGTTGGGTGCGTCTGCGCGTTTCGAACGCCGGCCTGCGCCTGATCGACAAGAACGGTATCGACGCTGTGCTCGCAGATCTGCGCGCACGCGGTGAAGCCTAAGGAGTAAATCATGGCGAAAGGCGCACGCGACAAGATCAAGTTGGAATCGACCGCAGGCACGGGTCACTTCTACACGACGACGAAGAACAAACGCAACATGCCGGAAAAGATGCTGATCAAGAAATTTGATCCGGTCGTCCGTAAGCACGTTGACTACAAGGAAACCAAGATTAAGTAAGTCTTGGCTCCTGCCTGACGAAGGCAAAAAAGATTTGCAAAAAAGCCTCGCATTCGTGCGGGGCTTTTTTGTTTCTGCGCCTCAATATTGCGCTGTTTAGCTGTCCTTTTACCGGCCAGCACAGTCTTATCCCATTCGGCCAGCTTTCCCTCATTCGCCGCGACGCGTATCCTTTCTCGTTTTAGCGGCATGCACACAGCATGCCGCCATGGCAAAACGAAAGACGGAGATGCAGGCGATGGAATTCGACGTAGCGATTGTCGGTAGCGGTCTGGCAGGTTTGAGCGTCGCGCTCAATCTCGCGGAGACCCGGCGGGTTGCGGTGGTCGCCAAGCGATCGATGACCGAAGGCGCGAGCGATTGGGCGCAAGGCGGGATCGCCGCCGTACTGGATTCGGCGGACAGCATCGAAAACCATGTCCGCGACACACTCATCGCCGGGGGCGGTCTGTGCGACGAGGCGGCGACACGCTTTATCGTCGAGCATGGGCGTGCCGCGATCGAATGGCTGATTGAGCAAGGCGTGCCGTTCACCAAAGACGACGCCGCCGAACTCGGCTTTCATCTGACACGCGAAGGCGGCCATAGCCATCGCCGGATCATTCATGCCGCGGATGCAACGGGCCATGCAGTGGTCGCCACGCTCAGCGAGCGTGTACGCCGCCATCCGAACATCACCCTGCTCGAAGATCACTACGCGATCGATCTGATCACGTCGGATCGCCTTGGGTTGCCGGGGCGCCGCTGCCACGGTTTGTATGCACTCGACCTGGCAAGCGGCCGCACCGTGACAATCGAAGCGCCGCATACCGTGCTCGCCACCGGTGGTGCCGGCAAGGTCTATCTGTACACCACCAACCCCGACACCGCGACCGGCGACGGCATCGCGATGGCCTGGCGCGCGGGCTGCCGCGTCTCGAACATGGAATTCATCCAGTTCCATCCGACCTGCCTGTTCCATCCTTACGCGAAGTCGTTCCTGATCTCGGAAGCCGTGCGCGGCGAAGGCGGCATTCTGAAGTTGCCGGACGGCACGCGCTTCATGCCGAACCACGACGAACGCGCCGAACTCGCGCCGCGCGACATCGTCGCGCGCGCGATCGACTTCGAGATCAAGAAGCGCGGCATCGATTGCGTCTATCTCGACATCAGCCATCAGCCGGCTGAATTCCTGCGCGAACACTTCCCAACGATTCTGGCCCGCTGCATGGAATTCGGCATCGACATCACCAAAGAGCCAATTCCGGTTGTGCCTGCCGCGCACTACACGTGCGGCGGCGTCGTGACGGATCTGGCCGGCAAGACCGATCTCGCCGGCCTCTACGCGGTTGGTGAAACGTCGTGCACAGGCCTGCACGGCGCGAACCGGCTTGCCAGCAACTCCTTGCTCGAGTGCCTCGTGATCGGCCGCTCCGCTGCGCAGGCCATCGAGGAAGAAGGCTTCGGCGCCGCCGTCCATGCGCCGTTACCGGACTGGGACGAAAGCCGGGTGTCCGATCCGGACGAGGAAGTGGTGGTCGCGCACAACTGGGATGAACTACGCCGCTTGATGTGGAACTACGTCGGCATCGTGCGTACGGACAAGCGGCTCGCGCGAGCCAAGCATCGGCTTGCCCTGCTCCGTGACGAAATTCACGAGTATTACGCGAATTTCAAGGTGAACCGCGATTTGCTTGAACTGCGCAATCTGGTCGACGTGGCGTCGCTGATCGTCGAAGGCGCCCGCTCACGGCGTGAAAGCCGCGGCCTGCACTTCAGCCGCGATTGGCCTGCCACGCTACCTAAGGCGCTGCCGACGGTGCTGTCGCCGGAGCATGTGCGTAACCGCAATGTGTGATTTCTGGCGCTGAAATGAAAAGGCCATCGCCGGCTCTCCGGCGATGGCCTTTTCACTGATTGCGAAAGCTTAAGCTTAGGTGCGCGGCTCAGACGATCCGCATCGAGTAATCCGTTGCGCGCACATCTTTGGTCAACGCACCGATCGACACGCGATCGACGCCCGTTTCCGCGATGGTCCGCACCGTCTCGAAGTTCACTCCGCCGGACACCTCCAGCACCGCCCGCCCCGCCGTGATACGTACTGCGTCGCGCATCGCATCGAACGAAAAGTTGTCCAGCAGAATGGATTGCGCGCGATGCGCCAACGCGGTTTCCAATTGCGCCAGGGTTTCGACCTCGATCTGGATCGACACGCCCGCATTCAGCGCAAGCGCCGCATCCATGGCCGCGCCGACGCCGCCGGCTGCGGCAATGTGGTTTTCCTTGATCAGAATGCCGTCGTACAAAGCGAGCCGCTGATTCGCCCCGCCGCCCACGCGCACCGCGTATTTCTGCGCGAGCCGCAAACCCGGCAAGGTCTTACGCGTATCGAGGATGCGCGTTTGCGTGTGAGCAATTGCATCGACGTAGCGGCGCGTTGCGCTCGCCACGCCCGACAGCAGTTGCAGGAAGTTCAACGCGTTGCGTTCAGCAGTCAACAGCGCACGAACAGGACCACGCAGCGCGCAGACCGGCGTATCCGCTGTCATCCGATCGCCCTCGCGATAGTGCCACTGCACATCGATGCGCGGATCGACGTGGCGCATCACCGAGTTGAACCAGAGCACGCCGCACAGCACGGCATCTTCGCGCACGATGATGCGCGCATCACGCACGTCGTCTGCGGGGACAAGGCGGCCAGTCTGATCGCCTGCGCCCACATCTTCGCTCAGCGCGTCGGCGACGTTGCGTTCTAACGCGGCATCGAATGCCGCGCCATACTGCGCATGAATCTCAGCGAACAGCGGTGACACCGCCTCGATCTGATTGCGTTCCACCGCCCCCATTACGCCGCCCCCACGTTCGAATACAGTTGCGCGTCGCGCGCGAGATCGCCGCTGGCTTGCACGCGCTTCTTGTGACGCGCCGCGAAGTCGAGCATCCGGTCGATCGGCAGACGCGCCCGCTCGCCGATCGCGCGATCGACGAAGATTTCGTTGTGACCGCGCTCGAGCACGTCGGCGAGATTGGCGAGGCCGTTCATCGCCATCCACGGGCAATGCGCGCAGCTCTTGCAGGTCGCGCTGTTGCCGGCCGTCGGCGCGGCGATCAACGTCTTGCCGGGCGCGGCGAGCTGCATCTTATGCAGAATGCCGAGGTCGGTCGCCACGATGAAGTGCGTCGCGTCGAGTTTTTGCGCGGCGTCGATCAACTGGGTTGTCGAACCCACCACGTCCGCTTGCGCGACCACGTTAGCCGGCGACTCCGGATGCACCAGCACTTTCGCGCCAGGATATTCAGCACGCAGCAGATCGAGTTCAATGCCTTTGAATTCGTCGTGCACGAGACATGAACCCTGCCACAGCAGCATGTCCGCGCCGGTCTTGCTCTGGATATAGCTGCCGAGGTGCCGATCCGGCGCCCAGATAATCTTTTCGCCGCGTGCGTGCAGATCGGCAACGATTTCCAGCCCGATCGACGATGTCACCATCCAGTCCGCACGGGCCTTAACAGCCGCGCTGGTGTTCGCGTACACGACCACCGTGCGATCCGGGTGAGCGTCACAGAACGCCGAGAATTCATCGACCGGACAGCCGAGGTCGAGCGAGCAGGTCGCGTCGAGATCAGGCATCAGAATGCGCTTGTCCGGGCTGAGGATCTTTGCGGTCTCGCCCATGAAGCGCACGCCTGCCACCACCAGCGTTTGCGCCTCGTGATCGCGGCCGAAACGCGCCATCTCCAGCGAGTCGGCCACACAGCCACCGGTTTCGTCGGCGAGTTCCTGCAATTCCGCGTCGACGTAATAATGCGCAACGAGCACGGCTTTCTCGCGCTTGAGCAATGCGCGGATGCGCTCCTTCAGCGCCACCTTCTGTTCCGCGGACGGCACGTCGGGCACCTTCGCCCACGCCTGCCCGATCCCGCAGGTTGTGCCCTGCGCCTGTGGCCGGTCGTATTCGACGGTCCTGATCGCCTGCTGATCCATGATCTCCTCTGCCTTCGCTCTGCCGCCGCGGACTCTCAATCGCGTGTCGTTGAATTTACCGCGGCCCAAAAAGCAAAACCCCGCCAACGCGGGGTTTTGTGACGTAACGAAATTTTAATAGATTTCGCGGTCAGGCATACGATCAAGCATAACGGCGCAGGCGCATCGCGAATTCTTGCAGCGCTTTAATACCGCTCTGCTCGGCGCGATGACACCAGTCTTGCAACTGGATCAGCAGTTGATCGCGCGACGCATTCGAGCGCTCCCACATCGCCGCCAGTTCATTGCGCATGTCGATGTAGGTCTTCAGCTTCTGGCTGTTCGCAAAGATTTGCGGCAACTGGCGCTTCTGCGGCTCATCGAGACCCGCTTCCTCCTTGTGGAACCAGCTACGCGCGCCGCGCATCACCTGATACTTCTCGCGCGCGCCAACTTCCTTCAGATGCGCCAACTCCTGGCGATAGGCACGCTTGAGCGCCTTGCCGTAACGCGCCATGACTTCATAGCGGTTCGCCAGCACTGCTTGCAGCGTGTCCTGATCGAGCACCAGCTTGCCGGTGGTCAGACGCGGCGTAGGCGCGACCTTCTTCACCTTGGCCAGACGGAATGCCGACATGATGCGGATGTACATCCAGCCGATATCGAACTCGTACCACTTGTTCGACAGCTTGGCCGACGTTGCATACGTGTGGTGATTGTTATGCAGCTCTTCACCGCCGATGATGATGCCCCACGGGAAAATGTTCGTGCTGGCATCCGACGAGTTGAAGTTACGGTAGCCCCAGAAGTGCGCGAGGCCGTTGACCACACCGGCTGCCCAGAACGGAATCCATACCATCTGCACGGCCCAGATCGTCAGGCCGACGACGCCGAACAGCGCGACGTTCAGCACCATCATCAGGCTCACGCCGAGGATCGGGTACTTGGTGTAGACGTTGCGTTCCATCCAGTCGTTCGGCGTGCCGTGACTGAACTTGCGCATCGTTTCCTCATTCTTGGCTTCGGTACGGTACAGCTCCGCGCCTTCGAGCAGCACCTTCCAGATGCCGCGCGTTTGCGGGCTGTGCGGATCTTCTTCGGTCTCGCACTTCGCGTGGTGCTTACGGTGAATCGCGGCCCATTGGCCGGTCAGCATGCCCGTGGTCATCCACAGCCAGAAACGGAAAAAATGACTGACGACCGGATGCAGCTCCAGCGCGCGGTGCGCCTGGCAGCGATGCAGATAGACCGTTACGCCAATGATCGTGATGTGCGTCGCGACCAGCGTGTACAGCACAAGTTGCCACCACGAAAAGTGCAACAGGCCGTGGGCAAGGAAATCGAGCAAGGAATTCAACAAGGCAATTTACCTGTGGAACAAGAGACGCCAGACACACGCGAAATACGCATGTCAAGAAAGTGAAAGCATACAGCGGGATTGGACGACATTCTACTTGAAGCGTTCCAAGTGTTTGTAACAAATAGAGATTTTTTGTGCGGCATCAACCGGATGGAACGCGCCGGTGGTCATTTTTAGACCCGCCGGCGGGTTCGAAGTGCCCGTCAGTGGCCGCTGTCGGCCTGATTGGCCGCAGGAGCGGTCATTGTTACCGCTTGCGGCATCGCGTCGCTCACATTGCCGACGATTCGCACTTCGCGTTGCGCGAAAGGAATCGAGATGTCGTGTTCGGAGAACAAACGCCAGATGTTGCGATTGACGGCCGAGCGCACGCCTGCCGTGCCTGTTGCCGCCTCATCGATCCAGAAGCCCAGCTCGAGGTTGATGCCGTCGGAGCCAAAGCTTGCCAGATAGGGCGTAGGCGCCGGCTCCTGGAGCACCCGCGCGACGCCCTGTGCGGCCTCGGCGAGCAACGCCATCGCCTGCTCGACGTCGGAGGAGTACGCGACCTGCACGGCCACCTTGGCGTAGCCGCGCGTCAGATAGGACGACTGGTTCTGCACCACGTCCGTAATCAGCTTTTCGTTCGGGATCAGCGTTTCGATGCCGTCCAGGCCGCGCACCACCGTATAACGCGTGCGGATCTGCGTGACCATGCCCTGCAGGCCGCTGACGTTGATCGTGTCGCCGATGCGCAGCGAGCGGTCGATCAGGATGATGAAGCCCGAGACGTAATTGCTGGCGATCTTCTGCAGCCCGAACCCAAGCCCCACACCCAGCGCGCCACCGAACACGCCCAGCACGGTGATATCGATGCCCACCAGCGACAGGCTGATTAGCACCGCCGCCAGCACGAACGCGGCCCGCCCGACCCGCGCCACCACCACTTTAAGGTTGGCATCGAGCGTGTTGGAGCGCATCAGGCGGTCTTCGAACGTGGCGCCGAGCCACATCGCGACGATCATCGTCACGCACACCCACAGGAGGCCCGTGGTGAGCGAGAGCAGCGTCATGTGCGCATTCGCGACCCTGAAGCGCACGCTGCCCATCCAGGCGATCACGTCGTCCTGAATGCCCATTACCGTGAGCACCATGCCGATCCAGACGACCAGCGAGACGATCTTCTCGACCAGGAACAGCCACGGATGGTTCGCGCCGTCCTGGCTGAAAACCCGCCGCGCGAAGAAAAACACGATGTAAATCAGGCCGATACCGATCAGCGGCACCAGCGCCAGATCGAGCAGCGCAGTGTGCATGAACTTGCCGGTGACCGCCTGCGCGAGCCAGACGAGCGCCGCCCCGATCAGCGGAAAGAACGCGCGGTTCAGGCTTTCCGCGCCGAAACGCAGGGTCTGGTACCGCGTCTGGCGCCGCAGATCGAGCGTGCGGCGTAACAGGCGCGCGAGCAGCCACGCAACGCCGAGCGTCCCGAGCAGCACGCCGACCTGCCACAGCATCACCGGCTGGCCGAAGTCGCGCGCGAGGTCGCCGAACATGTGAGGAAAAATGCGGTTTTGCATGATGTCGCCGAAATCGCCGGTGCGGCCAGGTTCAGGAGGAACCCGGCCGCACCGGCAGACACGCTGTTGCGTTTAGCTCTGGCGTTCCAGCACGGCTGCAAAGAAACCGTCCGTGGCGTGACGGTGCGGCCACAGCGACAGGTAATCGCCCATCTCCATGTCGATGCGCTGCTCGGCCAACACGTCGCGCGCCGGCACCAAGGCGAAGTCCGGATGGTCGGCGAGGAACTGCTGCACGACGGCTTCGTTTTCCGCTTCCAGAATCGAGCAGGTCGCGTAGACGAGACGGCCGCCCTTCTTTACCAGACGCGAGGCACTCGCCAGAATCGACGCCTGCTTCGGCGCCAGTTCGGCGACCGACTCCGGCGACTGGCGCCATTTCAGATCCGGGTTACGGCGCAGCGTACCCAGGCCGCTGCACGGCGCGTCGACCAGCACGCGGTCGATCTTGCCGGCCAGACGCTTGATCTTCGCATCGTGTTCGCTGTCGATCAGCACCGGATTCACGTTCGACAGTCCGCTGCGCGCGAGGCGCGGCTTGAGTTTGGCCAAACGGCGCTCGGAGACGTCGAATGCGTACAGACGCCCGGTAGAGCGCATCGCCGCGCCCAACGCTAGCGTCTTGCCGCCCGCGCCCGCGCAGAAATCCACGATCATCTCGCCGCGCTTGGGCGCGACCAGCGAACACAGCAACTGGCTGCCTTCGTCCTGGACCTCAACCCAGCCGTGCTGGAACGCGTCGAGCTTGGTGAGCGGCGGCTTGCCGACCACCCGCACGCCAAACGGCGCGAAAGGCGTCGCGCCACCTTCGATGCCGGCCTTCGACAGCGCGTTCAGCACGTCGTCGCGGCTTGCCTTGATCGGATTCGCGCGCAGGTCCAGCGGCGCCGGATAGTTCAGCGCGGCGGCCAGTTGCGCCAGTTCCGCGGGTTCGAAACGCTTGGAGAGCGCCTGATAGATCCAGTCGGGCAGATTCAGGCGAATCCGCAGCGGCAGGCTTTCAGGGTCGATCTTCGCAACGTGTTCGAGCCAGTGCGATTCGGTTTCCGACAAGAACGGCTTGAGGGCCGTGCGGCCCGCCGTCTGCATCAGTCCCAGCAAGGCCATACGGCGGGCCGGGCTGCCCGCGCCGCCTTCGGCCAGGTGCGCGAACTCCATCCGGCGACGCAGCACCGCGAAGACCGCCTCGGCGATCACGCCGCGCTCGCCATGCCCGAGCTTCGGATGCGCGCGGAAAAAGCGGCTCGTCGTGGCGTCGGCCGGGCCGTTCAGTTTCAGGACTTCAGCCAGCAAAGTCTCGGTTTGTCCAATCAAAAAACCATGTAATCTCATGCGCCCTCTTCGGCGGTGTGACCGGCAAAGAGCCATTGCGGCTCCGGCGGCGTAAGCGTGACACGCAAGCCGTCGAGGGCAAGACGCCCTTCGACGAACCAGCGCACCGCGCGTGGATAGATAATGTGTTCGGTTGCCAGCACGCGTTCCGCGAGCATGGCGGGGGTGTCGCCAGCCTCAACGGGGACAGCCGCCTGCGCGACGATCGGCCCGTGATCCAGCTGCGACGTGACAAAATGCACCGACGCGCCGTGCAAGCGCACGCCGGCGTCAAGGGCTTGTTGATGGGTTTTCAGGCCCGGAAAGCTCGGCAGCAGCGACGGGTGCACGTTCAACATGCGCCCCGCGTAATGGTCGACGAAACCGGCTGTGAGCACCCGCATGAAGCCGGCCAGCACGACCAGATCGGGCCCGAAACTGTCGATTTCTTGCGCCAGCGCGGTGTCGAAGCTGTCGCGATCGGGAAACTGGCGGTGGTCGACCACCGCCGTGGCAATGCCGTGCGACGCTGCGAACGCAAGGCCCGCGGCGTCAGGGCGGTTGGCAATCACGGCGGCGACTTGCGCCGCCCAGCCCTCGTCCGCGCAGGCGCGAATGATAGCTTCCATGTTGCTTCCCCGTCCGGAAATCAGGATGACGAGTTTTTTCATCCGTGGATTTTATCATTCGGGGGACACTGAAACGGCGACGCGCCGCCGTCTCGTGCGCTGAGCGTTTATAATCGTTTGTTTTGCGGCACCTCAGCCGCCCTACCTCAAACCCGCTATCGTGAGAGTCTTCCGCGGTCTTCCCAATGCTGAAAGCCGTGCGCCCTGCGCACTGACCATCGGCAACTTCGACGGTGTCCACCGCGGCCATCAGGCTTTGCTCGCCCACGTCCGAGCCGCAGCCGATGCACGCGGCCTGCCCGTCTGCGTGATGACCTTCGAGCCGCATCCGCGCGAGTTCTTCAACCCGGCTGGCGCGCCGCCGCGAATCGCGATGCTGCGCGACAAGCTCGAGGCGCTGCGCACCAACGGCGTCGACCGGGTCGTGGTCGAGCATTTCAACCACACCTTCGCGAGCCAGTCGCCGGATACGTTTGTCGAACGGATCATCGTCAACGGGCTGCATGCGCGCTGGGTGATGATCGGCGACGACTTCCGCTACGGCGCGAAGCGCGCGGGCGATTTCGCGTCGCTCAAGACCGCGGGTCAGCAATACGGTTTCGAAGTCGAGCAGATGGCCACCGTGGCTGATCCGTCGGGCGCGCGCATTTCCAGCTCGGGCGTGCGCACGGCGCTGGTGGGGGGAGATCTCGACTCGGCGCGCGCTGCGCTGGGCCGCGACTACCTGATCAGCGGCCACGTCGTGCATGGCATGAAGCTCGGCCGCGATCTCGGTTTCCCCACGCTCAATCTGCCGATCGCGCACAAGCGTCCGGCACTGGCGGGCATCTTCGTAGTGCGCGTGCATGGTGTGACGGACGAACCGTTGCCGGGCGTCGCCAGCCTCGGCCTGCGCCCCACCGTCGACGATTCCGGCCGTGTGCTGCTCGAAGTGCACCTGCTCGACTGGCATGGCGATGCGTATGGCAAACTCGTGCGCGTCGAATTCCTGAAAAAGCTGCGTGACGAGGAAAAGTACGTCGACCTCGAAACGCTGACCGCCGCCATCGCGCGCGACGTCGCCAATGCGCGCGCGTGGTTCGCGGCCGTCGGCGCCGGCACGCCCGGCAGCCGTTCCACCGGTTTCGCCACGTCGGCCACCGACCGAATTAGATAGCCGCCGCGGTACATGCGAGCGCGCCAAGTGCTGCATGTACCCACCGCTGCGCGCATCGAAGGGCGTCCGTGGATCACGCGACATGCCTGCCGGGCGCGCCCAACGCCCTGCGCTTCATGCGCATACCGCAGCTTCGCTGCGCTTAGAAAGAATTCACCGCGACCTCATCATGAGCAACAAGAAAGCCGATTCGAAACCGCAGTCACGCTACCCGGTCAACCTGCTCGACACGCCGTTCCCGATGCGTGGCGACCTGCCCAAACGCGAGCCGCAATGGGTCAAGGAATGGCAGGAAGGCAATGTTTACGAGAAGATCCGCGCCGCCTCCAAGGGCCGCAAGAAGTTCATCCTGCACGATGGCCCGCCGTATGCGAACGGCGACATCCACCTCGGCCATGCGGTGAACAAGATCCTGAAGGACATGATCGTCAAGGCACGCAATCTGGCGGGCTTCGACGCGGTCTACGTGCCGGGCTGGGATTGCCACGGCATGCCGATCGAAATCCAGATCGAAAAGCAGTTCGGCAAGTCGCTGCCGGCCGCTGAAGTGATGCAGAAGGCGCGCGCCTACGCGACCGAACAGATCGAGAAGCAGAAGGTCGGCTTCCGCCGCCTGGGCGTGCTCGGCGACTGGGACAATCCGTACAAGACCATGAACTTCACGAACGAAGCCGGCGAAATCCGCGCGCTCGCGAAGATCATGGAAAAGGGCTATGTGTATCGCGGCCTGAAGCCGGTCAACTGGTGTTTTGACTGCGGCTCGGCGTTGGCCGAAGCGGAAGTTGAATACGCGGACAAGACCGATCCGACCATCGACGTACTGTTCAGCTTCGCCGAACCGGAAAAGACCGCGCAGGCATTCGGCCTGACTGCACTGCCGCGCAACGAAGGCGGCATTGTGATCTGGACCACCACGCCGTGGACCATCCCCGCCAACCAGGCGCTGAACCTGAATCCGGAAATCGTCTACGCGTTGGTCGACACGCCGCGCGGCTTGCTGATCCTGGCCGAAGAGCGTGTTGAAGCGTGCCTGAAGCAATACGAACTGGAAGGCTCGATCGTCGCGACCACGCCGGGCGCGAAGCTCGTCAACCTGCGCTTCAATCATCCGCTCGCAGCCGCGCATCCGGCCTACAAGCGTACGGCGCCGGTTTATCTCGGCGACTACGTGACGACCGAATCGGGTACGGGTGTAGTCCACTCGTCACCGGCGTACGGCGTGGAAGACTTCGTGTCGTGCAAGGCGCATGGCATGGCGGATTCGGACATCATCAATCCGGTGATGGGCGACGGCCGTTACATCGAATCGCTCGCGCTGTTCGGCGGCCTGTCGATCTGGGCGGCCAATCCGCAGATCGTCGAAGCCCTGCAGGCAGCCGGCTCGCTGCTGCGCACCGAGAGCTATCGGCACAGCTACATGCACTGCTGGCGCCACAAAACGCCGATCATCTACCGCGCGACCTCGCAGTGGTTCGCCGGCATGGACGTGAAGCCGAACGACTCCGACAAAACGCTGCGCGAAACCGCGCTCGAAGGCATCGAGAACACCGCCTTCTATCCGTCGTGGGGCAAGCAGCGCCTGTTCAGCATGATCGCGAATCGCCCGGACTGGACGTTGTCGCGTCAGCGTCAATGGGGCGTGCCGATGGCGTTCTTCGTGCATAAGGAAACCGGCGAGCTGCATCCGCGCACGCTGGAGTTGCTCGAAGAAGTCGCGCAACGCGTCGAGAAGGCCGGCATCGAGGCGTGGCAAACGCTCGACCCGCGCGAACTGCTTGGCGACGACGCCAACATGTACGAGAAGAACCGTGACACGCTGGACGTCTGGTTCGATTCGGGCACCACGCACTGGCACGTGCTGCGCGGCTCGCATAAAGACGAACTGCAATTCCCGGCTGACCTGTATCTGGAAGGCTCGGACCAGCACCGCGGCTGGTTCCACTCGTCGCTGCTGACGGCTTCGATGCTCGACGGCCGCCCGCCCTACAACGCGCTGCTCACGCACGGCTTCACCGTCGACGGCGAAGGCCGCAAGATGAGCAAGTCGCTCGGCAACGGTATCGATCCGCATGAAGTGTCGAACCGCCTTGGCGCGGAAATCATTCGTCTGTGGATCGCCTCGACCGATTACTCGGGCGAACTGGCGATCTCCGAAGAGATCCTGAAGCGCGTGACGGAAGGCTATCGCCGCATCCGCAACACACTGCGCTTCCTGCTCGCGAACCTGTCGGACTTCGACTTCGCGCAACACGCGCGTCCGGTCGAAGACTGGCTCGAGATCGATCGTTACGCGGTGGCGCTGTCGGCGAATCTGCAGAACGACATCCTCTCGCACTACGACAAGTACGAGTTCCACCCGGTGGTCGCGAAACTGCAAACGTTCTGCTCGGAAGACCTGGGCGGCTTCTATCTGGACGTGCTGAAAGACCGTCTGTACACCACGGCTGCCGACTCCGTCGCGCGCCGTTCGGCACAGACCGCGCTGTATCATATCGCGCACGGCCTGCTGCGCCTGATGGCGCCGTTCCTGTCGTTCACCGCGGAAGAAGCGTGGAAGATCTTCGCGCCGAACAGCGAAACGATCTTCACCGAGACCTATCACGCGTTCCCGGCCGTACCGCAAGCCGGTGACCTGCTCGACAAATGGACGCTGCTGCGCGCCGCGCGTAGCGACGTGACCAAGGCACTGGAAGAAGCGCGCGTCGCGAACCTGATCGGTTCGTCGCTGCAGGCGGAAGTCGAAATCCGCGCGAGCGGCGCGCGTTACGACGCACTTGCGAGCCTCGGCGACGACCTGAAGTTCGTGCTGATCACGTCGGCGGCGAACGTCGTGAAGGTCGACAGCGAAGCGGAAGAAGGCGTCGAAGTGATCGCCTCGAAGTATCTGAAGTGCGAACGTTGCTGGCACTACCGCGCGGACGTCGGCGCCAACGCCGAGCACCCCACCCTGTGCGGCCGCTGCTTCAGCAACCTGTTCGGCAACGGCGAAACGCGGAGCGCGGCATAATGGCAAAAACCATGTCGAAAACGTCGGCCGGCGGCAATTCGCTGGCACCGTGGCTTGGCGTCGCGCTGATCGTGATCCTGTTCGATCAGCTGACGAAAATCGCGGTCCAGAAGGTGTTTGCCTACGGTGTTCCGCATGAGGTCACGCCGTTTTTCAACCTGATCCTCGTGTACAACCGTGGCGCCGCCTTCAGCTTCCTCGCGATGGCGGGCGGCTGGCAGCGCTGGGCTTTCACCGCGCTCGGCGTGGTCGCGGCCCTTGTGATCTGCTACCTGCTCAAGCGTCACGGCGGACAGAAAATGTTCTGCACGGCGCTCTCGCTGATTCTCGGCGGCGCGCTCGGCAATGTGATTGACCGGCTCGCGTACGGCCATGTGATCGACTTTCTCGACTTCCACGTCCGCACGTGGCACTGGCCGGCGTTCAATCTCGCCGACAGCGCGATCACGATCGGCGCGATCCTGCTCGTGCTCGACGAGTTGCGGCGCGTACGCGGCTCGCGCTAACGGGCATAGGTACACCACGCTTTGTCGGAGGCTTTCGTTGGCAACCGCAGAACTCGCAGGAAAACACCTCGTCCTCGGCATGACAGGCGGCATTGCCTGCTACAAGATCGCCGAGCTCACGCGCCTGTTGACCAAGGCCGGCGCGACCGTGCAGGTCGTGATGACGGAAGCGGCCACGCAGTTCATCACCCCCGTCACGATGCAAGCGCTGTCCGGCCGGCCGGTCTACACGAGCCAGTGGGACGCTCGCGTGCCGAACAACATGGCGCACATCGATCTGTCGCGTGAAGCCGACGCGATCGTCATTGCGCCCGCCTCGACCGACTTCCTCGCCAAACTGGCACACGGCATGGCCGACGATCTGCTGTCGACGCTGTGTGTCGCGCGCGATTGTCCGCTACTCGTCGTGCCGGCGATGAACCGGCAGATGTGGCAAAACCCGGCCACCCAACGCAACGTCACGCAGCTGCGCGCGGACGGCATTGACGTGCTCGGCCCCGATTCGGGTCCGCAGGCATGCGGCGAAGTCGGCGACGGGCGCATGCTCGAAGCGGCCGCGACTTACGAAGCGATTGCGTCATTCTTCTCGCCGAAGATCCTGTCCGGCCGTCGCGTGTTGCTGACCGCCGGCCCGACCTTCGAGCCGCTCGATCCGGTGCGCGGCATCACCAATCGTTCGAGTGGCAAGATGGGCTTTGCGTTGGCGCGCGCCGCGCAACAAGCGGGCGCCGAGGTGCATCTGGTCGCCGGCCCTGTCGCGCTGGAAACACCGTGGGGCGTGTTCCGCGAAGACGTGCAAACCGCGCAGCACATGCACGACGCGGTGATGCGCTCGGTGGCCGACGCTGACATCTTCATCGGCGTGGCCGCGGTGGCCGACTGGCGCGTCGATCACGCCAGCGAACACAAGATCAAGAAGACCGCCGAGCGCGCACTGCCCACCTTCACGTTTGTCGAGAATCCGGACATTCTGGCCGCGGTAGCCAAGCTGCCGCATCCGCCGTTCGCCGTCGGCTTTGCGGCGGAAAGCGGCGATCTTGAAGTGCACGGCGAAGAAAAGCGCGTGCGCAAGAACGTGCCGCTTCTGATCGGCAATTTAGGTCCGCTGACGTTCGGCCTCGACGACAACGAGGTGATCATGTTCGAAGCGGGTGGTGCAACGAAGCTGCCGCGCGCCGACAAGCAGACGCTCGCGCGCGCATTGATCGTAGAAATTGCGAAGCGTCTGCCCGACACAAGTCTGATCCGCTAAGGCCGCACGAGGCGGCGCACGCTGAACGCGCCGCCAGCGGCTCTCGCGCACCGAATCATCTGGAGCAGTGCTGACATGACGCTACTTTCCGTGCTCGATCAAACGCCCGTGATCGACGGGCACTCAGTGGCGGACGCAATCGCCGCCACCGTCGAACTCGCGCAGCTGGCTGACGACCTCGGCTACACGCGCTATTGGTGCGCCGAACACCACGGCCTGCGGGGTGTCTCAAACCCTTGCCCCGAGGTGATGCTCGCACGCCTCGGCAGCGTGACCCAGCGCATTCGCCTGGGCTCGGGTGGCGTGATGCTGCCGTACTACAGCCCCTTCAAGGTCGCCGAGCAATTCATGATGCTCGAGGCCCTGTTTCCGAACCGTATCGATCTGGGCGTGGGACGCGCGCCGGGCGGCGACATGCGCACGGCGCAGGCGGTCGCCGCCGGCGCCTACAATCGCGGCGAAATTTTTCCGCAGCAGGTGGCCGATCTGGTCGGCCTGATGCACGGCACGCTGCCCGAGGATCACCTTGCGCACGGCGTGCTGCTTCAGCCGCAAATCGCTACGCATCCCCAATTGTGGATGCTCGGGTCGAGTGAATTCGGCGGCCTGCTGGCGGCGCAACTCGGCATCCGCTTCGCATTCGCGCATTTCATCAACGCGCATTTCGGACAGCAGGTGGCGCTGGCTTATCGTGAACGTTTCAGGGCTAGCCTGGAAACAGAACAGCCCTATCTGGCCGCCTCGGTGTTCGTGATTTGCGCTGACACCGAACAGGAAGCCGCCGACCTGGAAAAAGCGGTCGACCTGCGCCGCGTGCAGATGGCCCTTGGGCTGAATGCACCGATTCCGACGGTCGAGCAAGGCGCGGCGCAGGAATACGGCATACGCGAGCAACTGGTGATCGACCGCGAGAAGCCGCGCAGTATCATCGGCACGCCGGAAACGGTCACTGAGCGGCTTCATGCCTTGCAGGAGCAGTTCCAGGCCGACGAGCTGATCGTGCTCACCGTAGCGGGCAGCTACCGCGCCCGGCTACGCTCCTATGAACTCCTTGCCGATGCGTTCCAACTCGGGCGCCCGGCCTCCACCCCCTAAACCTTCGAACCTGCATGAAACTTGACCTGAAGATTCTCGATGCGCGCATGCGCGACCAGCTCCCGGCCTACGCCACCAACGGCAGCGCGGGCCTCGACCTGCGCGCCTGCCTCGACGAGCCGTTGACGCTGAAACCCGGCGAAACCGCGCTGGTGCCGACGGGTCTGGCGATTCACGTTGCCGATCCGGGTTATGCGGCGTTGATTCTGCCGCGTTCGGGCTTGGGCCATAAGCATGGGATCGTGCTGGGCAACCTGGTCGGCCTGATCGACTCGGATTACCAGGGCCAGCTGATGATCTCGACGTGGAATCGTGGCGAGACGACGTTCGTGCTGAATCCGATGGAGCGCCTTGCGCAACTCGTGATCGTGCCAGTGGTCCAGGCCGAGTTCAATATCGTCGACGATTTCGAAACCAGCGAGCGTGGCGCGGGTGGGTTCGGCAGCACGGGCAAGCACTAAGGCACGAGGATGTCCTAAGCGCAAAGGCATTGCTTCCGGGAAGCGCTTTGCACAAGGCAAAAAGCAGAACGGCGCGGGTTGAACCCGCGCCGTTCTGCTTTCAGGTACAACCTGAACTTACTCGACCTCAACCGCTTCAGGATTCGGATTGCGCGGTGCCGGATGTTCGTCGAAGGTCAACTGCACCTTGTCTTCCGCATCCACGTCGACCGTCACGCGGCCGCCGTTCATCAGCTTGCCGAACAGCAACTCGTCGGCCAGCGCACGACGGATCGTGTCCTGGATCAGACGCTGCATCGGCCGCGCGCCCATCAACGGATCGAAACCGTGTTTCGCGAGGTGAGCACGCAGCGCGTCGGTGAAGAGCGCGTCGACCTTCTTCTCATGCAGCTGATCTTCCAGTTGCATCAGGAACTTGTCGACCACACGCATGATGATTTCTTCATCGAGCGAGCGGAAGCTGATCGTTGCGTCCAGACGGTTACGGAACTCCGGCGTGAACATGCGCTTGATGTCGACCATTTCGTCGCCGGTTTCCCGACGGTTCGTGAAGCCGATCACCGCCTTGCCCATTGCCTCGGCGCCCGCGTTCGTCGTCATGATGATGATGACGTTGCGGAAATCCGCCTTGCGGCCGTTGTTGTCCGTCAGCGTGCCGTGGTCCATCACCTGCAACAGCACGTTGTAGATGTCCGGATGCGCCTTCTCGATTTCGTCGAGCAGCAGCACGCAGTGCGGCTTCTTCGTGACGGCTTCGGTCAACAGACCGCCCTGATCGAAACCGACATAGCCCGGCGGCGCACCGATCAAACGGCTCACCGCATGACGCTCCATGTATTCCGACATGTCGAAGCGGATCAGCTCGATCCCCAGCGTGAACGCCAGTTGCTTCGCCACTTCCGTCTTGCCGACGCCCGTGGGGCCGGAGAACAGGAACGCACCGATCGGCTTGTCCAGCTTGCCGAGGCCCGCACGCGCCATCTTGATCGCGGCCGACAGCGCGTCGATGGCCGGGTCTTGCCCGAACACCACGCTCTTCAGATCGCGATCCAGCGTTTGCAGCTTGCTGCGATCGTCTTGCGACACGCTTTGCGGCGGGACGCGCGCAATCTTCGAGATGATTTCTTCGATCTCGTTCTTGCCGATGGTCTTCTTCTGCTTCGACTTCGGCAGGATGCGTTGCGCCGCGCCTGCTTCGTCGATCACGTCGATCGCCTTGTCCGGCAGATGACGATCCGTGATGAAGCGTGCCGACAATTCAGCCGCGGCCGACAACGCACCCGACGAATACTTCACGCCGTGGTGCTCTTCGAAACGCGACTTCAGCCCGCGCAGGATCGCCACCGTCTGTTCGACGGTCGGCTCGGTCACGTCGACCTTCTGGAAACGGCGCGACAAAGCCGCGTCTTTTTCGAAGATGCCGCGATATTCCGTGAACGTGGTCGCGCCGATGCACTTGAGCGTGCCCGACGACAACGCCGGCTTCAGCAGATTCGATGCGTCCAGCGTGCCGCCCGACGCAGCGCCCGCGCCGATCAGCGTATGAATTTCGTCGATGAACAGGATCGCGTGCGGACGTTCCTTCAATTCCTTGAGGACCGTTTTCAGGCGCTGTTCGAAGTCGCCGCGATACTTGGTGCCGGCGAGCAGCGCGCCCATGTCGAGCGAATACACCTGCGCATCGGCCAGAATATCCGGCACTTCGCCACGCGTAATGCGCCAGGCGAGCCCTTCGGCGATCGCCGTCTTGCCGACCCCGGCCTCACCGACCAGTAACGGATTGTTTTTGCGCCTGCGGCACAGCACCTGCACCACACGCTCGACTTCCGACTCGCGCCCGATCAGCGGATCGATGCGGCCGTCTTTCGCCATCTGGTTCAGGTTTTGCGTGAACTGGGCGAGCGGCGTTTCCTTCTGCGCGGCGGCTTCGTCGGACTCGGCATTCGCGTCGCTCGCTTTCGCGGCGTCCGTGCTGCTGGTCTTGGCGATGCCATGCGAGATGAAATTCACCACATCCAGACGCGTGACGCCCTGCTGCTGCAGGTAGTACACCGCATGCGAATCCTTCTCGCCGAAGATCGCCACCAGCACATTCGCGCCGGTCACTTCCTTCTTGCCATTCGAGGTGGATTGCACATGCATGATCGCGCGCTGGATCACACGCTGGAAACCCAGCGTGGGCTGCGTGTCGACGTCGTCCGTGCCAGGCACGGTTGGCGTGTTGTCATGAATGAAATTGCGCAGGTTCTGGCGCAGATCCTCGATATTGGCCGCGCATGCACGCAACACCTCTGCAGCCGTTGGATTGTCCAACAGTGCCAGCAAAAGATGTTCGACCGTGATGAACTCGTGCCGCGCCTGGCGTGCTTCCATGAACGCCATGTGCAGGCTGACTTCCAGTTCCTGGGCAATCATGCTTCCTCCATCACACACTGCAGCGGATGCCCGGCCTGCCGTGCGTGGGTAACGACTTGCTCGACTTTGGTCGACGCGATGTCCCGCGTATAGACCCCACAAACTCCCCTGCCCTCGCGATGCACCTTCAACATGACCTGCGTTGCGGTTTCACGATCTTTATTGAAATATTCCTGCACGATCATCACGACAAATTCCATCGGCGTGAAGTCGTCATTCAGCAGCACCACCTTGTACATGGACGGCGGCTTCAGCTTCTTTTCCTGCCGCTCCAGTACGGTGCCGTCCTGCTTGTCCGGGATAATCGCCATACACCCATTCTAAACAACTAGGACAGGCCCGCAATCCTGTCAAAACCCGGCCGACCGGCCGGTGAGCCCGTTCGCACCCGCCTGATGGGTGATTACCCCCAAAAGCGTTGCGTCATTCGACGAGCCGATTGCGGAGCCGGCCCCTATCCAGTGATGCATCGCGGCCGTGCTGCGCCGCAGTCGGATCGAGTATCGCACAACCTGTCAGTGCTGGCTGAAGGCGCTCGCCCGGCCAGCGGACGGTGTGCGACCCGCAGAACAGCATGTGCGTCGATTATGCGACTTTTCAAGACCGCCCGCTTGGGCAACCGCACATAACAAAACAAAAGCGGGAAAAACCCTGGAAACGCCTGTTTGCAACGCGGCAACGGCATCTCAAAATTTTCTTGACACTCGAATAAAGAGCCTCAACAATCAAGCTGGCACTTTTTTCACTGAGCCATAATTCGAAAAAATGCCGATGGTGAGCTTGTGAGGAGGGAGCGGCTGCATCCCGCGGTCGTCGAGCTTTTCGAGGGCTCGTGGTAGTGACATGAGTTACAGGGGAAGTTGGAATGGCAACTGGTACGGTCAAATGGTTCAATGACGCAAAAGGTTTCGGATTCATCACGCCTGACGAAGGTGGTGAGGATCTGTTTGCACACTTCTCGGCCATCCAGATGAATGGGTTCAAGACCCTCAAGGAAGGTCAGAAAGTAACCTTCGAGGTCGTGCAAGGCCCGAAAGGCAAACAGGCATCGAACATCCAGGCACCTGCCTGAAACTGTTCGTTACCCGTCCTTTGAAACCCGGCTCCGTGCCGGGTTTCTTTTTTGGGCGGTGCGTTCTAATTTGAGGTGAGTCGCTACCGCGGCTTGCGACATCGATCAAGCGAATGTCTCAAATACCAGGCACCGGCATTCCTTTCCAAACGCTTTCTGCACTCACCCACTGGCGACCGTACGAAAAAACCCCGGCCGCCTCACGACGCCGGGGTTTTGAATTCGAACGGGAGAACCCAGCGCGAATCGCTTACTCGATCATTATATGTAAATCGCCCGAAAATCCCCGCCAGCACTAGGTTCGTCAGTTATACACTTCGAATTCCCCTCCAAATTCCCCTCACTATCTCCCAGCTACCCACTCATCCACAAGCTCCAGCCCGATCATGGCGGCTTGCGTCGGCGCAATGATTCCGTGCAGCAAATCCACAGTTTTGCGGGGCGGTCACTCTTCTGCGTTTTGCGGTGGAAGCCGAGGAGCTGCCGGCCATTATCGTTAGCGACGCGGTTTTAGTGTCGCCCGATTTCCACGTCCCCGGCACTCCCCAATCCTTCGCTTGATGAAAGAATTCTTTTCCCAGAATACGGGAACACCCCCCAAGGGGGCTAACCGACCGCGGGGGCGGGGTGGTCTCCATGGTAGCCCGTAGATTTTTTCTAAAAAGGCCGATAGTTACAAATCTAAGATTGTGGACAATTTCCAGATAACGCGGATCGGGACAGGCTATTACGTGGGGTGGCGCGCAGAAAGGACGATGTGAGGGATATAGCCTCATGCGAAACGAAAGGCGACGACTACACGGGGGATTCGATGGGGATGCTACAGCGGGCATGGGCCGGTGAAGAACGGTTAGCCAAGGTATGGTGGACTATCGGTACTCCCCTGAATATCGCCCTCATCGGGGCGGCTGATGGGATTATTCGTCGCGCACAGACACCGTCTGCCGACAGTCCGAGCGATCAAGCAGGGGCGTTACTGGTGGTGCTCGGGATATGGGCTGCATGGGCTTATATGGCATGGCGTTGTGCCACAAATGTTGAGCGGCCGGTTTGGACACTGGTAGCGCGGTGCATCCTTGTATTCAATATCGCTTGGGGGCTAATCCAGTTTGGCGTTGACCTCAGGGAAGGGCAAGACGCGAGGCTACTAGGCATATCTTCGTTCGCCTCACAGGGCAGCCAGTCACAACCCGCCCAAATCGCGCAATCTGCCCAAGTCGCTAACGCGGCGCCGAGTGCAACGGCGACCCCTGCGTCCGCTCCTCCTCCGCCGACAACTACCCCGTGGGGCAACGCATCCAGCCACACGACAATCTACCTGGATAGTAACTGGCAGGCCATGACGCCACCGGAAGGGGCGTTTGCTGGCGCGACCTACGCTAGTTACAACGGACAGCGAGAGGCGGCGATGTTCGACTTCAGTTCAACGGGACTTACGCTAGAGCAATATGGCTCACAAGTCGCGACGGCGATGCCAGGATTTGGCATTACTGGAAGTCCAATTTCCGGCGCAATCGGAACGCATCCTGTCTGGTTTGCCGAGATGACCGGAAATGTGCAGGGGAAATCAGAGTATGCGAGGCTGTACGTGTTTCGCGGCGCGCAGGGGAACATGTGGCGAGTGTTTGTAGCAAGCATGTACCCTGTCGATCTCGGGTTCGGCGCGCGCGCCGACGCACTGACACGAGCGATTATGGCCTCGGCATCGTAGTGCAGTCGCGAGTCTAGACGATGCTGCGATCAAGTACTCGAGTTTCACGCTGGGGCGGCACCCAATACCGATGATATTGTCCTCCTGAACCCGGCGGCGCGCTTGGCTGGCCAAGCGCAAGCAATGCTGAGCTTATGTATTTCCCCTGCGTACCGAGCATCCTTTCGAACTCGACCATTGAAAAGGAACCGATAAGCGCCCCGATCCCTCGCTCGGAGAAAGAATTCCTTTTCCCAGTACGCCGCCAAGCGCGGCTCGCCAACTACAGGGGCCGGGGGTAGCCCATAGAATTTTCGCCCCCATGGACATAGTTGCAATTGTTATTATGTTCCCGCAGCGCAATTGCGACCACGAAAAAGAATCATTCGATCTCCGGGGGACCAGTTTATGGCACAGAACTATTCGGCTCAAGCTGAACGCGCCCGCGCGCGAGCCGCTCGCGAGTACGAACGCGAGGTGGTGCGGCAAGCCAAAGAGGCCAAGCAAGACTATCTCGAATCCAGGATGCAGGAAGTGGCAGCGCTCAATGTCGAGTTGGACGAGAGGATATTTGATCTTGAAAACATCCTCGCCGCGAGGGTCAAGCAGCCGATGAAGGTTGATTTCAAGAAGATGCTGACCGAGCGAGAATATCCTAGGCTGTCCTTGGGCAGCTTAGATTTAGAGTTCACTAAACCTCAAATGTGGTTTCCCGATCAACCCAGCCGGTTGATCGGTTGGCTCCCATGGGTCGCAGCCGGATATCAAAAACGTTTTGACGAAGCCCGGTCGAAATTTGCGCAGGAAGAAATTGACTACGCCCAGAAAGAACAGGCTCGGCTGGCGGAGATCGCGAAAAAGCGCGACGAGCATGATCGCATGGTTGCCGATTTGAAAGCCGCCGAAAGCGAAAGGCTCTCAGCCGTAAAAAAGTGGATGGCCGATCTGGAGCAGGGTGTCCCTGACGTGATGCAAGAATTGTTTGAGAGGATTCAAAAAGAGTCGTTTCAGCATCTGCCGGAGGGGTTCGAGGGCAATGGCAAACTTGCATACGTCGCCGAGTCGAAACAGCTCGTCGTCGAGTTTGATCTTCCCGAATTCGACGAAGCCATACCCAGCGTCAAGGCATACAAGTACGTGAAAGCTACCGACTCCATCGCCGAGACTGCGCGCACGGAAGCTCAGCGACGAGCGCTATACACCTCAGTAGTAGCGCAGATGGTCATCCGCGTCTTACACGAAATGTTTTCCGTGGACTACTACGGTCAGATTGAATCAATCATTGTCAATGGATTCGTTGATACGATCGATCGAGGATCGGGTCGGGGCATCCGCCCTTGTCTCGTTACAGTTCGGACAACTCGCGAGATTTTCGACGGTCTCGATCTCAGTCAAGTCGATCCTGTTGCGTGCCTTAGGACGCTCAATGCCTCGCTGTCAAAGAGTCCCTCCGAGTTGGCTCCGGTTAGACCAATCCTCGAATTCAATATGGTTGATCCGCGATTCATTGAGGAACGGGACGTCATTTCGACGCTCGATCAACGTGCCAACCTCATGGACCTGACGCCAAGCGACTTCGAATCGTTAATCACAAACCTCTTCGAAAAAATGGGGCTTGAAACCAAGCTCACGCAAGCCTCTCGCGATGGCGGCGTGGACTGCGTTGCCTACGATCCACGCCCAATTTTTGGCGGTAAAGTTGTTATCCAGGCAAAGCGGTACAAGAATACCGTTGGTGTTAGCGCGGTTCGTGATTTGTTCGGGACCATGCAAAACGAAGGTGCTTCAAAGGGCATCCTCGTCACCACGAGCGGATACGGCAAAGCGGCCTTCGACTTTGCCAACAATAAGCCGATCGAACTGTTAAGCGGCAGCAATTTGCTCTTCCTTCTGGAGCAGCACGCGGGCATCACGGCGAAAATCGTAATGCCCGATGACTGGAAAGATCCGGTGTCCGACTCGTAGACGAACGGGTACCAATCTTATCGGGGAGAGAATGTGACGGCATGTCAGCAACTGGCAATTAGGGCAATCCGAAGTGCTGAGCGACGAGGCTGCGTATGAGCGATACAAATTCCCAACCTGACTGCCGCGAGCTTGTGTTAAGAGACGGCTGCAAGTGCAAAAATTGCGGATGCAGGCTGATTCCACAGTAACAATGGATCAGGATGCCGCTGCCGCGGCATACCCTTTCAAAGTTGGAGTCTTCGTATGGCGCGTCGAAAATATCAACGAAAGAGTCACTTAGCCGAGGCGATCAATCGATCGAGCCCAGGGTGGCAGAAATTTTGGGCTTGTTTGATAGCGCTGGCATTTGTGTTCTCGATGGTTATGTATTTTTCGCATTGAGATCGTCAAGAAGAACCACCAACGCGTAACGGGAGTTCACGTGGGTGTCGTGAATGAGATTCATGAAGGCCATCAAGGCTTTCGGTGAAATCGCAGTAAAGCCGCTCCTTGCGGTAGCGTTCGGCAGCGGCTTTTTGCTTTTCGGACCTGCGTCGGTAGCAGTCGCGCGTTTGTCAGAATGGAGGAAACGTTGCTTGTCTTAGGCAGAAAAATCCCGATGACGCTGCATGCCGTACTTTTGGAAACGTGCGTCGCGGAACTATCGGTCCAGAGCGCACGGGAACCCGCTTACCGCTGTGTCAGTCCAAATTGCGCTGGCGAGGCACAGGTCGCGATGCCAGAATATAGTGATGCCCGCTACGCCATCCATCCATGAGTCGCTTGCCGTACTTGGCCCACCCGACGGGGTGCCTTCAGAGCCTCCCGTAGCTACGCGCGTCCAGATCCTGCCGTTCGATAAGCTGACCTGGGAGAATTTTGAGCGTCTTTGTCACCGGCTGACCGGACTCGACGGCGATGTCGAACATTGTGCGCGCTACGGTCGGCAGGGCGATGCGCAGGAAGGCATCGACATCTTTGCGCGTCAGGCAGACGGCCGCTACCATTGCCTTCAGGCCAAGCGCCATCGCAGCTTCGGCGCTGCCAAACTGCGCGATGCGGTCAACCTGTTCATTGCTGGCAGTTGGCCTGCCCGTGCCGCCCGCTTTACGATTGCAGTCCAGGCATCGCTCCGGTCGATTGCAGTGCAAGAGGAAATCGAACGCCAGACAGAACTGCTTAGGGTGCGCGGCATCGCCTTTGCGGCGCTCGACAGCGAGGACCTCACCGACCGCTTGCGCAGCCAGCCGCTACTCGTCGACGATTTTTTCGGACGCCCCTGGGTCGCTGCACTGCTGGGACAGGACGTTGCCGACGGCCTCGGCTCGCGGCTCGACGGCGCTGCCTTCGCGCGTGTCCGCGCGCAGCTCGCTCGCGTTTATGAGGCACAGTTCCAGCACTTCGATCCCGGCAGCTTCGGATCGATCAGCGACGAGGATGGCCGTCCCGCACTGACCTTGCTCGAACGGTTCCTTAAACCCGACATGCTGGTGCGTGAAACCGCACAGCCCCTCGAGCGTGCCCATATCGCTGAGACAGCGAGCGAGCGGAGTACCAGCGCTGCGGTCTCGCCGCTAATCGTATCGCCCGACGGCACTAGGCCGAGCGACGCCCTCGCCAGCAGCCGCATGCGACGCATGCCGCTTGTCGAATGGCTGGGTGACAGCCAGCGGCTGGTACTGCTGGGCGACGCGGGCTGTGGCAAGAGCACGCTGCTGCGCGTCGTCGCGCTCGATCTGCTTCACGGCCAGTCACATTTTCCCGAGCTCGCCACGCGCTGGGGTCAGCACATTCCTGTCTATGTCCCGTTCGCGCGCTGGTCCTCCCAGGTCGCCCGAGACCGCCATCCGATCGGCATCAAGGAGATTGTCCGGCGCTCGCTCGAGCAGTTTCTCACCGGCTCGATCGTCGATCTGCTCGATCGCGCCATCGATGAGCAGCGCGTCCTTCTGCTCATCGATGGCCTTGACGAGTGGAGCGGCGAGCAGGCCGCCCGCTCGACACTGAGTGCGCTGGTCACTACCGTGGAGGCGCATGACGTTCCCGTGATCGTCTCTGGTCGACCCCGGGGCTTAAGCCGCATCGGCTCGCTTCCCGCCAACTGGAAGCGCGGTACTGTTGCCCCCCTGTCCGCCGCCCAACAGCGCGTCATCGCGGGACGCTGGTTCGAGCGCTATTCGGCAGCCTCGTCTGGCGGCACCGGGATGTCTGATGCCAGCCTGCGCACCAGCAGATTCATGGCCGAGCTGGCGCGCGACGCCAACCTGGGGGCGCTCGCGTCAGTGCCATTGCTGCTCGTCGGCCTGGTGATCCTCGCACTACGCGGCCAGACTCTTCCGCGCACCCGGAGCGACATCTACGACCAGCTAGTGCGCGTCCTGCTCGAGATCCATCCCGACAGACGTGCGACGGCCTCAGGTGACACCGAGTCGCGCTTCCGCCATGCGACCGATCCTTTCCAAAGGCGCGCGGCGATCGCCACACTAGCGTACGCGGCGCGCATGCACACTGGTGGTAGCGGCATGCCGCTACCTGTCGCACGAGATGTCCTGCGCACCTATCTCGCATCGCCACAGGGTTTCGATCTCGCCGACGCCGATGCCGCAGCCGCGGCCGGTGAGATCCTTTCCGTCAATGCCGAAACCCAGGGGCTGCTCGTCGAAAAGGCGCCCGGTGAGGTTGGATTCGTTCATGCCAGCTTCGAGGAATTTCTCGGTGCCGAGCATATCGGCGGCTGGCCTTTCAGCGAGATTGCAGCGTTCGTCGTTGCGCATGCAGGCGAGGGGCGCTGGCGAAACGTCATTGCCAACCTTCTTGGTCGTATCGAGCGACGCGACGAGTTCGACCGGCTGGTAGCGATCATAGAGACAGCCGACTCCGACGAGCTCGCGCGCTTTCACCGCCAGGTTCTGCTCGGCGACATCGCATTCGGTGCAGCGATGCGCGCGACCGCGACGACTAGACGGCTGGCGCTCGCGACAATGCAGCGGGTCGAAACCGAGGACTGGCTACCCGCCCGTCGTGAAGCGCTGGCGTCAGTGCTGAAAGGTCTCCCCGATCCCGCGTTGAAGACCGACATCGAGGAACGGCTCAGCCGCTGGCTGCCTGCACGATTTTCCGGTCGAGCAACTCTGATCGCTAAATTCAACGGATGGCAGCCGACTGCACAACTCCAGGATCTTCTGTTTCAGGCGATGCACGATGAGGACCGGGGTGTTCAGCGGGCCGCGGCGGCTACCTACGCCTCGGCCTTCTCAGCCTCTACTGAGGCCAGTCAGCGGCTTCTCGACGGGTTGGTCCGCACGCGCGATCTTGCAACTGCCGCCGCACTTCTCGAGAGCCTGACACTCGGTTGGCAGGATATGCCCGAGGCAGCGCCATTGTTCGATGAAGCTTTGCGCTCGCACGGCGGTGAGATCTGCTTGGTCGGAATCCTCGGGCTCGCTGCGACGGGTAGGGCAACCGACGAAGTGATCGATTCCGTGCTGCGCGCCCAGAGTTTCTGGTCGGATGTTTCCTATCCGCATCGCGAGCTCGCCGCGACGATGCTGATGAAGTACTGGCCCGGCAATGACATGCTCATCAAAGGAGCGCTCAAGCGTGCGTCGCGCAATTTCGATTCACCTTGGGAGTGGGACGTCGCATGCGCCTACCTCATGGAGTCACCCGTCGACCGCGCTGATGTTCGCGCCTGGATCCTCGCTGAGTTCGGTCGTGACTTTCCTTTCAGCGTCGTTGGCAACCAGCGCATCTGGTCCCAGGTCGGACGTTTCGCTGCCGCCGATCCCGAGATACGCTTCGCTGCCAACGCCTACTGGTGTCAGCCCAAGAACCAGCTCATCGGCATGTACAACATACCTAGCTATGTTGCACAGGTCGCCGATCCAGCGGTCGCTGCGGTGCTGATCGAGCTTCTGGGCGAAAAGAAGAACGGATTCAACCGCTATTGGGCACTGACCGCGCTGCTTGCTGGCTGGGGGCGGGGCCATCCCGAGGTCAAGTCCGCCATCGACGCGCTTGCGGATGCGGCCGACGAGGATCTGGACGATCTCGCCTCCCTGCTTCCCGTGATCATGCAAGAGAAGGCTGTGGCGCGCGAGCGACTGATTCGCATGGGTACTCGTCGAGAGGTACGGCGTGACCTGCTCTCCATAGGACTAGAGGCATGTGGCTGTGATGCCGCCGACAATGAGGCCGTAGCGGCGATCCTGGCCTTCCCGCAGCAGCTAAACGACGATGCATCCTACCCCCTATTTCGCGCATTCGGCGCAAATGCCAACGTTCGCGCGCTTGCGCTGGAGCGAGTCCGCGAGGCGGACGGACCACTCGCCGCAATTGCAGCCGCGTACCCGGACGACCCCGAGTTCGCGCCCGTGCTGTTCGATGCAGCGGTACCATTGTCAGTAGATTTACGTACGCAGGTCATTGAGGTCGCCGCGACCGGCGCGACTGGAACGGCGCTCGAAGCAGTTTTGGGCCAAGCCATGCTCGAGGCCGATCCCGAGTTGCGCGCACGCATGGTCATTGCCCATTACCGCGCCCTGCCGTCAAATGCACACGACGCGGCTAGGCAAGCGCTCGTTGCCAAGGCGGTTGAGGTTGGTCACAACTATGAATCGGTTCGCGCCGCGGCGCTCGCCGGGCTGGTGACAATCGGCGCACTCGACGTACTGGCGACACTCCAGGATCATGGCAAGCCGGTCCTTCTCGAGACTGGCGGCCTTATTGAAGGCATCCCCTCAGTTGAGCGGTTGATTTGTGAGCGGTTCGCCGAGTTTGAGGCGGTCTTCGGCGACAGCTTGCCCGAGCGGTTCAGATCGGTTGGACACGGCAACCGACTCATCGAGATCCTATCAGCGGCGCCGGGCGCCTCGCCTGCCGCCCGAGCAGCATTCCTCGCGCTTGTCGAGCGTAGCGAGATCCAGCACACACTGTACGCGGCACGTGCACTGCGCGCGCTGGCCGCTGAACGCCCCCGCAGCGACCTTCTGCTCGCACGCTGCTGGAACGTGCTCGACGTCCGCGATGGCCGCAATGACCGCGCGATGGTCAATGCCGACGTCGGCCTAATTTTGCGTGACCACTTCGCTGGAGACACAGGTGTGCGTCAACAGCTCGTAAAGCGGTTTAAGGAAATGCCGGTCGTCGCCACTGCAATCCCGCTCGCGATCTTCGCGCCCGATGCTGAGGAGTTGCCACTTGCCATAGATTTCGACGCGCTCGGTCACGAGTTCGCCGATTGGACGGTGGCGGTTCACGTGGCGGCCCGCCGAGCTGACAGCGCCGCCTTTTGCAAGCTGCTTGAGGCTATAGTGACTCGGCGGTGGCGCTCACAATTCGATGCGCAGCAGATCACTAATCTGGCGATCGAGGAAAGGCTCCAGCGGGACTCGCAGCTCGAAGGCTTGTTGAGCGCAAGGATCGGGAAGGACGTCGATCCGAGCATCAGCGGCAGCTTCGCGCGTTTTCTGGCGGCGGCCGGCAAGCTCGGTCCCGACGCGCGTAGCAGGGCGCTCGATCTTCTTCAGGCATTTGGCACCGGTCAGCGATTGCCAGTCGCCGGCTATGACGCGATAGCCGATCAATGGCGATCGGCACGCACCACCCTGCTGGATGCTGTGTCCGCTGGGCTTGAACTTGGCTGATGCAGACAGCCTGGACAATGGGACAGGGAGCATGGGGCGCAGAACTGGCGCCGGCGGTGGATGTTTCTTGCACAGCGACGTCGGCGACCTCAGTGGCCGAGCTGAGGCGGCACCCAGTAGCGATGATACTGGCCGTGCGAACTCCAACGGCGCTTACGCTGCCAGCCCAACTCAAGCAACACTGGGCTAATGTACTTGCCCTGCGTGCCGAGCGCCTGCTCGAACTCGACCATCGAAAACGGCCGGTTCCGTGCGACTTCCGGCAGCGAGCGGTACCACTCCATGAACTGCTGCTGAAGTGGCAATTTGGCAGGCGAGCCCGATGTCGCCTCCCGCTGTAGCTGTTTGATGTATGCACTCATGTTCATCCCCGGTGGTGGTTAGTGATCCTGCATATTTGGTGACGGTGTAGACGCATACCGTTTGCGTGGTTTGCGTCGTTTGAAGGCTATTTTCTAAAACTTCTCTATGGGAGAAGAAAGAGAAAGTTTTTGTATTTGAGCCTCAAACCACGCAAACCACGCAAGCTACGCAACCTGCTACCACAGCTTCGCGGCGACAGCTCCGTCCTGGTTCAGCTCCAGACCGCCGATGGTCCGCTTGTCAGGCAGAAGCCGATGTTTGCGGTCACCGAGCCTCCGCGTGAAACGCTGCTGCGCAAGGTGGCGATGGCCGTTCTGGCTGCACCACTTCACGTATGCCCGGTATGCCTCATCTTTCTTCATCTTGAGGCCAGGGCCAGTCGTGCAGTGGTCACGGATCCACTCACTGATGATGTCCTGCTCATCCCGGTAACCGGCGGTCGCTGCATCGATCGATTTGGGGATTGCGAGCCCGCCATTCTGATACTTCTGCAGCCCGGCCAACGCCCAGTTGAGAATCCCCGAGCCCTCCTGCTTGAGCTTTTCCAGCAACTTCCCATCACGCTTGTTTGTGGGAATCGTCACCTCAAATGGCACCAGGCAGATCCGTCGCCACATGCCATGACTGGTGTCGCTGATTTCAGGCTTGTGATTGCCCACGATCGCTAGCTTGTGCGTCGGAGCAAACGTAATATCGGCCTTGGCGTGGGGCGCGCGACCGGTCAGGGTGTCGCCGCCAGTCATTTCCTTGACTCTCGCTTCGGCAAGCTTCCGGCCTTCTTCAGTTTCATTCGCATACACGAACCGCATGCCTTTAAGGGAGACTATGTCCGGGCTGGGGGCCTGAGGATTCCGCTGATGGTGCATCAGCATTTCCGTGGCGATCTTCTTGGCGTAGTCGCCCATCACCCATGCGAACAGTTCGACAAAGACGCTTTTCCCGTTTGCGCCACCGCCGTGCAGGAAAATGAGCTGTTGCTCCCGTACAGTGCCAGTCAGGCAATACCCTGCCCACCGTTGCATGAACTCCCGGACAGCGGGGTCAGGCTGGACATCGATGAGAAACTGGTCCCACTGCGGGCAGGTTGCGATCGCGGCATACGCGACATTGCAACGCTTGGTCACCAGCAAATCAGGGGACACAGCCAGCAGCACGCGACGCTCAAGGTCAAGAACGCCGTTCGTAACGCCCAGCCGCATCGCGTCCGCGTCGAAATCATTGAGGCTTCGCGTCATGCCAGGCTCGGAAGCTGCCATCTCGATCATCGCGCGAAGGTGAGGGGCCTTGCTGACGCGCGCCACTTCCGCCGTGGCGCGCTTCGTCAGCTGTGAGTCCGGCGCGGCCTTGTAGAGTTCAACTGACTCTTTGTGCATTTGATCGCGGACGTATTTCGCCGCGCTCTCGGCCGCACCGGGCGGCGCAGATACCCACCCGGCTTTCTGATCGAACGTAAGCTCCTTGTCGGTTTCGGGGACGAAGAGAATCTGGCCGCGAAAGGTGTCGGCAAAGCGGCGTCCGTTTTCAACATCGCCACCGGTCCACGCGAAGCGTTCCGGTTCATCCACCCGGTAGCCGTTCTGCACGGCGTACCGCACCAGAGGCCCGAGGCCAATTCCGCGGGCAGGATTAAACGACTGCCATACCGTCTGAAACGCGGCTTCGTTGAACTTGCCCGGTACGCTCGCACTCCATTGCCGTGCCAGTCTTTCCGCGCAGTTCCAGCCCGTGCCGGCAATCGCCCACAGGATATTGCGCCACACAGGATAGTTGCAGTCGGCCGGGATTAAAGCGAGCATCGCCCCGACGCGGGAGATTTCCTCGGCAGTTTCATGCGGACGCCGATCATGGGTGTCACGCAGCAGGTTGCCAGGCTCGGTGGGCTGCATGATCTGCGGGCTCTGAGCCAGTTTTCCGAAATGCTGCGCGTGAGCCAATGTGAGCGCTCCCGCAAGGGTGGAGAACTGGACCGGCGCACCGCTCCACTTGATCGCCGTCTTACGGGGAGTTTCGAGCTTGTGGTTGCCTGTGAGCGGCGCGCGCATGACACTCGCCACATCAGCAGTACGTGCGGGATCGGCAAGAAAGCCGTGTGCATCAGCCACACCCTTGAGCATGCCTGCGACGCGCTTCCACTCGTCCACTGCGACTTCAGATTCCAGCGCCCAGTATGTATGAATCCCGCCACCCGAATCGATAACGTAGGTAGGTTCAGGCAGGCCGCAGCAGTTCACGAAATGCAGCATCCCCGCGAACGCTTCTTTCTTCGACGTGTACCCGTGGCCCGCTGCTGCCTTCGCCTCACCACAGTCGATATCCATCCACACCGACTTCAGCGCGCGAACATGGCCTCCTTGCCGGCCAGGGTGGCCGCTCGCGGTCTGATGCGGCACATAGCGCGCGAGGGCAAAGTAAGAGTCCTTGCCGTCGCTGCTCGCGGCCAGCACCGCGTTTGCGAGCTCCTCATGCGTGTCGGCGTAGGTTTGTTTCATCGCGGACTTTTCACCAGCCCCCTTCTTCAGGTACAGCGAAGCGGCGACGAACACCTCCCCGGCGACGGGGGCGGCCAACACCGCGCCGAAAAAAGATACCAGCGTATCGCGGTGATTGAGATTTTGGAGAGTTGCCAGCGTCATTGTTCACCTGTCTTGGTCATCAACGATTCGCGGCTGGCATGCTTGTCCAGCGCCGCCACGCCATCCGCATAGGTGGACAGCACCTGATACGGAATCTTCGAAGATTCACTGAGTTGCTTGAGCATCGCTGACGCCTCGGCTTCCGCGCCCCAGTTCCCGGACGCGCGAAACAGGCCGACGAACGACGCGACCATCATGCACTCGTTTGCCACCTCATGAGTCTTGGGGTCATCAAACCACGGCTTCATCACACCCAAAGCATCTTTGATCCGTGTCATGCTTGCCTGCTTCATGTGTGCGGAATTCTGACTATGCTTCTTATTCATTTGTAATCCTAAATATATTGATAGAAGTTAAAAATTTATTGAGGCGCCCGGCTCATGCTAAAAATTGAAGGGCGCGTAAGCCCAAGTACATCCGATGCGTGAGCGTCGGGGCGTTCTACGGCGGCTCCCACAACCCGCCCACGTTTTCGGTGTCGCCAATCATGCAGGTCACTTCAGTGAGCCCGGTGGGGTTGCCTTGCGGCTCAGTTCGATTTGGTGGTCGAGCCACTCGTTGATTTCGGATTCCACCCAGCCTACGGCACGTGCCCCGAGCGATATATTCCTCGGAAACGTGCCTTGGGAAATACGGAGGTAGATCGTGCTGCGTGACAGACCGGTGAGAGCTTCGACCTGCTTGCGACGAATGATCGTCGGTGTGGGGCGGATTTCCTTCGTCATGCTTAGCTCCTGCGAGATGCTCCCGGCCAGTCCGGGAACGTATTTCGTAGTCTAACCAGCGAAGGATCGGGATTTCAGGGTGTATTTTCGGGGAAATTTCCACCCCGCTTCCGTGGGGCGCTTGAACCTGAGCGCTTGTATAGGTCGCGCACCGTATCGGGTGACATATTCAACTTCTTGGCGACTTCATCGACCGCTTTTTCAAATGTGACACCGCCCGCCCTAGCACAGGCTATTTCAAATGCGACGGCATATGCCTTTTCATTTGTTCGCTTTTGTTGTAGTTGACGCCCAGTTTTTCCACCAAAGGCTTCGTCAAGTGTGACGCCTGCGTAAGCAAAAAGTTGGAGCTGCGTAGCCAGAGCTTCCAGTACGTAGCGCTCGACTTTGGCGGATTGGACCATGGCGGCACCGCCATTTGCGCTTGTGCTAGGGGAAAACGATTCCAGAAACTTGAAGATGATCTCGATGGGTGACTGCTTCGATAGATGCTCGAATATGTACTTTTCGTCCGCTGCTGCAGCTCGTGGGTCTTTGTCAGGCTTATTGCTCACGGTAGTGTCCCGTAATTAAAAGGCAAAGCATATCGTGCGAGTGCGCCCAAGATTTCGCATTTCGAGGTCGCATCTGCCGATGCTCAAGGAAGCCTAGTTTCCGGGCATCAGCCCGGGCGCTGTTTGACTTGTCGCGCCCCCCTCGCTACGCCACTCTGTCTTTGATGTTCACGACGTTTCCTGCCGCCGATATGGCGGCTTGCCGGTCGGTCTCGTCGGCTAGGTATTGCAGCGCGCGCCGCCGTTCCGCCTCAAGCTCGTGATGGTGATAGCTCGCCGCCGTCTGGCTTCGCTCGGTGTGCGCCAGCAGCAACTCAACAACGTCTCGACTGAAACCGTGTTCGCGCAGCAGTGTCGCCGCCGTGCCGCGTGTGCCGTGAGGTGAAAACTCAGGCACGCCAAAATCCAGCCGCTTGAAGAGGTGATTGAGCGTCGCATCAGCCATCGGCACATTGGCCCGGAACGCGGAGGGAAACACGTATTCGCCGGCACCAGTCAATGCTCGTTGCACTTCAAGCAATTCTAGGGCTTGGGTGGACAGGTAGACACGATGCGGCCTGCGTGACTTCATCCGAGCGGCCGGGATATCCCATTGTGCTTTGTCAGTGTCGATCTCCGACCATTTGGCTCGCAGCACCTCAGCCTTGCGGCACATGCTGTACATCAACAGCTTAGTCGCCGCCGTGGTGGACGGATGCGCGCCCTGCTTTCCCACGGCCCGCCAGAAAGCCCCTAGTTCCGGTTCGCTCAGGTGCCTGTGATGCTCAGCCTTCGGAACCTGAATGACGCCACGCAGCGCCAATGCCGGGTTCGTCTCAACCAACAGCTTCTGGATCGCGTAGTTGTAGACCTGCTGAATGAGCACGCGGACGTTCTCCGCGGTGTTCGGCGTGTCGCGCCGCTTCTCGATGATCGCCAACACATGGGCAGCCTTCACGTCCTCCAGCGCCTTGCTGCCAATGTCCGGCCACACGAACCGCTCCAGCGACGAGCGCATCTGTTTGCTGTAGCCGTCCGACTTGCTGCCCAGCCGCTCATCCA
The DNA here is from genome assembly GCF_013177695.1 of Paraburkholderia solitsugae. GTDB lineage: Bacteria > Pseudomonadota > Gammaproteobacteria > Burkholderiales > Burkholderiaceae > Paraburkholderia > Paraburkholderia solitsugae. The sequence goes on along the minus strand of NZ_WOEY01000131.1, from coordinate 15,080 downwards.
GCCATTTGAGGGAAAACGCTTTGAACTGCCCTTCGTCGGCCTTCAGTTCCGCCCGCGCCTTACGCTCGGCATCATCCGCCCGCTTGTATGCAGCCGGGTTGCTTCCGTGCTCCACCATCGCCCGGTACTCGGCGTGACGGTCTCGTGCATCTGCCACACCGATTTCTGGATAGCGCCCAATAGTCACCTCGCGCCGCTTGCCGTCGAGCGAATACTGGTAAATCCAAGTTTTCGCTCCGCGCGGCATCACCAACACATACAGCCCGCCGCCATCTGTAAGCTTGTATGGTTTTTCCTGAGGTTTGGCGTTGTTTAGCCGCGTCGGCGTCAGGGTGTAATTGAAGTGTCGGCTTCGGGTCATTTTACTCCCCTCACTAGTGAGGAATTCGAGGCCAATTCCTCACAATTCCCCTCAGATTTCCCCTCACTAACTCCCGGAATTCCTCACACCTTGTCGGACCTTATAAAACAAAAACCCCGACTACACGTAGTGTACATCGGGGCTCGCCGGATTTCTCCGGAACACGTTGGACATCCTTACATGTTTTCGATCAACACCTGACCAAAACCCGAGCAGGATACCTGCGTCGCGCCTTCCATCAGGCGCGCGAAGTCATACGTCACCCGCTTTTGCAGAATCGACTTTTCCATCGACTTGATGATCAGGTCGGCCGCTTCGGTCCAGCCCATGTGGCGAAGCATCATCTCAGCGGAGAGAATTTCCGAACCCGGGTTCACGTAGTCTTTGCCGGCGTACTTCGGCGCAGTGCCGTGCGTGGCCTCGAACATCGCGACCGAATCCGACATGTTCGCGCCCGGCGCAATCCCGATACCGCCGACTTGCGCGGCCAGCGCGTCTGAAATGTAGTCGCCGTTCAGGTTCAGCGTGGCGATCACGTCATATTCCGCGGGACGCAGCAGGATCTGCTGCAGGAACGCGTCGGCGATCACGTCTTTCACCACGATGTCGCCACCCGTTTTCGGGTTCTTGAGCTTCATCCACGGGCCACCGTCGATCAGTTCCGCGCCGAATTCCTTTTGCGCCAACGCATAACCGTAGTCACGGAACGCACCTTCCGTGAACTTCATGATGTTGCCCTTGTGCACCAAGGTGACCGAGCGGCGATTGTTGTCGAGCGCATATTGGATCGCCTTGCGCACCAGGCGCTCCGTGCCTTCGCGCGACACCGGCTTAATACCGATCCCCGAGGTTTCAGGGAAGCGGATCTTCTTCACCCCCATTTCTTCGCGCAGGAACTTGATGACCTTCTTCGCCTGTTCCGACTCAGCAGGCCATTCGATGCCGGCGTAAATGTCTTCCGAGTTCTCGCGGAAGATCACCATGTCGATCTTTTCCGGCGCGCGCACCGGCGAAGGCACGCCCTTGAAGTACTGCACCGGGCGTAGGCAAACATACAGATCGAGTTCCTGACGCAGCGCGACGTTCAATGAACGGATACCACCGCCAACCGGTGTGGTGAGCGGACCCTTGATCGAGACGACGTATTCCTTCAGCACCTGCAGCGTTTCTTCCGGCAGCCACACGTCCGGGCCGTACACCTTGGTCGACTTCTCGCCGGCATAGATTTCCATCCAATGGATTTTCCTCTTGCCTGCGTAAGCTTTTTCTACTGCGGCATCCACCACCTTCAACATCACCGGCGTGATGTCGAGGCCCGTTCCGTCGCCTTCGATATACGGAATGATGGGCTGGTCGGAAACATTGAGCGAGAAATCTGCGTTGACAGTGATCTTGTCACCGCCCGTCGGAACCTTGATGTGCTGATACGGCATGATCGGACTCCAGTGAAAGCTGTGCTGAAAGCTGATGGGAGACTGCGAAAACCGGGTGCTCCTCGCTACGCGCAATGCCGGACGCCCGCGAGCGGCTAGACTGTCTATTCTAGCCCACGCCGACTTTGCAACGAGCCCGTAGCGGCTCGGGGTTTTCCAACATTGTCGAAAATCAAATCAATCAGAGCATTTATTCTTATGTCTTATATAAGACATAAGAGTTGAAGCGGCTCATTATGCATTATTATTCCGCCATTTACTACCGAGCCAGCACCTCTCTCGGCCTGCGTGGCACGTCCCCGCCGCAGCCGGCGCCGCTCGATCTTCTTCGATTCCCTTATGCGACTTCTCGCCCTGAACAAACCGTTCGGCACCATCTGTCAGTTTTCGCCGCACGAAACGCGGGCGTCGCTGGCCGACTGGGTGAAAGTGCCCGGCGTCTATCCAGCGGGCCGGCTCGACTCCGATAGCGAAGGGCTGCTGCTCCTCACCGACGATGGCGCGTTGCAGGCGCGCATCGCCGAGCCGCGCCACAAACTTGTCAAACGCTATTGGGCACAAGTGGAAGGCGCAGTCGATGATGCCACGCTGAAGCAGCTCGCGCGCGGCGTCGATCTCGGCGATTACGTGACGCGGCCCTGCCGCGCTGAATACGTCGAGCCGACTGATTCGCTGTGGACTCGCACGCCGCCGATCCGCTATCGCGCCGCGATTCCGACCACGTGGATCGAATTGTCGATCACCGAGGGCAAGAACCGCCAGGTGCGTCGCATGACGGCGGCGGTAGGTTTTCCGACGTTGCGCCTCGTGCGCGCCGGTGTCGGCGCTCTTGACATTTTTTCACTCGGACTGCAGCCAGGAGAGAGTGTTGAATTGCCGCTGAACGCACCATGGGAAGGCACCGTTTGAACGCGTTTACCTGCGTACTTCGTCCGCATTGAACCCGCACTGAACATGTATTTTCCCTCGCAGCGAAAAAGCTAACTCGTTGTATCCGCAAACAAATTCGCCCGTGAAACCAACATGAAAAACGCGTGAAACAATTGCGTTCACGATCACTACGCAACCATTCATTTGCTTCAGCACGTCGACATATAAATTTTCCACAAAAAACACGTCAACCGGTGCGCGAGCTCACGCGTTATTCGACGCAGATGCCGCCCGAAGCTATCCGGCATTCAGCCTTAAGGGCCTTTGCGCAAGCCGCTCTTGCGGTGAGTACAGGGAGTCTGAGCGCTAAACAGACGCGTCGAAAAAAATATCGATGCGGCTGTCAACCGAAAGGTGGATGGCACGTTTACCGACATGACTCTACATATAACCGGGTCATTTGGTTAATTAACTAAAGCTGAGGATTTACAAAATGAACAAACTGATCGCCGCTCTGGTCGCTGGCCTCTTCGCAACGGCAGCATTCGCACAAGCTTCGGCACCGGTGGCAGCATCGGCAGCTCCGATGGCAGCAGCTTCGTCGGCAAAGAAGACCACGAAGAAGGCAGCACACAAGAAGTCGCACAAGAAGGCAGCAGCAGCAGCTGCAGCTTCGGGCGCTTCGGAGTAAGTTTGTTGTAAAAACGCAGTCAAGAACTCGCTTCATTGCCGTTCTTACGGCGTTGAAAGGCAGATCACCGCAAGGCGATCTGCCTTTTTGTTTTTGACGCGCTCGCGTAACATTCGCGGGTTAATTTCCAGCAAGGAGTCATGCCGTGCGATTTCCCATGCGCTCGTTGATTGCGCGTTTCGCTGTTGCCATTGCACTGCCGCTCGCCGCGATGTCGTTCGCCGCGACGACCGCTGCCCCCGCTCATGCGCAAGACATGCCGGCCGGCGCGAAACAGCCCGGCGACTTTCCGCGCGCGAAGCTGACCGCGGGCATGTTCGTGATCGACGCGGCCGTCGCCGCCAACGACGCGGACCGCGAACAGGGCCTGATGTATCGCACGACCCTCGCGCCGAATGAAGGCATGCTGTTCGTCTTCAATGAAACCGCCGTGCATTGCTTCTGGATGAAGAACACATTGATCCCGCTGTCGATCGCCTTCATGCGCGCCGACGGCACGGTCACCGACATCGACGAGATGCAGGCCGAGACCACCAACAATCACTGCCCGAAGAACAACGGCGTGTATGCGTTGGAAATGAGCAAGGGCTGGTTCTCGTCGAAAGGCATCAAACCGGGGATGAAAATCCAGGGGTTGCCGGCCGCGCAATAAAGGCGCGCCGACCACGGCGACACCCCGCCGCTTCGTCGGCGGCCGCTTTCCGGAAAAAGCCGGTGCCTTTCACGAGGCACCGGCTTTTTTTGCGTTCTGCGCGGAGCAGGCAATGGGCGGCGCCACGCGGCAGAGGTCCGCGCCGCCCCCCTCAGCCCTTACCAGCAGGCCGTCACGCGCGGCTGGCAAGATTCCTGCAAAAGACAGGCCGACGCGCTATCCTAGTATTCTTGGCAAAGCAGCATCCAAGGCTCCCCGGGCAGCACAGACTGCCGCCCGGCAAGCGTTTCAGGCGCGCCATTTCAAGGAGGTTCACGTGCCCCGCAAGACTCCCATCGAGCGCTACCGGAATATCGGCATTAGCGCCCACATCGACGCTGGCAAAACCACCACCACCGAACGCATCCTGTTCTACACAGGCGTGACCCACAAGATCGGCGAGGTTCACGACGGTGCTGCGACGATGGACTGGATGGAACAGGAGCAGGAGCGCGGCATCACGATCACATCGGCTGCCACGACTGCTTTCTGGAAGGGTATGGCCGGCAACTATCCGGAACACCGGATCAACATCATCGACACCCCGGGTCACGTCGACTTCACGATTGAAGTTGAGCGCTCGATGCGCGTGCTCGACGGCGCATGCATGGTGTACGACTCGGTGGGCGGTGTGCAGCCGCAGTCCGAAACCGTGTGGCGTCAGGCGAACAAGTACAAGGTGCCGCGCATTGCGTTCGTCAACAAGATGGACCGTGTGGGCGCGGACTTCTTCCGCGTGCAGCGGCAGATCGGCGATCGTCTGAAGGGCGTCGCGGTACCGATCCAGATTCCGGTCGGCGCCGAAGATCATTTCCAGGGCGTGGTCGACCTCGTCAAGATGAAGGCGATCTACTGGGACGAAGAGAACCAGGGGATCAAGTTCGAGTACCGGGACATTCCGCCCGAGCTCGAGGCGACCGCGAAGGAGTGGCACGACAAGATGGTCGAGGCCGCCGCTGAAGCGAGCGAGGAACTGCTCGACAAATACCTGCACGGTGGGACGCTGACCGAAGAGGAAATCAAACACGGCATTCGTGTGCGCACCATCGCCAACGAGATCGTGCCGATGCTGTGCGGCAGCGCGTTCAAGAACAAGGGCGTGCAGGCTATGCTCGACGCGGTGATCGACTATCTGCCGTCGCCGCTCGACATCCCCGCGATTACCGGTCACGACGAGCACGACAACGAAATCGAGCGGCATCCGAAAGACGACGATCCGTTCTCCGCGCTCGCCTTCAAGATCATGACCGACCCGTTCGTGGGCCAGCTGATTTTCTTCCGCGTGTATTCAGGCGTGGTGAATTCGGGCGATACCGTCTACAACGCGACCAAGGAAAAGAAGGAACGCCTTGGCCGGATCCTGCAGATGCATGCGAACGAGCGCAAGGAAATCAAGGAAGTCTACTGCGGCGACATTGCCGCGGCAGTCGGCCTAAAAGAAGCGACCACGGGCGACACGCTGTGCGATCCGCAACATGTGATCATTCTTGAAAAGATGATCTTCCCGGAACCGGTGATTTCGCAGGCCGTCGAGCCGAAGACCAAGGTCGACCAGGAAAAGATGGGCATCGCGCTCAATCGTCTGGCGCAGGAAGACCCGTCGTTCCGCGTGCAGACGGATGAGGAATCCGGCCAGACCATCATCTCCGGGATGGGCGAGTTGCACCTGGAAATTCTGGTCGACCGGATGAAGCGCGAGTTCGGCGTCGAGGCGACCGTCGGCAAGCCGCAGGTGGCTTACCGCGAAACGGTGCGCAACAAGATCGAAGACGTCGAAGGCAAGTTCGTCAAACAGTCGGGCGGCCGCGGCCAGTACGGCCACGCGGTGATCACGCTCGAACCGTCTGCACAAGGCAAGGGCTACGAATTCGTCGACGCGATCAAGGGCGGTGTGATTCCGCGTGAATACATTCCGGCCGTCGACAAGGGCATTCAGGAAACGCTGAAGGCCGGCGTGCTGGCGGGCTATCCGGTGGTCGATGTGAAAGTGACGCTGACCTTCGGTTCGTACCACGACGTCGACTCGAACGAAAACGCGTTCCGCATGGCCGGTTCGATGGCCTTCAAGGACGCGATGCGCAAGGCCAAGCCGGTGCTGCTCGAACCGATGATGGCCGTCGAAGTGGAAACGCCGGAAGACTTCATGGGTAACGTGATGGGCGATCTGTCGAGCCGTCGCGGCATGGTGCAAGGCATGGAAGACATCGCCGGCGGTGGCGGCAAGCTGGTGCGCGCCGAAGTGCCGCTCGCGGAGATGTTCGGCTATTCGACGTCGCTGCGCTCGGCAACGCAAGGTCGCGCGACCTACACGATGGAGTTCAAGCACTACGCTGAAACGCCGAACAACGTCGCGGAAGCCGTGATCAACGCGAAGCAGAAGTAAGCGCCAAGGGTTGCAATACGCCATGTGCTGCGACCCGCGTTGCAATGAAGCCTGACAGCAAAAGGCCCGTCCCCTGTGGACGGGCCTTTTTTTCGTCCGCGACGCCGCCCACGCCCACCGGCAACACGCGCGTTTTTGAACGTGCAAGAATTGCCAGACGGCGCCGCGCCCAGCACCCGGACGCCCGCCCACGAGGAGACACACCATGAGCCAGGATCACGAACACCCGCACTACAAGGATGAACACAAGGACGAGCAGCCGTCGGCGCCGATCGACTGGCGCGAGCACGGCGTCAAGGTCATCAAGGGCGATCAGCTCGACAGCAATACCGCACAAACGCCCGGCATGAATCGCGCGGCGGCGATCAACGCGGCGCGCGTCGGCGCGCAGAAAATCTGGGCCGGCACCGTGACGATCCATCCGAATGCCAAGACCGGCGCGCATCATCACGGCGCGCTCGAAAGTGTGATCTACGTGGTACGTGGCCAGGCCCGCATGCGTTGGGGCGAACATCTGGAGTTCACGGCCGAAGCCGGCCCGGGCGACTTCATCTTCGTGCCGCCCTATGTGCCGCATCAGGAGATCAACGCAAGCACCGACGACCCACTCGAATGCGTGCTGGTGCGCAGCGACAATGAAGCGGTGGTGGTGAACCTGAACATCGACGCGGTGGAAGCACCGGAAACGGTTTTCTGGGTCGATCCGATTCACAAACATCCACACGATCACTAAACTTCTTTCACGCAATTCATGACGCCGACCGCTTCGCTGCGCCCTCGCCTCATCGCGCTGTATGCCGCACTGATCGCTGCCAACCTCGGCGCATGGGCGTGGGCGCTGATCGCGTTTCGCCACTATCCGCTGCTGCTCGGCACCGCACTGCTCGCCTATGGCTTCGGTCTGCGCCATGCAGTGGATGCGGACCACATCGCCGCGATCGACGCCGTCACGCGCAAGCTGATGCAGACGGGCAAACGGCCACTCGGGGTGGGTCTGGCGTTTTCGCTGGGCCATTCAACAATTGTGATTCTGGCGACGATCGGCATCGCATGGGCTGCGCATTCGCTGCACGGCCGCTTCGACACCTTCAAGGCGGTGGGCGGCACGATCGGCACGGTCGTGTCGGCGGTGTTTCTGCTTGTGCTGGCGTGCGTGAACCTCGTGATTCTGCGCGACGTGTGGCGCCGCTATCGCCACGTCCAACACGGCGGCGAACTCGCTGCTGAAACGTCGGATGGCATCGCGCCCGCCGGTCTGCTGTCGCGTGCACTGCGGCCAATGTTCCGGCTCGTGACGAAAAGCTGGCACATGTACCCAGTCGGCGTGCTGTTCGGTCTCGGCTTCGACACCGCGACCGAGATCGGTCTGCTGGCGATTGCCGCGTCCGAAGCCGGCAAAGGTCTGCCGCTGTATTCGATCCTCGTGTTCCCGGCGCTCTTCACCGGCGGCATGACGCTGGTCGATTCGACCGACAACGTGCTCATGGTCCACGCCTACGGCTGGGCCATGGACGATCCGAAGCGCAAGCTCTACTACAACGCGAGCATCACGCTCGTCTCGGCCGTGGTGGCGATTGTCATTGGCGGCGTCGAAGCGTTGGGACTGCTATCGGACAAACTCGGTCTGAACGGCGGCGTATGGGATGCGGTGGCGAGCCTCAACGAGCGCTTCGGCATGCTGGGTTATGGCATCGTCGCGACGTTCATGGCGTGCTGGATCGGCTCGGTGTTGTTCCATCGCTGGCGCCGCCCGGGCACCGCTGCGCGGTAAATCCAACTTGCCCTGCAAGGCAGGTCGGTAAGGTTTCCACGGCAGCGGCGGCACAACGCCGGTTTCCGCGCTGCGGCATCCTGGGCACTTGCGCCGGCCATGCGAGACAGCCCAGCCGGGCGTTGTCGGGACGACACACGCCGGCCCTTTTATCCGTCAAACGGGCACCGGACCGTGCAGCAGGCGCTCCGAACCGGTGGGCAATCGCTTACACTGAAACCGCTTTTCGCCACTGCAGCGCGCTGCAGCTTTTCGTCATTGCAATAAAGTCGCCCTGTCGCGCGCATCCGGCGCGGCCCTTCAGAACCGACAGCAGAACGGACTGGACACTCCATCGATGAAGACTCCCGCGGACCGATTTCCCGAACTCGACGCAGCCCGCCGCACCGCCGACGCCTACGGCAACCACGCCATCGACGAATTTATCGCCGGCCGCATCACGCGCCGCGATTTGCTGCGCTATGCGAGCGTGATCGGTTTGTCGCTGGCTGGCGGCGGCGTTCTGAATGCGCCGCGCGCCCGCGCGCAAGGCGCGGCGGCCCCGTCCAACCAGACGATCCGCGTCGCCCATCTGACACCGGCCGGTGCGGTCGATCCGCTCACGGTGACTGATGCCGCAAGTCTCGCGCTGCTGAACCAGACTGGCGAATTCCTGATCGACGACGACGGCGAAAAGCTCGTGCTGAAGCCGGCGCTTGCCTTGTCGTGGAAGCCGAACGACAAGGGCGACGTGTGGACCTTCACGCTGCGTCCAAACGTCAAGTTCCACGACGGCCAGCCGTTCACCGCCAAAGACGTCGTCGCAACGTTCGATCGCCTCGCCGATCCGGCGAGCGGTTCGGCGGCACTCTCGGTGCTCAAGGGCGTGCTGTCGAAAGGCGGTGCAAAGGTGGTCGACGACCACACGGTCGCTTTCCATCTCGATGCACCGAACGGCAACTTCCCGTACTACGTTTCCTCGGACAATTACAACGCCGTGATCCTGCCCGCGAACTATGCGGGCGGTTATGAAAAGACCTTCATCGGCACCGGTCCGTTCAAGCTCGAAAAGTATCAGGCGAAGGTCGGTGCGTCATTCGTGCGCAATCCGGACTACTGGGGCGACAAAGCGTTACCGCAACGCGTACAGTTCTCGTTCTACGCCGATGAACAGGCACAAATGCTCGCCTTGCAAGGCCATCAGGCCGACGTGATGGGCACCTTCACCGTGCAGGGCGGCGCCGGCATTCTGAACAATCCGGACTACAAGGCAGTCGGCGTGAGGTCGAGCGCGCATCGCCAGATTCATATGCGCAACGACAGTCCGTTGTTCAAGGACAAACGCGTGCGCCAGGCGCTGGCGTTGTCGCTCGATCGTGACGTGCTGGTGCGTGGCTTGTTCAAGGGCCGCGCGCAACTCGGTAACGACAGTCCGTTCGCACCGGTGTTTCCGTCATCCGATGCAGGCATCGCGCAACGCAGGATCGACATTGCGAAAGCGAAGCAACTGCTGGCGCAAGCGGGCGTCCCGAACGGTTTCGACGTCACGCTGACCACCGAAAAGTACATGGAGATTCCCGATCTCGCGGTGGTCGTGCAGAACGCGGCGAAGGCGATTGGCGTACGCATTAATCTGAAAGTGGAAAGCCAGTCGTTGTACTACGGCGCGGGCACGCCGGGCAAGTCGGATTGGCTCGACTCGCCGCTCGGCATCACCGACTACGGCCATCGCGGCGTGCCGAATGTGTTTCTGAACGCGCCGCTCACCAGCACCGGCACGTGGAACGCCGCACACTTCAGGAACCCGCAGTACGATCAACTGGTCGCGCAGTTCGTCGCGGCAGTCGATCTGGGCACGCAGAGGAAAATTTCAGGACAGATCCAGACGCTGTTGCTCGACGAAACGCCCGTGATCATCCCGTTCTTCTACGATCAACTCATCGCCATGCGCAAGGGTGTGAACGGCGTGCGCTTCACGGCGCTCGCGCAACTCTATTTCGACCGCGCGGTGTTAAGCGCGTAATGTGGACACAAAAGCGGTGGCCGCAAATGCAGTGGACGCAAATGCGGTGGACGCAAAAGCCGTGAATGCAAAAACCGTTGAACGCATGAGCGCACGGCGATTCTTCGGCAGGAGATCACGATGTCGACCACGGTGACGCCTTCCGCCTCCCCGGCCCCGAGCGGCAACGCGGGACGCGTCGTGCGATTTCTGGCGACGCGGATCGGCTTGTCGTTGATTACGCTGTGGCTGCTCTCGGTGATCGTGTTCGCCGGCGGCCAGTTGCTGCCTGGCGATATCGGCCGCGCGGTGCTCGGACCCCTCGCCGATGCGCGCGCGGTCGCCGCGCTCAATCATCAACTCGGCGCGGACCGGCCGCTCATGACGCAATACGTCGAGTGGATCTCGCATTTCGTGCGTGGCGATATGGGGCTCTCCTATTCGTACCGTGAGCCGGTCGGGCCGTTTATCGCCGACGCGCTGGCGCATTCGGCCAAGCTCGGCCTGCTCGCGTTTATCGTCGTCGTGCCGCTCGGCATTGCGGGCGGTGTGTGGTCGGCCATGCACGCGGGACGCTGGCTCGATCGGACCATCAGCATCGTTGGTTTGTCGGCGACCGTGGTGCCGGAGTTCGTCTCGTCGATCGTGCTGATTCTGGTGTTCGGCGTGTGGCTGCGTTGGCTGCCGATCGAAGCGTCGTATCCGCCCGAAGCGAGCGCACTCGAACAATTGCGGTATCTGATACTGCCGGTGCTGCCGCTGGTGCTGGTGTTTTTCGGCTACATCGCGAGAATGGCGCGCGCGGGCACCGTCGAAGCGCTCGATGCGGACTACACGCGCACCGCGATCCTCAAAGGCTTGCCGCGCCGTACCGTGATCTGGCGGCACGTATTGCGCAATGCACTGCTGCCGACCATCACCGTCGCCGCGACGCAGCTCGGCTACATGATCGGCGGCCTCGTGGTGGTCGAGACGCTGTTTCACTATCAAGGCATCGGCTCGTTGATTTACAACGCCGCCAAGGCCAAGGATTTTCCGATGCTCGAAGCGGGCGTGCTGACAATCGGCGTGGTCTACACGGTCGCCAATCTCGTTGCCGATGCGCTGCATGTCCTGCTCAATCCGCGGCTGCGCGTGAGGAGCGCCGAATGAGCACCATCGTTCCGCCGGCCACGCCGCCTACGCCACGTTCGGCTACTGAACCGCGCTTCGACCAGTTGCGCGTGCTGCTGCGCTCGCCCACCTTCGTGGTCGGCGTGCTGATCGTGGGATGGTGGATCGTCTGCGCGCTCGCCGGGACATGGATCGTGCGGATCGACCCGTATGCCTCCGATCCGCTCAACTCGCTCATGCCGCCCGATAGCACGCATTGGTTCGGCACGGATCAGCTCGGCCGCGACGTGTTCTCGCGGGTGATCGTCGGCGCGCGCGACATTCTGACCATCGCGCCTTTGGCGACCCTGCTCGGCACGGTGGCGGGCACGGCCCTCGGGTTGATCGTCGGCTACTTCGAGGGCTGGGTCGACAACGTAGTGGGACGGGCGATCGACGCGGTGCTCGCGCTGCCGCTGGTCATCGTCGCGTTGCTCGCGCTGGCCGCGGTCGGCGCATCGAACTTCACCGTGATCCTCGTGATCGGCATCACCTTTACGCCGATCACCGCGCGTACGGTACGTGCCGCCGTATTCGCCGAACGGCATCTGGACTACGTCGCCGCCGCGCAACTGCGCGGCGAACGCGCACCGTACATCATGTTCGCGGAAATTCTGCCGAACGTGCTGCCGCCGATCATCGTCGAGGCCACCGTGCGGCTCGGATACGCCATTTTCGCGGTCGCAACGCTGTCGTTTCTCGGCTTCGGCATTCAACCGCCTTCCGCCGACTGGGGGCTCGCACTGTCCGAGTCGTACGCGCTGATGGCGGGCGGTGCGTGGTGGACGGTCGTGTTCGCGGCCGGCGCCATCGCTTCGCTCGTGGTCGGCGTGAATCTGATCGCCGATAGCGTGCAAGGAGTGCTCGACCGATGAATGGCCCACCGCCCGCCTCGTTCCCCGCCTTCGACGTGTCGAAGAGCGATCGCACGGATGCGCTGACCGTCGTCGGCCTGACGGTTACGTACCGGATGCGCGGACGCGATCGTGAAGTGCTGCAGGACGTCTCGTTTCGCGTGCGGCGCGGCGAAGCGTATGGCCTCGTCGGGGAATCCGGCTGCGGTAAATCAACGGTCGCGATGGCGGCGCTGCGCTATCTGCCGCGCAACGGCAAGGTGAAGGCGGGCAAGATCCTCATCGCCGGCCAGGACGTGCAGAAACTCGACGCCGACGCTTTACGCACGATGCGAGCGAACGCGATTTCGATGGTCTATCAGGATCCCGGGCGCGCGTTGAATCCGTCACTGACGATCGCGCGGCAAGTCACGGAAGCATTCGAAGCGGCCGGTGTCTCGCGTGACGAAGCACTGCAGCGCACGGTCGAGATACTGCGGCGAGTGCGCATCGCGTCACCCGAACGCGTGATGGACAGCTATCCGCATCAATTGTCGGGTGGCATGCAGCAGCGTGTGGTGATCGCCATGGCGCTCGCCTCGAATCCGGCCTTGCTGATCCTTGACGAACCGACCACCGGACTCGACGCCACCGTCGAAGCCGAAGTGCTCGACCTCGTGGCGCAACTGCGCGAAGAACTCGGCACGGCTGTGCTGTTCATCAGCCACAACCTCGCGGTGATCGGGCGGATGTGCGAGCGCGTCGGCGTGCTGTATGCCGGCAAGCTGGTCGAGGAAGGCGCAACCCAGGACGTGTTCGCGCGTCCGCGTCATCCCTATACGGTTGGACTGCTGCGCTGTTTGCCAGGCGCGGGGCGCAGCAAGGACACCGAGCGGCTCGATACCATCGCGGGTCATCTGCCCTTGCCGGGCTCGGTTACGCAAGGCTGCATTTACGCGGACCGCTGCCGCCTCGCCGACGAGCGTTGCCGCCATGAAGCACCGCCGCCGTATCGAGTGAGCGCGGCGCACGGCGATCAGATGTCGCGCTGCCATTACCACGAACGCGCAATCGAACTGCCGCATGCGACTGCGGGCGCATTGCCCCAGCAGGACGGTGCATTGCGTGACGGCGAGCGCCCTGCTCTCGTGTTGCGCGCGGAAAAACTCTCGAAGACGTTCCACGTGTCCGGCGCGCCGCTCCGCGCAGTCGACGACGTTTCGATCGATCTCGCCAGTGGCGAAACGCTCGGCCTCGTCGGCGAATCCGGCAGCGGCAAGACGACGCTCGCGAAACTGATGCTCGGCCTGCTCACACCGGATGCGGGCAGCGTGCTCGAACTCGACGGCACACCACTCGCCGCGCGCGTCACGCGACGCAACGACGAGCAGGTCAAGTCACTGCAGATCGTGTTCCAGAATCCGGACTCGGCGCTCAATCGCGCGCATTCGGTGAAGCGGCTGATCGGCCGTGCGTTGTCGCGCCTCACCGCGTTGCGTGGTGCCGCGATCGACGAACGGCTTGCCACGTTGACGGCGGCCGTGCGTTTGCCCGAGCGCTATCTCGGTTCGCGCACGCGCCAGTTGTCCGGCGGACTCAAACAGCGCGTCGCGATCGCGCGCGCGTTTGCCGGTGAACCGCGTGTGGTGGTCTGTGACGAGCCCACTTCCGCGCTGGACGTCTCCGTGCAGGCCGCGATCCTCAACTTGCTCGCCGATCTGCAACGCGAGCGTGGCGTGAGCTACGTGTTCATCTCGCATGATCTGCACGTGGTGCGCTATCTGTCGGATCGCATCGCGGTGCTGTACCTCGGCCGACTGCTGGAGATCGGACCGGCCGCGGCAGTGTTCGGCGGACCGCACCATCCTTACACCGAAGCGCTTCTGTCTTCAGTGCCGACACTCGACGCGCATGACCGCCACGCCCGCATACGCCTGTCCGGCGACCTGCCGAGCGCGGCATCGCCGCCGTCCGGTTGCGTGTTTCATACGCGCTGCCCGCGCAAACTCGGGGCGATCTGCGAGCAGCAAGACCCACCCTTCCTCGAAGCCGGCAGCGGCGACCCTGCCCAGCGGTCCGCGCATCGCATCCGCTGCCATATCCCCATCGACGAACTGCGCGCACTGCAAGCCGCCTCGCGCGACAGCGCCGGCAACTCCTCCGGCAACAGCCCGGAAAACGCGCCGGAAAGCGCCGCGCGCAACGAATAACGCGCAATAACGCGGCTTTCCGGCCACGCGTTTCATCATCGAAACGTTTTCATGCGTTTTTCCTTCGCGGGCATCGCACGCCCCTGTTCGATGCCCGTCGTCGCAAGGCTTTGCGGGTAATGGCATGGATATCGCTAAGTACTGTCCAGACACTCGAAGCCAAATAGATCGGAAGAGAATCGGGAGCACCGCTCGTACGAATCGCCGCGGCAAGACGCGATACGTGACGAAGCGCGCCCGGACGGTATCTGCTGAAGCGCATGGCTGCGCTCATCGGCGCACCGGCTACGGAGCCGCGAAGACAATGACGGTGTTTGACTTGCATCCGCAAAACAGACTCGGGGGACGACGAGGCCCGCGTTCAGAAGGGCCCGGCGTCGGCGAATAAGCGTGGGAAATGGCGGCAGCGAGGCGTCGGCATTCCCTCGGGAGAGACGTGATGAAAACCAGAAAATTCAATCAGTACTACTTCGGGGTTGTGCGAGGTGCGGTGTTCGCGGCTGGCGTGATTTTGCTGGTGACGCAGGTCGCGTATTCAGCGTCGACCGATGTGATCCCCAAGTGGATCTTTCATGCCGATACAGCACTGCCTGCGAGCGACGCGCACAGCGCGACACAACTCGCGCAGGACGACGGTTCGGCGGCAGGCGCAACGTCCACCGGCACCGCACCCGATGAACCGACCGCTGCCGACGATGCGGCCG
>NZ_WOEY01000130.1 GCF_013177695.1 Paraburkholderia solitsugae | reverse complement strand
CAGGCACGATCAGCGAGTCGGAGATGCTCGGCGGCGCACAGAGCCGCACGGTGCCAGACACGTCCGGGAGGCGGTTCGAGATGACATTGTCAACGGCTTCGCTGACCTCCGTGGCATGCCTTGCGAGCTCGAAGACTTCGGCGCCAAAGTCCGTGAGCCTCAGGTGGTGTGTCGATCGCTCGAGCAGGCGGACGTCAAGCTGATTTTCGAGTTCGGCGATACGGCGGCTCACCGAGGAAATCGGCATCTTGAGCCGCTTTGCGGCCTCTGAAAAACTGCTCGCCTCGACAACCTTCGCAAATATCAGCAGGGAATTCAGGTCCTTCATCACCGTTTCGCTCCGTTCGACCGTCGCCTCGCGGCGATATGCGGCAACGCCTTGCTCAGGTTACCGCTGCAACGGGCAGGCAGCAAGGCGGCAGGGCGCCAGCGGTGATGTCGTGGACCGGTTCGTTCAGATCACGACCCGCTCGCCGTTCGGATTGCTTTGAAACGTCCAGCTTCCTCCGCTTCGGAACGACGCGCCCGTCGCGAATGTGTCTTCCATGAACTGTAGGTACGTGCAACGGCCCTGCTCAACCTTTGCGAACACCGCGAACGGCGTGGTCACGCCCCTGGACAGGACCGTCGATCTGTACGTAAACCGGCCGAACATGGCCGCGTATTCGTCGGAGCCGAACAGCGCTTCGGGCTCGAAGGATTGAACCTCCCAGTATCGGCCGACATCCACAAAGGTCCTGACAATGCTCTCGGGACCGCGAGACGTACCGGCCCACGGCATGATTCTCTTCAGGTCGGGATTGTCGTAGTTGAGCGAAACATAGGTCACGTCGGGTGTGACAAGCGAACGGACGTGGTCGATATCGGTTGGCTTTTCGAGTATCGAGGACAGCACTTCGGTCGGAGTGAGCATTGGGTAACTCCCGGAGAGGAAACGGATCGCAGGCACCTCCTCAAGCATACAAACGCGACCGCTCGCGCGATCTTTCCATATATGGAAATCCGATTTCCGGATTGTCAGTTAACGGTCAGGCGTCCGGTTGTCTACCATCGAGAAAAATGTGGTGTATGAAAAGTTTAGTGGTTGCTACGGACCAGAAAGGAAACCGGTCGGGAGTGTGATATGGCTTCTCAGTTGCGAGGTCGGCATTGGATCGGAGGCGAGTGGGCGGATGCCCCGGCGGTCGCCGAGAGCGTCGATCCGGCAAGTGGTGAGACGATCGGTACCTATACCGAAGCGACCGATACGATGGCAACACGGGCGATCGCCGTTGCGCTCAAATCCTTTCAGGACTCCGGCTGGCGCGATAACCGGCGCCTGCGAGCAAAGGCCCTCAACGAAATGGCAAACCGCTTCGAGACTCGGACCGGCGATCTGGTCGAGGTACTGATGCTCGAAAACGGAAAGGTTAAGGCCGAAGCCGAGTTCGAAGTCACGATGGTCCCTTCCAAGTTGCGGTTTTACGCTGCCTTGGCCCTCGCGGATTACGGGCGCGCCATGGAAACCGCGCCGGGACGCTATACGACGACGCTGCGCGAGGCAGCAGGCGTTGCCGGCATCATCGCGCCGTGGAATTCGCCGGTCGTGCTCTTCATCCGCTCGCTGGCGCCGGCGCTTGCCGCGGGCTGCACCGCCGTCGGCAAGCTTCCCGGCTTCACCGCGCAGACGAACACGCGGATGTGCGAGGTTTTCAGCGAAGTCGCGAGCCTCCCTGCGGGCGTCGTGAATGTCTTTACCGAAACGCATAGCGCCGGCGCGCGGGTGCTGGTCGATTCCCCGGATGTGTCCGTCATCAGTCTGACCGGCAGCTCGAAGACCGGACGGGCGATGATGGCAGCCTGCGCGACGAACATGAAACGCTTCGGCGGCGAGCTCGGTGGCAAGACGCCCATGCTTGTGTTCGACGACGCCGACCTCGACGCCGCACTGTCCAAAATCGAGAAGGCGCTGACCGTGTTCGCCGGGCAGTTCTGCATGACTGGCAGCCGGCTTCTCGTTCACCGCCCCATTCTGGACACCGTTCGCGAGCGTCTCGCCGCGCGTCTTGAAGCGGTCAAGGCCGGCCCGGCTGCGGACCCGTCTAGCGACACGGGGCCGATGATCAATATGGCCAATGTCCGCCGCGTGGACGGCATGGTCGAGGCCGCGATTGCGGCTGGCGCCGCGGTCGTCGTACGAGGCGGTCCGTTCAAGAACGGGCCGCTCGCGAGGGGCGCCTTCTACCGTCCGACACTTCTCGAGATCAACCATCATTCGATGCCGATCGCGCAGGAGGAGGTGTTTGGCCCGGTCCTGGTTATGCAGGCCTTCGACAGCGAAGACGAGGCGGTTGCCCTCGCGAACGAATCCGAGTACGGGCTCGCTGCGTCGATCTGGTCTACGAATGTGGACCGTCCGCTGCGGATCGCCCGTCAGTTGCAAGCGGGCACCGTCTGGATCAACAACTGGGCGGTCGTCTACGACGAGACGGAAGAAGGCGGCTACAAGCAGAGCGGTCTCGGCCGGCTGAACGGCGTATCCGCAATCGACGACTTCGTCGAGTATCGCACGGTCATTCACGAGATCGATCTGCGTGCAGCGCATCGCTGATTGCATCCTCCGCTCAGAAAGGAGATCAACTGTCATGAACACCGCGATCATCGGCCTTGGAAACATAGGCTCCCGGCTTGCGAAGAATCTGGTAACCGGCGGCGAGAGGATCATCGTCGCGGCAAAGACGCCGGATGAGGCAAAGGTAGTGGCCCGCGAGCTCGGCAGCCATGCCGAAGCCATGACGGTCGAGGATGCGATTGCGAAGGCGGATGTCATCATCCTTGCGATCTACTTCGACGCGATCAAGCAATTTCTGGCCTCGCATCGCGATGCGCTGGCCGGAAAGATCATCGTCGACCCATCGAACCCGATCGCCCCCGACGGAAAAGGCGGTTTCAGGAAGACGATCCAGGCGGAGCAATCATCTGGACAACTCATTTCGGAGCTCATCCCGGATCGCGCGCGACTCGTCAAGGCGTTCGGTACGCTGGGTGCTGAATCCCTCGCGCCCGCCGCGAACCGGTCCCCGGAGCGGGCCGCACTGTTCTTTGCGGCGGATGACAAGCAGGCCGGCGAGGTTGTCGCAAGACTTATATCCGCAAGCGGATTCTCGCCCGTGAGCGTGGGTGGCATCGATCAGTCCATCCGGATCGAGGTCGGCGGCGATCTGCATGAGTTCGGCAAACTCGGCAAGCTGGTCTCCGCGAAAGAGGCCGAGTCGCTCGTCTGAGCGGAGTGCGCCCTGCACCAGATGACGGAGGGACAATCCATCGTGAACATCGAAACGCGTAACGTCGCCACGGTTGCCGAATTGCAAGCGGCAGTCGAGGGCGGCCATGCTTTGCAAGTAGTCGTTTCCGCCCGGATTGCCAACGTTCCGAGTCTGCGCCTGGCACCCGGTCAGGCATTGACCGGCATCGACACAGAAGCCGCCCTGCGCTTTGCGCCCGGCAGCGATGGGCTGGAACTGTCGGCCGACAACCGGGTGCAGGGCTTGCGGCTTTTCGCCGACCCCGATCGGCGCGCCATTTTCAACGATACCGGTGTCGACGCGCTCGGTCGGCTCGAGTTGCACGACCTGACCGTTCAAGGCGTTGTACAACTGCTGGCGCGCGATCGCGTGAGTAGCGGCCACGTGGAAGTGCACGATATCGACATCCAGGCTGCGGATGCGCGCGGCTTCGAAGAGCGGCCGAAGGGATATGGCGTCGAAGTCATCCCCGGCGCCTTCACGCTCTGGAATCAGCATGAAGACCGCGCCGTGACCATCACGGCCGACCTTACCGGGCTGTCGGCTGGCCGAGCCGGTGCGCCGGTTCGCGGAAGCGGCATTTTCGTCAGCGGTGCGGGAGAGAAGGGGGGGCGTGTCATTGCCCACCGTCTGGAAACCGGTGCCGTCTACAGCGACGGCGGAATCGCGCCAGGTACGCCGAATCGCATCACCGGCGGCGTGTTTGTCGTGTCGGGCGCTTTCGTTGCCACTGTGCGCAATGAAGGACCGGTCACAACATACGGTCCGAACGACATGGTGCTCGATAACTGGGGAGCCGTCGACCGGTGGATTGCCGAAGGGAAGGTTACGTCCTACGGACCTAGCGGCATCGGCTTCGTCAATTTCGGCACTCTGGACAGGCTCGAGATCAATGCGTTGATCGAGACTTTCGGCCAGGGATCGCGTGGCTTCAATATCTACGCAGGCACCGTGCGGTCGGCAGACTTCCAGCGTGTCGTCACGCATGCCGACGGTGCAGTAGGTATCCAGATCAGCCAGCCCGTTGGCGATATTACGGTCCGCCGAGGCATCGAAACTTGGGGCGGCATGGGCGATTCGCTCGTCAAAGGCGTGGTTCTCCGGCTTGCGGCGGTTGCGCTCAGCATCAAGCCAGGTGGCTCGGCCCGAAAAATCACGATCGCCGGCGGCCTGATCACCCATGGCGAAGGCGTCAATCCACTGGAATTGCACGGTGCGATCGACTCGCTCGAGATTAGCGGCGGATTTGCGGCTACCGGGGGTGGTTTCGAAGGGATTTAGAACCGGACGTTCGCGCCATAGTGAGGGATCGCAATGGACCATTCGACGAAAGCTGCGTTGGCAACCGATGGCCACTCGAGGCGGGAGTTCCTTCGGGCTGGCTCAACCTCGGCACTCATGCTGGCCTTGTCCGGCCCGGCGCTGGCCGGGTACGAGAAGACGGCGGCCGAAGCGGGCGCATCCGCTCCGTCACGGCCAGCCGGTCCATTGCAATCCGCAGGAGTCCTTGCGTTTGGACCAGGCAACGTGCTTTTTGTCGGCGATATCAAGGGTGCCGCGGTCCATGCGTTCGTGCTCAGGGCATCCGATCTGACCTCGCAAGCCGACGTGGAGGTGGGCAATTTTCAGAATTTCGAAGGCCGCGATTTGGTGGTTGGGGTCGATCAGAAACTGGCTGCACTCTTCGGCACGACTGTGAGCAATATTGTCGTCAACGACATGGCGATCCATCAGCCGTCCAGGCAGATCTTCATGTCGGTCGAGCGCGGCCGTGGACCCGATGCCATTCCTGCAATCGTGAAAATCAATCACGGCAATCTCGAGCTGCTCGAACTCGACGGTATTGCGCACTCGAAAATCGCGATTCCGAACGAGCCTGACCAGACAGCGATGCTGGAGTTCGAGCCCCAGCAGATCTATGCGATCACGGACGTCAAGTACTACAACGGCGAGATTTTCGTGACCGGGATCTCGAATCAACGATTCGCGTCGACGCTGTATCGCATCCCATACCCGTTCAAATCCCGCGTGGCGACGAGCACCGTTGAGATCTGGCACCCGACGCACGGGGAGTTCGAAACGCGCGCTCCGATCATTAGGCAACTGATCCGGGAAATGCAGGGAAAGCCCTATCTGTTTGCCGTGTACGGTTGTACGCCGCTCGTTCGCTTTCATCTGGACGATTTGAAAGATGGTGCACACGTGCGTGGAGACACGATCGGCGAGCTGGGCTATGGGGCCAACCCGCTCGATATGCTCATCTATACCGACCCATTCGATCACAAGGACTACTTGCTGGTCACCATCGATGTACGCAGCGCATCACGTATTGAAGCTGCGGAGCTGGCAACCGCGAAGCCGGAGCCGACCGGCGGGCCAATCGATTTTGGGCCTGGCGGCCTTGGGCGTACTCAGCGCGATCTACCGATCCGGGCGGAACATATCGCAATTCTCGATCCGCGATGGGCAGTCGTAATCTCGCGGCATCCGAAGACATCGTATCGATTGGACATCGGCACGCTGATGGTCCCGTACTTCTTCGATCGCAGATTGGGCATGGCGGAAATGAACTGGCCGAATGGCCCGGATCCGTTCCACTACCGGGACCATCGCAACGAGATCGACCACGCATAACCGCTTGTCCGTCGGCTGTGCAGGGGGCATCGCAAAGGGACTCTGCGTGAGGATTCAGGTGACGCTCGAACCAACGTTGCGGGTCGATGACGATACGCAGCAGATCGGGACGGCTTGCGTCGGCGTGCACAACCTCGACCCCGATCTTGTCGAGTTCCTCGGCGAGCGGCAGCGGACGGGACACCTGCTACAGTCCGTGCTCCGGGTGGGCGTCATCGAATCAGAGATGCCGGACTGCGACGAACTTCCGGATGTGCTTGGCCGCTATCAAATACTGGAAGCCGGGGTTCGATTCATTCCGCGTTTTGCGTTCGAACCGGGCGTTCGCTATCGCGCGAGCTTTGATCCCCGGCCGCTTGGCTGGGCCGGGCACCCGAACGTGCTGACGCTCGAATTCTCACTTCCGAACCCGACCGATGCCGAGCCAACTTCCGTGACGGATGTCTTTCCGTCCGCCGATGTGCTGCCGGAAAACCTGCTTCGATTTTACGTGTGCTTTTCCAGGGCGATGCAGCGCGGCTGGGGCGAGCAACAGATCAGCCTGATCGGCCCCGATGGACGGCCTGCGCCCGACGTGCTCTATCGGCCTCCGCTCGAACTCTGGGACAGGAGCATGCGGTACCTGACGGTCCTGCTGGATCCCGGCAGATTGAAGCGCTGGGCAGGTCCCAATCGCGAACTGGGCCCACCGCTGAAGCCGGGGCAACGATACGTGCTGGCCATCGGTTCGGAGATGGTCGACTCCTCCGGTCGTCCGTTACGCCAGAACTTCCACAAGCCGTTTGTTGTTGCGAAGGCTGTCCGCCAGCCCATTGCGGTCCTGCATTGGAAGGTCCTGCCCCCCGCGACGAAGAGTCGACAACCTCTGTCGATCCTGTTTCCCAGGCCGCTGGATTGGGCGTTGCTTTGGCATGCGATCACGGTTGTAGGGGACGGCGAACTGCCGATACCGGGGCGAATCTCGATCGATCGGGGCGAAAGGCGATGGAGTTTTACGCCAGCGGCGCCTTGGGCGGCAGGGCGGTATTCCATCCGCGTTTCGTCGGACCTTGAAGATGTCTGCGGCAACAGCGTACTTGCAGCGTTTGACAGGCCGCTCCGACCGGGCCACGATTTGACCGTCGAGACCGTGAACTGCTCGATCCCATTCGAATTGACAGACTCGGTGAATTAAACGTCCCGGAAACGAACGCGTAGGCTGCGCATGTCCTCGATTGTGACGGAGCGTGGGCATGGCGCTTCTGGAAGAGGTGCTGCAATCAGGGCAATCAGGACGCGGCGCGCATTTTCGGCCTGCGGGCGGCCGGTAGCGATGCGGAACAGCCGTTTGAATGTCCCAATAACTGCCCCGCCCAATGGCGCTTCATGGCCGCACTCCGCCGGACATTGACCAGCGGTTCGCCACGTCCAACACCAAAGATTCGCAGGATTGCAAAGCCGGACCGGCACAACCGGCAGCCTCCTCTGCGTGCTCGACGACCAACTGCGCATCTACTTTGATCGCCATCCTCCCTTTCCACCGAGTCCAACTTTTTGCGAATTGACTTGCATCCCGGTCAAATACTGTATAAATTCACAGTACTGTTTTTATATACAGGATCGGCCATGAACCAACTCATCCGCATCTTGAACGACGGTGATCGCGAAACGCTTGCGTGGTTGCGCAAGCATGTCGGAGACGTGCGCGTGGCTGCCGCTGCGCGACATCTGGGAGGCAACGGCAAACCGTACCTGTCCGCGGTGTGCCGCTATCTCGGCGTACGTCCACCAACGCCTCATCAGCCTAGCCGGCCTGTTGAAGACTGCACGGTCGGCGATAACTATCTTGCCCAGATCCGCCAGTTGTTGGCAGAGCGAAACGAAACGTTGTTGAAGCATCAACTTTGATGCTGCGAGTTACCGCGAGTCCTCAGGAAGATAACAGCATGATTAACGACTCTGCTCTTGATATGGATGTCCACGACATCAATCCTGTCGCCCTCGAACGCGCAGTCCGCAGCGCGTCGCTCGACCTCCAGCAGATCATTGCCTCGGTCGCGGGTCGCTATCTCGACAGTGGCCGTCGCCGTTACTCAAGTGGCGCGCGATTGCCGACTTGGCGCACGCTGCTGACAATCGACGAACAGGTCTTTGAGAATCGGGGCTTCCGGGCGAGGCACAACGAGACAGTACGCTCGACGTTTGTCCGGTTTGAGGACAGTCGTTTGTCCGGGATGGATCTCGACGAACCCGTCGACTGGCGACGTGACGACGACAACCTGCCAGCCGTGTACCTACTTGTGCGCGCACTGGTACAGGCCGACGCTACCGATGTGACCACT
Organism: Paraburkholderia solitsugae; assembly: GCF_013177695.1. Classification (GTDB taxonomy): domain Bacteria; phylum Pseudomonadota; class Gammaproteobacteria; order Burkholderiales; family Burkholderiaceae; genus Paraburkholderia; species Paraburkholderia solitsugae. The sequence goes on along the minus strand of NZ_WOEY01000130.1, from coordinate 163,551 downwards.
CAGGACTAATGTGCCGATATCGGCCGTTGGCCGTTATAGTTTTGGATGCGCGGCCTCTTTTCCGAGGATATCTGTTCTCAAGCCCCATTGATTCACGCCCCCCCAAGGGGAACACCCCGCGTGGTTTCTATGACCCACGCCCCGCTCCTGCCGTGAAACGTTAGTCCAGCGAGACTTCTCTCTGCAGCGTCGCTCGTGAATTTCGCCTTAGCGGTCCGAATCTCTGGCGGCAATTCGAAAGAACCATCCTGCAACGCCACACGCACTCAAAGTTGGCCATCAACCTCTAGCGACTGATCTATACGACAGCCCGCCTCGTTCAGTGAGTAGTCTGGCCAAATTTCGGCGGTCCAACCCGCGAGCAGACGGTACCTGGAAATGTTGCGAGCACTCGCATTCCAAGCCAGTGCGCGTTCGCGAACGCGCGTGATGATCTGACGACTTGTGCCGTAAGCCCTTAGGCACGAAGGCGACGCTGCAGGGATTGAAGTCATCGTTGGCGGCCACCTTCGCCATTGCTTAAGTCTCCTGATAACACGTCGCCGCCATCAATATCTTGCTCGACTTCGAGAAGCGTGGCTGAAACAAACCGCGTTTTGGCAGCACCTCACAGTTATGGTCTCTTACAGTGACCGATTGTGGGAAAGGGCATTTGGCAGATTACTTAACGTGAAAAATTTACGCGGCGCGGCCGATCAAGCGAGATCAAAGACATGTCCTCATTCTCCGCAAAGTAGGGTCCTATAAAGCTTGGCGGGTTACAAGCGCTCCGCGCAGTCGCGGTCATTCTGGTTGTCTATTTTCACGTGTCCACGGCGGTCTATGACTATCATGGAGCAGCGACAGATACACTTCTCTACGGGCTCCACAGAGTTGGCTCTGCCGGCGTAGATATCTTCTTCGTCATCAGCGGTTTCATCATGGCTTACACGCGCCGGGACAATGCGGCTGGCATGCGTGACGCGCGGGTGTTCATCACGCGCCGTATCGAACGCGTGATTCCACTTTATTGGCTCTGGACAGCTGTAGTACTGATATTGTGGATCGCTGGATTCATTCACAAGGCCCATGCATTTCCAGACATCAAGACAATCATTGCTTCGCTTTTGCTGTGGCCGCTGGCGAACACGATCGAACCCTTTCAGCCTGTTCTGTCGCAGGGATGGACGCTGTCATTCGAAGCTTATTTTTACGTGTTTTTTGCAGCGGCACTGATGGTCCGTGTGCCGGATTGGTTCATGGCCGTGTTTTTAAGTTTGGTATTTTTGGCAATTTTTCTGGTGGCGAGAAGTACCACGCATGATGCGTCTGTCTTGTACTTGACAGGTTCGCCACTGATCTGCGAATTCATTTTTGGCATGGTGGCGGCACAGATCGCGAAAATGACCGCATGCGTGGCCATCAGGACCCGATTGGCATATTTTGCGCTGGCTGCCGCTGTGATTGTTTTTTTTGTGATGATTTACGCGACGTCGCGAGATGTTTCAATCGACAATTATCGCGTGATCATTTTCGGCATCCCAGCCTTCGCAATCGTGCTGGGCGTGGTGATCTACGACATGGCAAAACCAGTCACGTCAAAGGCGCTGCTATTTCTCGGTGACGCGTCTTACTCGATCTACCTCTCGCATGGATTCCTCACGATGATCGCCGGCGGCCTTCTCAAGAAGGGACTGCTGCACACGGCCAAGGCTGACATGTTGTGCATCATTGGCACGGTAGCGACCGTCGCACTTTCGTCTGTAACGTACCCCCTGATTGAAAAGCCGGTGCTTAGACTCGTAAAGTATCGCCGCCTCTCTTCCAGGCTGGGGACCGTCTCGGCATAAGCGTCCGACGCGCCGCTGCAAAGATCGCGTTAGCCGTAACGGGTCGCGAGATGCCCGATACACTTAACGTCGAGCTTCGCAAACCCTAGTTATCCACGGCCATCCGAGGGCAACCCGTATCGCAATCGTCAATCAGGTTCAGGCGGGGTCCGCCGCTACCGCAACACACCAGACGATTGGGCGTTGTCTGCAGCGAACGAACGGAGTGCGGAAGGTGTCGTACCTTCGCCGATATCCATAATCTCGGCAAGGCGCTCGGCGTAGTACTCAGGCAGGTATTGGCCGACATCGTACTTTCTCTCAGGATTCGAAAGATGCGTGGCCAGTTGCCCGAGCGCCAGCTTCAGACTGTCCGGATCCGTGCGGAATTTGATCTTGTTGCCTACAGCATCCGCGGTCGTCGCCATGCTTCCGCCATCGCGAACAAGCGCAGGCAGGCCAAGCATCGCGGCCTCGATGATGATGAGTGGCGCGTTTTCCGCGCACACCGACGGTACGATGACGGCATCGGCGAAGCGCCGCATGTCCGCGAACAACTGCTCTTGCGGCATGCTGCCGAAAAAAATCAGCTTGCCACGCTCGATGAGTGGTGCGAAGCGTTGCTCGATGGTTGCGCGCTCCGGACCCTCGCCATACACACCGATAGCGTCGATATGCTCGAAGTCCGCCGCTTGCGCGAGCTCGATGAACTGCGCGAGGCCTTTTTCTTGCGCAATTCTTCCAGCGAACGCCAGGTTGAAGCGCGTCTTGCCCCGGACGGTCAAGGGAATCAGCGCAGCCGGTACAGCGGACGGATTATGCAGGATTACCGTGTTGTCGATCCCGCAGCGGTTCAGCGCTTCCTGCATGAACGAACTGGGGCAAAGTATCTGATCAAATACGCGCGACGGGTGGCATGCCGCCCGCACGGCATGCCAGTACGTCTTTGTCATGATGTCGTGCATGAGACCTTTGGGCGACGAACGCAGCGTGAGCGCAGTGCGCGTGCTCAACGCTTCAAGCGGAAGAATCAAGGGCCGGCCATTCTCGAAGTATTGCATCGCCGGGTTGTAATAGACGAGATGGTAGTCGTGGCACGTATGGTACGTGCGGTAGCCCAGATCGCGCTTGTAACGCGCGATCACGCTCAGTATCGAAGGCGAGAGAGCGTTATGGTAGTTATGAACCAGCACCCGATGCGGCCGAAACCTGAGAATGGTTTCCTCGAGCGCGCGAGCGGCAGCAACATTCCATATTCTCGACAGAATGGACGTTTGCACAACGAATCGACTGTCGTCGAAGAGTTCGACATCCACCTTTGGCAACGTACTCAAAAGCTTCGCGGATTGTTTATAGACAATCTCCGCACCACCCATGTGCAAAAAATCGTTGATCAGCAATACCCTGCAGCGCTGCATCTCCCCGCTCCTTTTTAATCGCACAAATGGGATCACGCAAAACGTGGACGGTATCGGCCGGAATTTCTCGCTCGGGAGATCTTAGCGCGTCCAATTCGACGGCTATGTTTGCCAGTACACGTAGCGCAACATAACGGCAGCGCGCCATTAAAACTGAGGAAACCGCCCGTTCCAACCGCCGCCTTTCTTCAGGTAATGCAAGAAGAGCGGAATGCCGGTCAATTGCGCGGCAAATCGCTGTGTCGTCGCACTGTCGTCGACGATAATCGTGCGCAGTCGAAACGGATCACTATGATGATCGTTCCAACCGACGTCGCATGTACGTGCACTCTTGTATCCCGCCGCTTCCACGAAACTGACTTCGCGATCGCCATAGTTCCCGTTCGGGTAGGCAAAGTGCTCGCAGACATCGCGCAGCAGCACCTCGATCTCATGCTTGCTGTTGCCGATTTCGTCTGCGCATTCGATATCGCTGCAACGGGTCAGTACGGGATGGAACCGCGTATGAGCCTGAAAGTCCACGTACACACGCATGGTTTCAATTTGCTCGGTGCTGAGGCCGGTCGCTCGATCATCGGCGTCCTGGCGGTAACCGTATGCCGCGAGTTCGGCCAGACGCTCCGCATTCGTCATGTGCTTCAACCGTTCGTGGCCCGCCTGCACGGAACCGGGATGCAGCCACCAATGGCTGCGCGGACGACCGACGATGCTACTGCAGAGAAAGATCGTCGGCCGCACGTTGTGCTTGATGAAGATCGGCAGCAACGCTGCGTTGCCCACATGCCCGTCGTCGAATGTGATAGCCGCGCGGGGGCGTCCGCGGCCGGGCGCGGCGACGTCTGTCAGCGGCACGAGATCACATATTTTTCGAAGGTACGTGAGATGCCTGTCGAGCGTCGCCGGGTCGGGGTCGTGATAGAGCAGGACCGCCACCCGGTCGCGCCATAGCCACGCGCGCGTCGCTCGTGCAATGCCCGTCAAGACGACCAGCACAGCAAGAACTTCTTTAACCAATGCCTTACCCCGATTCATCTCGCCTCTCCGTTCTGTGCGTTTCGAAGAACCCGGTGCCGCGATGACTGCGCCCGGTCTTGTGCTGATGCTGGACATCAAGGACCGGGCGGACTGCCTGAAAAGATCCGGCTACTCACCCGTTCGCTCGAGCACGGGGCCTTTGGCAGAGGACCACGCGCCCTCTCTCGCGCCCACTTTCAACGAATTGGCTATATGCCGCGCAACACCGGGCGCTGCGTGCCTCGCGCCGTAGACAAAACGCATGACAGGCCCAAAGCTGTGAGCGGAGGCCGGCCCGATCACATAGAGGCCACGAACCTGGGTTTCGAAGTTGGACGTGAGTTCGGGCAGGCCGCCGTCGAGCGAAATCGCGTCCACGATGTCTTTCGATAGAAACGCATGCTGTCGCATATCGGTCTTGAAGCCCGTCGCGGCGATGACATGATCGGCGGCAACGGACGATTCCTGGTTCTCGCTTATCACGCGCAGGATGACCTGATCCTTCTCGATAGCGGCGGAGCGGACCTCGGTTCGAAACGAGATCTTCACCTTGCCGACGACGCGATCGCGCAGCCACCAGGCGCCGGACGCTCCGTACGACTTCTCCATGATCTGCTGGCGCCGCGCTCGACCGAGCATATGGAAAAGGTGCGGATATTCAGACAGGAAGAGCGAGCGCCAGCCTCGTCCCAAGCCAGCGTCGGGGCGCACCAACCGGGCCAGGAGGCCGCGCGAAGCTTGCGGCCGTGGATGCCATATCACGCCCGCTTCGCGCATGAGTATGTGAACCCGCGATCCTTGCTCGTGCAGCAGCGCGGCGAGTCCCAGCGCAGACTGTCCGCCGCCGACAATCGCGACGTCTTTGCCTTGCGCCCATGCGAGGTCGCCATATAGCGCCGAATGAGAGGCATAGCGTTCAGGCAAGCCTTGCAGTGCGGCCGGGGTTTGCGCGAACCCTTTGAGTCCTAAAGCGACCACCACCTTGCGCGCAACGAGAGAGCGGCCATCGCTCAACGCCAATTGAAAGTGCCCGTCGACACGTCGCAGATTGACGACGTCGACCGCCTGGATATCGTCGACAAGATTCGATTGAAACCAACGCGCGTAGTCCACGAACGTCTCGAGCGGCAACTCCATGCCCATCGGCTGATAGCGCATCCCCTTCTGGCGGTAGTAATCCTCGAGCGTGAATCCGCGTTGCGGCGCATGGAGGTTCGACGCGAACGCCTCGGAACGCAGGAGCATGCCGGGCGGCATGAAGTTGATCCAGGCGCGCATCGGCTGCCCGAGAATCTGATGGGCCACACCCACGGCGCTCAGGTGTGCGGCCAAAGACGATCCATATGGCCCTGCGCCAATGATTGCGGTGTCAGTGAACGACATTGATCATCTCCATCCAGGGACAGCACTCACGGCTTCCAGGCGGCCATGCTCGAGGCCGGCGCCGCGAAGCACGACACGTTGCAAATACCAGCCCACGCTAAACCTTCACCTGCAGCAGTTTGAGTGCCGTGGTCGCCTTCCATGCGCGCCTCAAGCGCTGCAGCGGACTGAGAAGGCAATAAAATTGCAATGCAGGAAAAGGATCGCTCCAGCGAAAATATCCATCAACGATCTTCGTGCGCTCGCCCAGTAGATGAAGCGGCACGCGCTCGGCCAACGTCGCACGCCACGCGACCGGTACCCGGTTCGATGGGTCGGGTACGGGCGGCAGTCCGAGTTCATGCCGGTAAGCGGCAAGCGGAATGTTGACCCCGCACAGCGTGGCGATTTCTTCCTGCCAGTCCGTACGGCCGACCGTCGGCTCGACCATCACGAACTGCCTATGGTTGCCGTCCCACTTGTATTCGATGCTACCCATGCCTTCGAAGCCCGCCTGCTCGGCAAACGACAATGTCAACGGTTCGAGCACTTCGCGTGCTTCGGGTGCGGCAACGCATACGGCGGTATTCCCGACACCGGGCGGAGAACTGAGAACCTTGCGCCCGGTAAAGATGCTGACCACGCTCCCACCGCTCCCCCGATAGAAAAGCGTGAAATAGATGTTGCTGTCAGGCCCCTCGATCCACTCCTGAGCCACGACGCCGCCAGGCGTGGCAAGCATCGCGATAGCCTGCGCGCGTGCAGCACCAAGCGAGTCGACGCGAACCGCGCGCTCCCTCTCGCCCCTCAATACATTGCGCTTGTCGTCCGGCTTCAACACACACGGATAGCGTAATTCCGATAGATATTCAATGTCGGACAGTTTCTCGAGAATCACGGACCGCGGAACCGGAAAGTGATGCTTCAGGGCGAAGTCGTGAAAACTTGCCTTGCTACACAACATCTTGACGGTGGCGTCCACCGGAAGGCGGAAGCGAAACCAGCGGGCAAGCGCTTCGCGATTTTCCGACACTGCATGCACCGCGTCTTCTTCGGTCAATATAAGAACGGGGGGCTGACTGAACCGTTTGCCCAGCTCGATCATGTCGTCGACAAAATCTTTTCCGATAAGGCTTTTGATGAAGTGAGCGCGTACGTGGCGGCTCCACATTCCCGAACGAGTCATCTTTGTATCGACTGCTATGACCGGAATGCGCGCGCAGGCGAGCGACCTCGCCACGCCGAGTCCGTTCAGCGAGGCTCCCACAACGACCCCTGCTATCTGATCAGAACCGTATCGGCTCGCCATACTATCGATTCCCTGGTCATCGTACGTACGTGAGCTCTTGAAAGCATCGCTGGAAGTTGCGCTGTCGACAGTCTCACCGTACTGCCGATCGAGCCTTTTGCTGCGCGTTAACCCTACGGGCGCAGAGCGTCCCGCTCAGTGCGCAGGCGCACAATCGTCGAAAAAATCGGAAGAATAAATTGGGAGGGAAATCGTGTCGCAGTCCGTCACACTGACACGGTGAAACTAAGTCTTGCCATACCGTGGAAGTGGCTGGAATTGCTGCGAAAGCGCCACGCGGTCAGCGCTGTACGCCACGAACCGAGGCCAGTAGCAAATCAGGTATGCAAGTGGAATAAAGGATGTAACAGTGGTTACGCTCACGGTGGCACTGACGAGCAGGAAAATCAGCATGACGAAGCCGTCACTCGCAGTAAACGCGATGACGCCGAGAAGAATCAAACTACTAAAGATCCCCATTTCAGCGACCGTGGCCGGGAGACCGGCAAACGGCACGCCGGAGGCCTCCATATCGCCCTGGATCAGCCGGATGTAGGGAAGATACTTGTAGTGCGCGATCATGTCATGTGCGGTGACGCCCGTAACAATATCCTCTAGCCGCGCATCGAACATAAACGCGTAGCCGGCCAGCCGGTGGCCAAATGTTTCCGAGTCGAAGAAGTCGTTGGAAGCAAGATACAGCGAGATCGCTGAAACCAACACATAGTAGGCAATCAGTATCGTCAGTGGATGGAGCGACCGCAATTTGTCACGCACAGGATAGAGCGCAGCGAAAAGGAAAAGCACCATCGACGATTTCGAGAAGCTAATGAAGAGGCCGATGAGGTAAATAGCGATTATTTTTTTGTTGGGTGAATCGCTGAAAAGGTACATGACAAAAGACGCCACCAGCAGCGAAGAGAAGAATCCCGCCTCGCGCGAAAATCCCGAGACGCGAGCAAAGTAAAACACCTCGAAGAAGTTCGTATAGGTGCTGGTCGCATAGTCCCCCCAGATCAGCTGTGAAAGATTCGTCGGTCCGAGGAGCATCGCGAAATCATGGTCGATGTAGTACATCGCGAACTGCACGATGGCGAACAGGACGTTGATGACCATCCATGGATGAAGATAGCTGATGCGGCGTTCTGTCGTGTACATCAGGTAGCCGATGCAGATCGCAATCGACAGGACTCGCGCCGCGCCGGAAGGAGAAGTCAACGCACTTGCCGCCATCGCAATGAGCAGCGGGCCGGCCCAGCGACGAGCCGTACCGCTAAGAAAACGGGCGAACCCCGGATCAAGAAACGGGATCACAAGATAAAAATATAACGTAGTCCCGTTCACCTGCGGATTGAGAATCACGCAAGTGAAAAACATGTAGAACAACGCGGATATTAGTCTGGAGTACATTGTTTTCTCAATGCAAAAGCGCGCGAGGCAAGACGCTTACTCTTGCCTCCTCCAGTCGTCCAGCACGTTCCTATCCGGCTGCCCAGGCAACTGGATAGGAACGCACGCCGACGGCGATCACGATGCAACATGCTGTTGCGGGGTACTCGCTGCAGAATAGGCAACCGCATAGCCATAGCTGCGTTTCTCGCTGCGCCGTCGCGGCATCGCGTTGAAGATCATGCCGACCAGACGCGCGCCGGCGCGATCGAGACGTTGCGCGGTTTCCCCCAGTTCCCGTTCGCTCTGGGCGTTCGGGCGTACCACAAGCACCGTCGAGCCCGCGAGGGAGGCGATCAGGTTTGCATCGCTGACCGCCAGCACCGGCGGGGTATCGACGATGATCAAGTCATATCGCTCGCCAAGATGGCTAAGTAGTTGATGCATGCGAGGCGTCGAGAGCAACTGCGACGGATTGGTTGGGAACCGGCCTGCGGCAATGAAAGAAAGTCCATGAACACCCGTGTTTCGAATGACGTGATCAACGTCGATCTCGCCACTCAGGACTTCGGCGAGGCCACCGGCACCGGTCTGCTTAAAAGTGGCGGCCAGTTGGCCTCGGCGCATATCGCCGTCGATCAGCAATACTCGCTTGCCGGCCTCCGCGTTGAGAACCGCGAGATTTGACGATATAAAGCTTTTTCCCGTGCCGGGCGTGGCACCCGTCACGACAAGCACGTTATTCGTGGCGTCCCGAATCTGCCGCTGCAACGACGCACGTATGCCCCGCAAGGCTTCAATCGGTATGTCGTCGTGCCCGTCAGTGGCGAGCAGGAAGCGGCCGGCCGCGAACAAGATGTTTTGCGAAACAGCGCCGGCATAGGTCAATCTGGCGGGTGGTCTGGTTGCGCGGTCGGCCACTTTTTGTTGCGCACTACCGGAGATGCGTCTCTTCTCCGACTGCGAGTTCGAAATCTGCGCGCGGTCCAACCGGGCCTGCTCGTCACTGAACAACACGTGACCAAAGACCGGCAGGTTCAGATGGCGCTCGGCCGCCCGCGAGTTCTCAACGGCGGACGACCCCAGGCGCCGGATAAAGACGTACAGGATCGCCGCCATCAACCCGCCGACAGCGCCCACGCCGATAATCAGGGGGCGTTTGGGTTTCACAGGGTCCACGGGCAACAGCGCGGTGTCGATGATGTGCACGTTGCCGAGTGTGCCAGCCTGTGTCACCGCCAGCTCATTAGACTTGTTGACCATCGCAACGTAGATATCCTCAGCAACCTTTACGTTGCGCGTAAGGTCGGCCGCGCGGCGCTCGGAGGCGGGCAACTGGTCGAAGCGCGCTTCGAACGCGCTTTTAGCATTTTGAAGAAGCTGGAGTTGGCTATCGACGGTCTGCACGTCGCGTGAGGTTGGCGCAAAGTGACTTTCCAGCGCCGCTTTCTGTACCTTGAGCAGCGCGATCTGGCGGTCGAATTCAATGCTGCCTTGGAGGTAGGACGCGGCTTCGGTACCCGCCTGCATCGAGCTTGACGCGGTTCTGTACTGGCTCAGTTCGGCCTCTGCTTGCGTCAGGTTGGCGCGAAGCTGTGGCAGCTCTCCGACAATGAACTCACGGGTCGTGAGGGCCTCTGCGCGGTGCTGGGCGATATGGGAAGCGATATAGCCTTGGGCGATGCCGTTGGCAATAGCCTGAGCCAGTTCCGGATCAGCGTTTTCATAGACGATCTGCACAACGCCGGTGTCCTTGCCCGACTCGCTAACTTTCAACTGATGCAAGAAGCGTTCGATTGCATTGACATCGCTAAAGCGCACGATCGTGAATTCGGTTCCAGGGCGCGCGATGAGCCGCTCCATGGTGAGCGCCACACCGTTAGCCTCGCCCGGTGCGCCAGGTGCACCCTCGACGAGCGTGCGTCCGGTCGTCGGATCGGCGAGACGGTAGCGGCCGCCATCGAGGACGGTCAGTGTCAGGGGTTTGTCTTCGAGGCTGGCCGGGACGGTCAGTGAGCCGACGGATGCGTCCTCGCCGCCCCATGCATAAGAGGTCAAACCGATGGGCGCCGGCATCGGCGTGCCCGGCGTGGCGAATTGCCGGGTGATCGCGCCGATAACCGGGATGTGGTGCGGCGTAATTGAGATGTCCTGCTTGAATTTCTTGATCACCGGCTCAAGCACGCTCCGGCTTTGGATGATCTGGATTTCGGCCTCGGTGGGGAGCGTGGGGGGAATGACTTGCTCCTGCGCCTTCGAAGCCTCACCGAGCGCGTTGGGCTGAGGGAAATCGACCTTGACCACCGCATCCGCGGAATAGACAGGAGTTGCCGCGAATGCATACAGCGCAGATAGCCCCGTCACCAGGAGGACAATGCAGATCACCAGCCCCAGATTGTCCACGATCAGCTGTGCCAGTTCGCCGGCGGAGAATGCGTCCACGTTGTTCCGCAGCACACCCGGCGTATTACCGGAAACACTCGTATTCATACGACGGACTCCTTGTTGATTGGAACCGGAACGAATCGCTGGCTCGGGAGCGCCGCTCCTCGAACGCGCCTCACAGATCGCACAGATTGTGGCGCCGCAGCAACGCCGTCTGTGCTATATCGCACACGAGTCCAAAGTGGCGTCGCGCAGTTTTTTGGACAAAAAGAAACAGCCCACGGCTCGGAGAGAGCGCGTGGGCTGCGGAGGTGAAGGCTTTGGTTCGCTAGTACATTAGTACGCTAGCGCGATGAGTCGGGTCAGACCGGATTCGCGGCCACGAATTGCTTGAAGCTCGTGTAGGCCGGGTTCTTCGTGACGCCATCCTCTTGCACGAGGCCGTAGTCCGGATCGATGAGGCAATACATCATGATGGACTGAATGTTGTATTGACTCATGAGCGACCGGTACTCCGTCAGCGCCGCGGTCACGTAGCTAGCCGCTTGCGCCGGGGTATCCTGGGCGCCGGACCAACCCCATTCCGTCAACCAGATCGGCAAGTTAAAGGAATCCTTCAGAACTTGCAGTACGTTCAGGCATGCATTATTTTGCCATCCACACTGGATGTCGCCTGAACTCTGGTACCAGTGGTACGTCGTGTAGTCCCAGCGGAGGATCGCCGCACCGGAAACGCCATTAGCAGAGCCGTCAGGCGTGATGCCGGTCCACAGCATCTGCAACGCGCGATACGCGAGCGGGATACCGACATTGACGCCGCACTGGATCGTCGGGTCGACCGCCTTGACCCCGTCGATCATGCCACGGATGACACCGCGGAATGCCGGCCAGATAGCGGGGCTATAGTTGCTCGTGTTGCTGCCGTCACCGTTCGTAACCAGGCCGTCCGAGTCGAGTTCATTGCCGCACTCGATGTATTTGACGAGCCCCTTAAGCGGCGTGGTGCATGCGACCCCCAGGTTGTAGCCCAGGGTGTAGGCCGCCGCTTCCGTACCTGTCTGATCCCAGCCGGCCGAAACGGGATTGAGCACCGGCATGATGGCGACCCCGCTGCCGGCAAACGCACCGGTCAGTGCGTTGGCAACTGTTTGGGCCATGCCGCCATCCGCTACGTCGACGCGATAGTTTGTGACGCCAAGATCCTGGAGCAAGGCCAACTGGGCGGCCGCCGACATGGTGTGGTAGATGCCGTTGGGATAGGCAAGGTGGCCGTTCATGCCGTAGAACAGTGCGCCGGAAGTCGTGCTCGCGACCGTGACTGTGACAGACGACGTGGTCTTGGTGCCGCCCGGTTGTCCCGCCGCGACGGTGAATCCCATCACGTCGAACTGGTGCGAGCCCGTGGAAAGTTGGGTCGTATCAATCGGGATAGCGAACTTACCGCTGCTCGGCTTCGTGTCGGCACCAATCTTGGCGCCACTCGCGTGGTCGAACACGCACACGTTGACCCAATTGCTGCCAGCCGTGCCGGTCACCGTGACAGTACCGGATACCGTCGCGTTGGCCTTGGGGGCTGTCACGGTAAAACTACTTGAAGTGGCCCTGTTGGCCACGCTCGCGTCGTTGGCCACCGCGGCAGGCGAGTCGGCGCTCGAACCGCCACCGCACGCGGAAAGCGCAATTGATCCGGCGCCTGCGACCAGGCCGGCAAGAAATTTCCTCCGAGGGACAGATGCAGCTGGAACTAAAGAAGGGACAGACTGTAGAAGATCTTGCTGATTTTTTGATCGGTCAGGTAAGGTCATGAGTACGACTTACGCATTTCGGTTGGGGATCGCAGTATATTCGTCAGCCTTTTTCATATGTTGTAACTGGATGTAAATGCGCGGCGATAAGGCGAACTTTCTCCATACTTATGAGTGGAGGCAAAACTTCGCATTTCAGATGAAGAAAGAGAGAACATATGTGCGCGGCCGCACATACGACTGTGGCTCTCACACAGTTGGAAAAAATAATTAATTCTATTAATTATTCATTCACAAAACGTGCGTTTTGTGTGCCAACCCTTCTACTGAGCTGGTTCCAGCGACGTTGATCGATACTCCATCCCGCATAAATTCCTATTTTCCATTGCCATTTATTCATACAAATAGGTGTATTCCCTTCTATTTTCAATTTGTCTGATTAATAGAGTGGCGAAGCGGAGACGCAAGAAAAGAAGCGGACCCCTATATCAATTAACATCTCCAATGCCTTCGTCTGACAAAAGCGTCATGGTGGCGAATATTAATATCAAATCCATGCGACTTCATTGAAGCCAACTACAAGTGTCCGTTCTGTGGTCTGAAGGTTGCGCGACACAAGGTGCTTCGTTCTCCATAAAAATATCCCCCTCCTCCCGCGAAAGTACGCGACCGCGATTAACGAGTACGAAACCCGATTGCGTCGTGCCCCGCGGGACCCCGCTGTGTGCGCAAACGTACCGAAGCCGAAATACCGAGAAGGCACCCTTCTTCTCGGCGGCGTTATCTGTCGGGCATAGTGCAAGACACCGTATTCCCGGTCGCCGTCCTGTTCGAGTTTGCTTTCGCAGCGTGGATGTGTTTTTCGAAGGTGGCGAGTGCAAGGCCATGCGCTTGTCCATGCAGCAGTGGTGCCGTTTGGCACCTGAGCCCTCCACGGCCGTTTATGTGCCGCTAATGACGTGAATGGCAATCACTGTTGCGCATTTTTCCAAAGGACTTCGAGAGATGAAATATGACGTCTTGATCGTGGGGGCTGGCTTCGCCGGCGCAGTGTGTGCTGAGCGCCTTGCCGCCGCTGGCAAGCAAGTGCTGATCATCGATAAACGGAATCACATTGGCGGAAATGCGTTCGATTGCCATGATAAAAATGGCGTGCTGATTCATCCCTACGGGCCGCACATCTTTCATACATCTGGCAAAAGAATCTTCGAGTATCTGTCGAATTTCACTGACTGGCGGCTCTACGAGCATCGTGTACTCGCTCACCTGGACGGAGAGTTTTATCCCATCCCCATCAACCGGACGACGATCAACAGGCTATACGGCCTTGATCTGAACGAGCAGGGCGTGACGGCGTACCTTGAATCCGTGAGAGAGCCCCGCGACTGCGTCGTCACGAGCGAAGACGTCGTGCTGAGCAGCGTAGGCAACGACCTGTGCGAGAAGTTCTTCCGAGGCTATACGCGAAAGCAATGGGGACTCGACCTCTCTGAACTATCGGCAGGCGTCGCTGCACGCATACCGACCCGCGCGAACGACGACGACCGCTACTTCACCGATGCGTTCCAGTTCATGCCCGCCCAAGGTTACACGTCGATGTTCGAGAGGATGCTTGAGCATCCAAATATCGAGGTGCGCCTGTCGGAGGATTTTCGTGCCATAAGGTCGGTCGTGGAACGACAACATACCGTCTATACGGGACCTATCGACGCGTATTTCGATTTTCGCTTCGGCAAACTCCCCTACCGCAGCCTGATGTTTCGGCATGAACATCTAAGCAACGTGGAACGCTTCCAGCAGACCGGGACGATCAACTATCCCAACGACCAGGACTACACACGGATCACGGAATTCAAGCATCTGACCGGCCAGCAGCATAGCGGCACGTCGATTGTGATGGAGTATCCGCGCGCCGAAGGTGAGCCGTACTATCCCATTCCTCGCCCCGAAAACGAGGCACTTTTCAAACGCTATAACGAACTCGCGGAAGCCACACCCGATGTGACGTTTGTCGGGAGGCTCGCGCAATATCGTTATTACAATATGGACCAGGTCGTCGGCGCCGCGCTGAAAGCCGCCGAGGAGCTAATCGCCGAGGAGCTGATCCAATGAACACGGTGCGCGTTGCAGCAATCGTTGTTTCGTACAACCGGCGCACCTTACTGCAGGAATGTGTCGAGGCGCTGCTTGCTCAAACGCGGCCCGTCGATGCAATTTACGTCGTCGACAACGGCAGCAACGACGGTTCGCGCGAGTATCTGGCTGCCGTTGAGGCGAAGCACGACAGGGTTTTCGTCGTTCTGTCGGAGAGCAACACGGGAGGAGCCGGAGGGTTCGCAACGGGCATCAGAACTGCATTTTCCAAAGGCTACGATTGGTACTGGCTCATGGACGACGACGCAGAGCCCATGCCCGATGCGCTCGAACAGCTGATGGTGTCCCAGGACGCCGCACGCACTGACGTTGTTGCACTATGCGGCGCGGTATTTGGCATCGATCGCCGTGTGCAGTTCTGGCATCAGGGAACCTTCGATGACCGGATGCGACTGATTGCGCCAAAGCCCGAATACCACGCGGCCGATTCCTTCAAGACCGACTATATGTCGTTCGTCGGAGCGTGCATCCGGCACGATGCGATTCAACGCGTAGGCTTCCCTGCGCACGAGTACTTTGTGTGGAACGACGATGTCGAGTACACCGCACGTCTGAGCCGCATCGGTGAGCTGCGTTGCGTCACCGCCTCCCACATGACGCACAAGGACGGCGAAAACCGCGATCTGGTGCAGCGCCCGCGCTCATTGCGCGCGTGGTTCGAAACCAGGCGCATGCCCGCGGCTACGCAGTGGAAGTACGCGTGCGGGCTGCGCAATTATGTCGATATGGTGTTTCGGCATCGCGGTCCCGCGCCGTTCTGGGCTGCGTCGATTTTTGCCAGAAGGCTGGTTCGAATTCTGGTTTTCGGTGACCGCCGTTTTAGCGTCATCATGCTCTATGTCCGCTACTTCGAACAGGCGGTTGGTCGAACACCGTTCGATACAGTCAGGCCGGCCGACTGGAAAAAGTCGCTCATGGCAAGTCCTGAGCCTGACAAGGCTGTTGCAGCGAAGAGTGCGTCAGATTAGCTCGAATGCCGCATCGTCGCGACACGCCGGTATCACGATAGCCATTCTCCGCGCGTCGACGTTCGGATGCGATAGCACACCTATGTCACGCCTTTCAATACACTCACGCGTTCAATATTCATCAGCCGACGCGGCTCGTGTCACGAAGACCGGGACTCTCTTCTGAATGAGATAAAACGCCATGCAACCGGTGACAAGCGTTTCGGTTGCCAGTATGGACATTGCTGCGCCTTGCGCGCCAAAGCGAATCGAAAGCGGCACCAACAGCGCCACGTTGAACACCCCGGATCCAAGCAGTATCTCGCTAAACTTCTTCTTCATGCCGAGCGGCAGCATCATCTGGAGCCCAAGAACATTACTCAGGGCTACCAGCCACGGCACGAACGCCATCCACCGTAGAACGTCGACCGCCGGCGCGTATTGAGGTCCCATACCGACGCGAACGATCCACGGCGCGAGCGCCCAGAGCATGACCGATACGGCGAGCATGATGGCGCTCAGCGCATAAAGTGCCTTGCGCACCAGTGCAAAGGCCTTGGTGGCATCTTCAGCAAACAGTGCATTGACGCGCGGATACAGCGCGTTGCTGAGCGGCGCTATCAGCGCCTGCACCACGTTCCGAATCTTGTCGGCGGCACCAAAGTAGCCTAGCGTGACGTTGCCCGCCAGAAATCCGAGCAGCACGCTGTTCGTTGTCGTGTACAGGCTGATAGCGGCGGTTGCGATGAATACGTGCCATCCTTCCTGAAACGCGCCGATGACATCACTGACGCTCGGAAGCTCAAACGAGATCAGTCTCAAGCGTGCGATCAGTGTCAGCGAGATGATCCCGGCGACGACGGTGCTCATTGAAGCGATGAGCGCCGCTCGCC
The DNA here is from genome assembly GCF_013177695.1 of Paraburkholderia solitsugae. Lineage (GTDB taxonomy): Bacteria > Pseudomonadota > Gammaproteobacteria > Burkholderiales > Burkholderiaceae > Paraburkholderia > Paraburkholderia solitsugae. Next base: position 147,148 of record NZ_WOEY01000130.1, on the reverse strand, counting down.
ACGTGTCATCGGGCGAGTGAACGAGAAGGTAGGTAGCGGGTATGACAAGCAGGCGTGCGCTCAATGTCGAAATGGTGACAAAGGACATCCGCTCCAAACCCTGGAAGAGCCACTGCGGAAATAGCACCGAGCCGATGACGAGCGGAAAGGTCGCAAACATGATGGGCCGAAGCTCAATCAGTTTCGGCACCAGCAAAACGCCCAGCATCAGAAGTGCAAGGCCGACACACGCTACAAGGATTTTGGCCGCCTGCGTTTTCCAGAAAATTCTCGACACAGCGTCGCGGTCGTTCTGCACCTTTGCAATCTCGCCCGTGGCCGACAAAATAAAGCCATAGTCGGTCAGCAAGACCAGATAGGCAATCACCGCCTGTGCAAAGACATAGGCGCCAAAGTGGTCGGGGCCCAGCACGCGGAACAGATACGGCAGCGTCGCAAGCGGCAGCACCATATTCGCCACTTGCAAGACTGACAGCGCAAACATGTTCCGCAATATTGGGTGGGCCATAGCAAGTCAGTCCGTGGTTCTTAACTGTCTGTTGAATCGGTAACCGTCGGCCCATACCGTTTCTAGTGCCCGATCGATTTCTTGTCGCTTAGACGTATTAAATAGTTTTCGATCAGTGTCACCTATAGAATCCGCGTGCAATGCGTGTGGCCAGCAAGACGTGTCTGGGTCTATGTCAAGCGCATGATGTGTGCCAGACGCTCCGCATAACACTGAGGCAAAAAATCGCTCACATCGTACCGTCTCTCCGGCGTCGCGAGGTGTGTGGCAAGCTCATCGAGCGCCGCTCGAATACTCTGCGGGTTATCACGATAAGTGATCTTGCTGCCGACGGTATTGCCAAAATCCAATCGATGAGCGCCTTCCCGGATCAGGGTGGGCAGCCCCAGCATGGCAGCCTCGACAATGACGAGCGGCGCGACTTCCATCCCCACGGACGGCAGGACGATGGCATCGGCAAAGCGTCGTAGTTCGGAGAATAGCCGGTCGTGCGGCAGGCTACCGAAGAAAATAAGTTTTCCCGACTCGACCAGCGGCGCATAGCGTCGCTCGATCGCGTCGCGGTCGGGACCGTCGCCAAACACACCGATGCGCTCAATACGCGCAAAATCGATCGAGTTCGCGAGCGCGATAAACTCCGCGAGACCCTTCTCGCGGGCGATGCGTCCGACAAATGCAAGATTGAAGCGCTCCCGATCGCGCACGCTCACCGGCTTGTTCGCCTCCGCCACTACCGAGGGGTTGTAAAGGACGACCGTGTTGTCGATCCCTCTCCGACGCAGGGCCTCCTGCATGAAGTCACTGGGACAAATTAACCGGTCGAAGATGCGCTCTGGCTTGTACACCGCCCGCACCGCATGCCAGTAGGCCTTCGAAAAAATGTCGTGGACTGCACCTTTGGTGCTGGCGCGCAACTTCAGGACATGCCCGGTTTGCAGCACATCCAGCGTCAAATGCTCGATATGGCCGTTCACAACGTAGTGCAGTGTCGGGTTGTAATACACAAGATGAAAATCGTGACACGTCATATACGTGGCGTAGCCCAACTCCCGCTTGTATCGGGCGATCACGCCGAGGACCGAGGCGGATAACGCATTGTGGTAGTTGTGGACAAGAATCCGATGCGGGCGATAGGTGATAAGGGTTTGCTTCAGTGCGCGTGCCGCCGCCACGTTCCACGATCTCGACAGCAACGACGAACTCCCGCGGAGTCGGCTGACGTCAAAACATTCCACTTCCACGCCGGACATTGCACGTAGAAGGTCAGCGGACTGCCGATAGACGACCTCCGCCCCACCCTTTTGCTCGAAATCGTTGATCACCAAGACTCTGTATTGCTGCATCCCTGTCTCTTGTCCAGCAAGCGCGGCGCGCTCAACACGGGAAGAGTACTTGGTGACATACGGAAGGCTATGTTCGGAATCGCACCGAGGCTCAAGGTGCAGTTTGGCGTCGTGGCTACCTGGCAAGCGCAGCAACTCAAAACCTCGATGCGACGGGCGGCGCGCGGACTGGACGAGCGGCCTCGCCCGCCCCGAGTTGACGCTCCAGAACATCCAGTAACTGACGTGCGGACCGCTCCCAGCGGAAGTGACGCGCATGCGCCCTGCCGCGCGCGCGCCAGGTGTCGCGCAGCGCAGCGTCGCCCATCAACTGCGCCACCTTGTCGGCGATGTCTTCGACGGAACGCGCGTCGCAATAGACCGCGGCATCGCCGCATATTTCCGGCAGCGAGGCTTCACGCGACACAACCACGGGACAGCCGCACAACATCGCCTCGAGCGGCGGCAGTCCAAAACCTTCATACAGCGAGGGAAACACAAAACAGGCCGCATTTTCATACAGCGCACGCAGCTCACCATCGGACACGAAACCGGCGGCGATGATGTTCTTCGAGAGGTCGTAGCCCGCCTTGGCTTTGGGATTGAAGATCCGCAAATCGCATCCGCCGACCACCACAAACTTCCAGTCGTGACGCTCGCTCAGTTGCTCGATTGCGGCAAGCACTCGGGCAAGATTCTTGCCGACTGACAGATTACCGACCGCGAGTACATAGCCGTCGTGCTGCAGATTCAGCCGTGACAAAATCGACTGATCCGCTGCGATTCTGTCAAAGTGGTCCACGCCATTCCAGACGACCGAAATACGCGACGCGTCGATACCGAGGCGCGCCATGATTCTTTTTTTCGAGAATTCCGACACCGTCACAATGTGGCTGGCGCTGTGCTTCAAAATCGAAAATGCGAACCGATACCATAACCTGAACTTCCAGGAATAGTTCTCCGGCAGATCGTAGACTGCCACGTCATGCATCATCACGACCTGACGACGTGCGAACAGTGGCCCCATATTGCAGAGGCTAAGCAGTGTTCGGCCGCCAGTCGCGAACGGGAGCGCGAATTGCTCCCACAGGGCGCCCTTCAACCGGCGTCCGACCGTCTTTGCTTTCGGTAGGTCGACCTCCTCGCGTGCGTCAACAGGAAGCAGCAGCGGGAGATCGGTGTCCTCGGGAAACAGTCGCTGAAACGCCATCGCCAGTTCATAGCCAACGCGTTGCACGCCAGTGATCCGCTGAGACGCAAATTTGCCGTTAATTGCAAACCCCGCGAACGGCACCTGCCGTTGGACACTTCGCATCGCGCCGGCGTCGGTTGCCGTTGCGGCCTGAACGGAACCGTCTTTCCGGTGAGCGTTGGATCGCTCCGTAACGTCGTCCATCAGATACCTCTCCAGATGATCCCGAGACAGCAACGCCATGCGCCCAGGTTTCGCTCACGCCGTCTGATACACATCGCTGTATTCGATTTGCCACACCATTCCAGCGCGCCAGACGGCACCGGCGTCGTAATCCGCCGACCAGCCGATAGCCAGTCAGAGGTTGCATTAAGCGATCTCGCAGGAAACTCGATCAGTACGGTTTCACACACAAGGCCCGGCGGAGAACGTAGGTGTGATCCGGCACCGGCGACAGCTTTGAAAGTTCGATTCCGCACTGATGAGTAGAACGGCGCGCCCTATCTTGGTCCGGTTTGTCGCCCGGAAAAAGCGGCGTCCCGCGCGGCCGCTCCGCATCGGCATCTCTGCTTGTCGAACCGACTGAGTTATTTCCATGAGCGATTCAACGAGGATGATCCTATGCTGACGATTCATCTCCGCCGAAGCCTGTTCGAACCACGCCAAGTCAGACGCGCAACGCTAACTGCATTACTGTTTCTGGCTTTCTCAAACGGCTCATACGCACAGTCGAAGCTGCAACTGGTCAATCTGCCAGGCTCGCAAATCACGCTGACAAACGGAAAGAAGATCCTCCGGTTCGATGTTTCAACGCCGGACGATCTGCACCAGGCAAAGGTAACGGTCAGCGTTTTCCCATATGACAGCGACGGCAAGTTGATGCCAGCTCCGCTCGCCTCGTACGAGAGAACCATCAGCAATATGCAGGGAGGCAAGGCGATCGAAGTCGGCGTCGCGACACCGCGTTCTGGTTTGTTCCGCGTCGACGCAATTTTGAAAGCGCCGGACGGAGAAACGCTCGACAAGACAGCGAGCACGCTGGCTGTCGTCACGAAGCGCGATGAAGTGGGGCCTTCCGACTTCGGTGTCGTCACCCACTTCGCTCAAGGCGGCACACCGCCCTCGGTGCTGTTGCCGCTCGTCAAGCAGGCCGGGTTCTCGTGGATCCGGGACGAACTCTATTGGGAGGCAATCGAGAAAAGACCAGGCGTCTTCAACTTTCCTGCGCGCTACGACGCATACCTTGCCGCATGTAAGCGTCTCGGGATCTCGCCGTTAGTCGTGCTTGACTATGGCAATGCGACCGCCTATCCAACGCTTTTTTCAAAGTCGAACTTTCCGCAGTCACCCGAGGCCCGGAAGCGTTTCTCGGACTACGTTGACGCTGTGGTCGCCCGCTACGGTGGGACAGTGAAGCATTGGGAGGTGTGGAATGAACCGGACTTCAGCAAGATCAGCTACGCCGCCTATTCTTCCCTATTGAAGGACACGTTCAGCGCCGTCAAACGTGTCAGCCCGGATGCGTCGGTCATTTCCTGCGGCGGCGGCGGCGCGGGTGGCGGCCCCGGCGGCGACTGCCTGGTTGCGATGATCAAGGAAGGAAGTCTGAACGACCAGGACGGCTTTAGCGTACACCCCTATATGCCACCCAATACACCAGAAAGGGGATACCAGGCGACGGGCGCCCCGATAGATTTCGTGAGCGTTCCGACGGTATGGCCCTACCTGAAAGAACTGACTGCACAGCATGTGAAATCAGACGGCCGGCCTCTCCAGGTTTGGGTGACGGAAATGGGCTGGCCCGTGAATCCTAAAGACCCTGGGCAAGGTGAGGCAACACAGGCGTCCAATCTGGTGCGCACCTATTTGCTCTCGCGGCGCTATGGCGCGGTTCGGGTGTTGTTCTGGTATGACTTTGTCGATGATGGCACCGACATCAACAACATCGAACATAATTTTGGCTTGCTGCGCCACGATCTGACACCCAAACCAGCGTTCGTCGCCGCTTCCGTGTTGAGCAGTACCGTCGGCACGCGTAACTGGGCAAAGGCACTAGTCGACGCGAATAACGTCAAGGCGTATCAGTACGGGACTGATGATCCGGTCATCGCCGGCTGGACCACCGACGGCAAGGAAGGTATGGCATCCATACACCTGCCAGCCGGAAAATACATTCAGCGCGACTGGCAAGGTGTCGATACGCCGTTAACGATTACCGCGCAAAGCTTCGACTGGCGAGTGGGCCCGATACCTCGCTATCTCATTCCGGACCGACAGTAGCTCGCGGTATCGCCGGCATGGTCGGACCCGAGGGCTGCTGATTCACTTATCGCCCTGATGAACCTGGAGCACAGTCGCGTCCGGTCCGGAGAACAGCAGACGGGTTGCGATCGAGTCAGCAAACAACCAGGGCAGAAATCCTTCACGGGTACCATGCTCCGGCGTAGTAAATAGATAGAAGTCCTTTTGGTGAGCCAAAAACTCACGTGCCGCTACGACCTTGTAACCCTTCCCCAAGGAAACCATCCTTGTTGCTGCATGCTCGTTGGTTGGATCAGGCGAAACATATCCTGCAGAGTTCTTGAGAAAATACAACCGATCTTTGGAAGGATTATCGTTGGCCCCCATGAGTTCGATGTAGTCTCGGCCATTTTCCACCACAATCGGCAACCCGGCAGGAACCTGCCTTAGACTGGCAATCACACTGGCAACATCATCTTGCGCGTGTCCACGACTTATCAGTATGAGAATCAGGACGGGCATTGTTATCAAGGCAACTGCCCGCTTGCATGTCAATTTATCCAATAGATAAGCCCCTGCCATACCAAAAAACAAGGTGCACGCAACGACGTACCGATAGCTGAATGAGTGCGTAATCAAAAGGGAGAAGGCGAAGATAACAAACGGCAGCAACAATAAGGCCCCAAGCAAGATCTCGAACTGCAGACGGTCCGCGGCTGATGTTGGCGTTACTCCGCCTTCCAGTGCGTTCAATTTGTCAGCCAGTAACGGCGAGACCTTGGCCACGGAAATGAGAATCGCTGACAGCGCTGCTATCGCGATAACAAGGGTTCCGCCGCTTCCCCCAAGCAACACTTTCCACAGTGCCTCAGAAAATGCGCCAACTGTTGGATGTGCATAGTAGGAGAGCGCTTTGTTATCGCCGGCGTTAAACGAAGCCAGATGCGCTGCCAGAGGATGGAGACCCGCTTCCACCGGGATGGTCAAAACCAAAGCAAGCCAAATTCTCCATCTAATGCTGCCACCAGTCAGAAAATATAAAACCTCGCACATTCCAATCGCAGCAATCGATAGGAATCCGTAAAAATGTGTACCTAACCCCATTGCAAAAACTGCCCATAACGCCAAGGCGCTTGCGCTCGGATATCGCGTGCGGCGAAATCCGTCCCAGATAAACAGTGCTGCTGACAGGTCCAGGGTCAGCAATCCATACTGCCGCGCTTGCACGGCGAATTCAAACAGCCCGGAGCCAAGAATCAACGCAAACGCCACCAGGGCCATAGCCGCGCTCAGGTATCGCCTAACCAACAGGTAGATCAGCCAGGCCGCCAGATAAACACTAAGGATGGATGGAACTCTATAGATCAATGGAGCGCTAAATACATCTGCGTAATACATCAAACCATGCAAAAGGTAGTGAAGCAGCGGGGGGGAAAAGTCCGTGCCAGCCCATATCGCTGCGTTAACGCCGACAAGTGTCGGTTGACCGGCGGCTGTCACTGCCAGCACTTCGTCCATCCAGAGGTGCTTGTAGTTCGATACCTCGATGGCCGAATGGAAATAGGCTATTGAAAGAGCCATCACGCAGGCGAAATAAAGCACACGCCACAGAGGTGTTTCGCCAGACCGAGCGATCGACTCCTCGCGCTGATGAGCGCCAATGCTCATGTTGTTCTCGTTTCCACTCACGGCACGTCCCTCCACGGTAGTGCACTTCGTTGGTGAGGCAACCCTAAAGCCGAAGCAGGCGAAAGGCCACGGCACGTTCACAGGATCAGGCAGGCCGCGCGAAGCGCATGGAAGTAGATTGCACTCCTGATGTTGCTACCGTGTCCGCAATGTGCGGAAACGTTTTTGAACTGACGGAAGCATCGATCGAGTCACTGTAACGATCGATGCTGCGCTCTAGTTTGTCAAGAGAAAGACAATTTCTCCCGGGCATGTGGAGCAACAAATGGTCAGTCTCCAGATTGCCTCTCAATCTCGTTAGGAAGTGGCCGGAGGCTCGGTGCGATATCGCACATACGTCGAGCCGCACGAGCCGAAAATCACGTTGCAGTGCAGTTGCGCGAGTGTCGCATTTTTGTGCGTGGCTTCCCGGCCTGTGCACTGCTGAAAGAAGCGCGAAGCCAAGCCCCCCGGAGGATTAATCCGTTTTCCGAATTGAGGTACCTTCTCATGACTAGCAGCGTCGAATTAAGCATTGTTATGCCATGTCTCAACGAAGCGGAAACCCTGGGGGCGTGCATCGCGAAAGCCAAGCGGTTCCTTGAGGGAAAAGATATTTCAGGCGAAGTCATCATTGGCGACAACGGCTCGACCGACGGCTCCCAGGATATCGCGAAACAGTTGGGCGCGCGGGTGGTCGATATTCCCGTCCGCGGTTACGGCGCCGCGCTCTATGGCGCAGTGATGGGCGCCAACGGCAAGTATTGCATCATGGGTGACTCCGACGACAGCTATGATTTCAGCCGACTCGAGCCCTTTGTTGCCGCGCTCAGGGAAGGTGCGGATCTGGTGATGGGCAATCGGTTCAAGGGCGGCATTGCGCCAGGGGCGATGCCCTGGAAGAACAAGTACATCGGCAATCCCGTACTTTCCGGAATCGGTCGCTTGTTATTTCGACCCAAGGTCGGCGATTTTCATTGCGGCATTCGCGGCTTTTCCAAGGCAGCTTTCGAGCGCATGGACTTGCGTACGAGAGGCATGGAGTTCGCGTCGGAAATGGTGATCAAGGCGACGCTGAAACACATGAACGTTGTTGAAGTCCCAACCACCCTCAGTCCTGACGGCCGGTCCCGTCCACCGCATTTGCGCCCCTATCGCGATGGCTGGCGTCACTTGCGGTTCATGCTGCTGTTTAGCCCTAACTGGCTGTTCCTGTACCCCGGCATGCTGCTGCTGGTTGCGGGTTTGCTATTGGGTGGTGCACTATTCCCGCATCCTGTCACCATTCACGGCGTCCGCTTTGGTATCGATACGTTGATTTATTGCGCCACCATGACCGAGGTGGGGTTTCAACTGCTGCTCTTCGCCGTGCTCTCCCGCATGTTTGCGGATCAGGAAGGGTTGTTTCCCAATTCCAGATGGACTGCGTGGTTGGGGCGCTGGCTTCAACTGGAGCGGGGGACGCTGATTGGAGGTACTTTGGTCGTGGCCGGCGTGGCCATGGTTTTTCGTGCGTTGTACATCTGGTCGGGCACGCACTTCGGCGCATTGGACGCAGACTCGTTCACGCGGCTTGTCGTGTGTTCTTCCTTACTCATTTCCACGGGAATGGAGTTCGTCTTCTCAAGCTGCCTGCTAAGCATTCTTCAGCTAAACGTGAAGGTGTCTGGCAGAGAAGGGGGCCACTAACGCTGGTACACAAATGCGACAAACATCGGCTATGTACTACGTCGTCGGGTCCGGTCCCGCGGGGGTCGCTTGCGCGCATGCGCTCGCCAGTGAGGGACATGAGGTCACGATACTGGACGCAGGTGTTACGTTGGAGCCTCAGCGCGAGACCTTGGCTCGTGCGGCCGGGGGCAAGCCCCTTGCCGAATGGACGGGCGAAGAAATCAAGGTGCTGAGGACGCTGGTTCCCAAGCATGGCGAGGTGCCGTTCAAGCTGGTCCACGGATCGGACTATCCTTATCAGCGCCCGGTTGCAGCTCCGGACATCCGTTACGGCAAGTTGAATATCCGGGCGTCTTATGCCAAAGGGGGCTTGAGCAATGCATGGGGCGCCGCCCTCTTTCCATACAGCGCCGAGGATATTTGCGATTGGCCAGTTGCATATGAAGAAATGGCAAACAGCTATGCGAGCGTATTGAGCATGCTGCCGGTGGCCGGGGAGGAGGATGATCTATCCATGCAGTTCCCCATGCCGGCGCAGTCGATGTCTCCGCTAAGAAAGAGCGCGCAGGTCCGTCAGCTGCTGGAGCGGTCATTCAACCATAGGGAGCGACTGCTGGCCGGTGGGATCCGGGTGGGCGGGTCTCGCCTGGCGGTGAATGCAAGCGATCGGATCGATGCTAAGGGCTGCAATTATTGCGGCTATTGCCTGCATGGTTGTCCACGCGACTCTGTGTATTCCAGTCGTCATACCCTGGAGCGGCTGTTGGGCACGGGTCGTGTGCACTACCGGCCCAATGTCCTCGTACGCTCCGTAAGGGAGACGGAAAGTGGCGTCATCATCGAGGTGGCGAACCAGGACGGCACCCGGGCCGAGTTGAGTGGAGGCCGCGTATTTATCGGCGCGGGAACCATCAATTCCACTGTCATACTGCTGCGTTCGCTGGGACTTTACGATCACCCGGTGCAGTTCAAGGATTCGCAGTATTTTCTATTCCCTATGCTGCAAGCGAAGGCTGCGCCTGACGTAGCGGACGAAAAGCTTCATACACTGACTCAGGCGTTCATTGAGATTGCCGACCTGGCGATAAGTCCTTACGCGCTTCACCTGCAGGTGTATAGCTACAACGACCATCTCGAACAGTTGCTGGACCATAAACTGGGCTTGCTGAAAACGGTTTTCCCGAAGAATCTGGTTCTCGGCCGGTTGCTGTTGGTTCAAGCGTACCTGCATTCGGCGCACTCGGGTGCCATCAACGGCGTCTTGCGCCGTACGAGCGATGGCGATTTTTTCGATCTCAGCCAATCGTTGAATCCGCAGACCGCAGCCAAGGTAAGCCAGGTAGTGGACAAACTGCGGGCTTACTCTCGCTGCTTCGGCGCTTTCCCCGTGGCACCCATGTTGCAGGTGACGGAGCCGGGCCGCGGGTTCCACACTGGCGGCAGCTTTCCGATGGCGGTCCATCCGAAGGCCGGCGAAACCGACGCCTTAGGACGGCCGTATGGGATGGCCTATACCCATGTGATCGACGCGACGGTGTTCCCGAGCATTCCCGCAACGACGATTACCTTGACCGTGATGGCTAACGCCCATCGCATTGGTAAGGCAGTGACCCGCCTTGCATCCGAAAATGCTTGTGCGCTACGTGTATGACATCCTCTTCTCCTCGATTTGCGGTAACCGGCGCCAGCGGCTATGTGGGCTCGATTCTCGTTCGTGCTTTAGAGTCGCGCGGAGAAGTAATCAGGATGGTTCGGCATCCTTCCGGAGAGCGGGATATGGAATGGTCGCTGGATTCCGATTCCGAAAGCGTGACGCGGGAACTGGCTCGGCGTAAGGTCACCCATCTGGTTCATGCTGCCTGGGACATGAAGGTGAATAGCGTAGACGATATACAGCGCACTTGCGTGCAGGGCTCTGCGAGGCTCTTCGAAGCCGCCCGCTCGGCCGGTGTCCAGCAGGTGGTCTTTATCTCGACGATCAGCGCATTTGCAGGTGCGCGTTCTGTATATGGGCAGGCAAAACTGGCGGTCGAAAGGATGGCCCTGCAGGCAGGCGGAGTGGTTTTGCGGCTTGGCCTGGTCTATGGGGGAAGCGGGGGCGGGGTTTTTGGCAGCCTCGAGCAAGTTGCCGACAAGGCGCGCATTGTTCCGATGATCGGTGACGGTAGCTCGCTGCAGTATCTGCTGCACGAAGAAACCTTGGCGGATGTGGTGCGCCGTGCGATTGCCGGAGAATTCGATAAAGCAAAGGGGCCCCTCACTATTGCTCAGCCTGATGGGATCGCTTTTCGTGCTCTATTGCGGCACATCGCCAGCATGCAAGGTCGGCGTCTCATACTGATTCCCGTGCCTTGGCGTGTCTTGTATATGGGGCTCAAGCTCGCTGAGACGGCTGGTTTAAAGTTGAACTTCCGTAGCGATAGCGTCATTAGCGTCGTCTTTCAGAATCCGTCACCGGACTTTACCGCTCTCAATTGCTTTGGCATTGCTCCCAGAAGTTTGAGTATCGCCGATCAGAGCAGATAGCCGGTCTGCTGTCGTGGATAACCACCCAGTGCGGCCGTGGAACTGATCCCGTGACCCAGCCGGGGCACAATCTCACACCAAGGTCGAAGATCCCAATGAGCACCGAAGCTAACAATTTGAACAAGACGATGAAGTCATTCTTTCGATTTGGTACGGTTTCGGGCTGCGGTTGGTTGCTCGACACATCACTGCTGTTTTTTTTCGCTCAGTGGCTGCATTTACCGGTATTCCAGGCCAATTTTCTAAGCTCGGTCATTGCGGCCATTGCAGTTTTTTCGGCTTCCCGATTGTTGGTGTTCCGCGCCAGGAGCGGACAGTATCTGGTACGGACAGGGCTATACACGCTCTACACGTGCGTTGTCATTTTGCTCGCCTCTTCAGCCATGCCGGTGGTGCTTCTGTTGCTGAAGGCGCTGGCCAACCAATACTCGCTCGCGTTGAGCGACGGTGGCGAGGTCCTATTGGCCAAGGCATTTATCACGCCGCCGCAATTGCTGGCAAATTTCTGTATGGCCCGCGTACTCAGCACGACCATCACTGCGTTGAAACTGTGATGCAGCGATACGCCTCGTCAATAGTCGGCGCCAGCATCGCCATCCCATCAATCAGTACGCGCCATCGCGCCGGACCACCACGCCAACCGTCTTCAACATAATCATGATGTCGTACCAGAGCGACCAGTTTTTCACATACCATGCGTCGAGGAATACGCGCCGCGCGTAATCCGTATCGTTACGGCCGCTTACCTGCCAGAGACCTGTCATGCCCGGTTTTGCCAATAAATAATAGGCAGCCTCCTCACCGTACCGGGCGATCTCCTTCTCGATGACCGGGCGCGGTCCCACAAGGCTCATGTCCCCGCGCAGCACGTTCCACAACTGCGGCAATTCGTCGAGGCTGGTTTTGCGCAGTAGCGCGCCAATTGACGTGATCCGGATATCGTCCTTCAGTTTGAAATCCTTCTCCCATTCGGCTCTTGCGACCGGATCGCGCTCAAGCAATTCATTCAGTACCTTGTCGGCATTCGGCACCATCGAGCGGAATTTGTAGCAGCTGAACTTTTTGCCGTTCTGTCCGATCCGGGTGTGCCCAAAAAACGCGGAGCTACCGTCCCTTGCCACCAGGGCCGCAATAATCGCGAAGATAGGCAGTAGCATGATTAACAGAAACCCGCCCACCACGACGTCGAAGATCCGCTTGAGCACTCTGGCCGAAAAACGCGCGAGGTTGTTTTGCACGCGCAACATCATCACTTCATGGCCGAAGAAGTACGAGATGTCGGTGCCGCACAACGGCACGCCACGCATCGATGCCATCACGGTGACGTCCCGAATGCCGTACTTCGTGAGTCCGCGAACCCACATGTCGCGCAAGGCCCGGTGATCGTGTTCGAGCGCTATCACGACCTGTACCCCTGGCAACGATCTGAACGTCGCGGGGGTCAAGCCCTGCAGAATGGGGGCGTCCGACACAAAGATCGATTCTTTGTCCGCGGCGGCCTGGGCGTCGGGCGCGACATAGGCGATCACGTCCACGCCCAGAAACGCCTGATTCGACAGTGCCCGCCTGGCTTCCAACGCGCTTTCGCCACAACCCACAATCAGCGTCGGGCGCTTCCACAGGTTTGCCCAATCGAGCGCGCGCTTGGTTAGCGACCGGAACGCGGGCACTAAGACAAGGGCGCCGCTCCACGTCAACGCCCACCATCCGCGCGAGAACGTTCCCTTGGTCAGCGCGGTAAGCGCCAGATGAACGACCGCGAGCACGATCAACATCCGGAAGATCTCCTGGAGTTCACGCCACATCGGCCGGCGGCACGTGTAGTGCCGCAGCCTCGCCCAGAACCACGCTGTTCCAACGCAGGCGAGCGCCATGTAGATCAGCATGGGCTGATGGGAGAAGATCGCCCACATATTCCTCGGCGCCGCGGTAGCAAATTTGCCCACGTGATTCGTCACTAACAGTGCTACCGTAAAACCAACAATATCCGCGGCTGCCAGCGCGACCTTGTTCGTCAGAGCCGGAAATGGATTGACGGCCAGTTCAGGCAGTGACGCGTACTCGATTCTGACGGTTGAGTTCACTTGGCATTTCCTCGTGTTGAGCAGCCGGCCGACTTTCCAAACCGATTAGGATCGAAGCGAAGACACGCCAAGTTCCGCCGGTTCGTCTTCGATCGCTATGGCGCGAACGGGTGGTCGAATTGACGCGCGGAACTTACGCCAGACCCGCAAATTCTGGTGTGATTCCATCGCTTTCAGGACGACTGCCAGGAACCCCCGACGAAAAGCCGCCTCGGAAAACCGCTCCGCATTGGCTCGACAACTCTCGGGCAAAAATTTATGTGCACCCGCTTCGAATCTGCGGACCGCAGCCTGCACTGATTCGACGGTCTGCTCTTCGAAGAACACGCCTGTCGGCTGCGGCTGTGTATCGTCGATCACCGTTTCACATGCCCCGCCCTTGCCGAACGCAATCACAGGTGTGCCACACGCCTGCGCCTCCACAATCGAAATACCGAAGTCTTCCTCTGCAGCGAATACAAATGCCCGCGCACGTTGCAGGTAGTCCTTGAGGACCGCGAAGGGCTGATGCCCCATGACAATGACGTTGGGTCCCGCTTTGGCACGGATCTTTGCCATATCCGGGCCGTCCCCAATCACGACCAGCGAACGCTCAGGCATGCCCGAAAAGGCCTCCACGACCAGGTCCACTCTTTTGTACGGCACCATTCTGGAGACCGTGACGTAGAACGATTCCTTATGCGTGTGTAACCCAAATGCCTCGGTGTCTACCGGGGGGTACACGACCGTCGCATCGCGGCGGTAGACACGATTGACACGGCGCGCAATGAAGTCGGAATTGACGACGAACGTATCGACGCCATTTGCCGTCCGCACGTCCCACGTGCGCAGATAGTGCAGCGCGACGCGGGCGAACATCGAACGAAAACCCTTCAACAGATTCGCTTCTGTCAGGTACTGATGCTGCAGATCCCACGCATAGCGGATGGGTGAATGGACATAGCTGATATGAAGTTGATCGGGTCCTACCAGTACGCCCTTCGCAACGGCATGCGAACTTGAAATGATCAGATCGTAAGCAGACAAGTCAAACTGCTCGACGGCTAGCGGAAAGAGCGGCAGATAGTTACGGTACCGTCGTTTGGCGAACGGTAGCTTCTGCACAAACGAAGTCTTCGCCCTTTTCCCCTTCAAAAAAGTACGATCCTCCATAAAGTCGATCAAGCTAAAGACATCAGCTTCGGGGAAGCATTCAATCATCTGTTCAACCACTCGTTCGGACCCGCCAAATGTCACTAACCATTCGTGAACAATTGCAACCCTCATCGCGATACCTCCATGATTGAACGGTTCAGCAACCGTGGCGCGGTCATGCCGCAGTGCGCCATTACTGCCGATCCTAGGCGGCACCCCGATACCCTTCGGTTCGAATTCGCACAGAAGGTCTTCCGGCTGGAGGTTGAATTTGCGACTTCGTCGACGATTCCCGTCGAAGAGAACAGGCAACGCCTTCAGTTGAAGACGAGACGCCCCGCGAGATTGCGCGCTTTACGTTGCGAGATCGGTGAGGCAGCGACCGCGGCCACCATCATTGACAGCCACATGAGGAGGAGGAAAACGAAAATCTGGACTCTCGATCCCTGGCGCAGGTTCGTGTAATGAAATGCGAAGCCGACTAATCCCGTCGCCGCGACGCGCGCCACCATCCCCCTGTACCACCTCACGTTGATGCCAGGCAGGAATGTACGGTGCACGATGCTAACCCAGACGAGCACCCGGAACAGACTCAATGCAAGCCATGCATACGCTACGCCAACGGCCCCATCGTTTCGCGAGCCGATGAAAACGGCCGGTACGAGGATGATCAGGAAGGCGACGTTACCCCTGATTTGCAGCGACAGATTTCCTTGAGCGTATTGCACAAGGAACGCCAACTCCGCAATAGCGGTACATGCGTTACCGACTGCATAGCACTGCAGGATGCGCCAGGCTTCCGGCGTCGAGGGCGCAGTCGCCGACCACAGCCTGAGCACGACATCAGGCGCTATCGCGAAGATCATTGCAACCGGAATGACCACGATCATCATGATCTCGCTCGCGAGAAGATAGCTCGATAGGATGTTCCGGCTGCCGCCCACACCGTCCGCGGCAAAGCGCGGAATGAACGCCTGCTGAATAGGATTGGCCAGCAGCAAGATACCGCTGGCGAGGAGCGTCGCCATGCTAAATACGCCAAATGCCTGCAGAGGCACGACCTTCGACAGAATGACCTTGTCGATCTGCGTCGTGGTCGCCCACACGAGCGCGGAGAACGCGATGGACAGCGACAATCTCGCCTGCGCCGTCAACGTAGCGCGTGAGAAGGTTCGCGTCAGCAGCGGCGCTTTAATCGCGCGGCCAAGCAGGAATCGCAAAGTCAAGCTTTCGCCGACAAGCGCGCCCAGTTGCCAAAGGAAAAATACATCGATTCGCGGCCATCTCGCGATGACGGGAACAACGAGCACAGCCCGGATGACGGCAAATCCCACGATCACGACATTGAGCGTGGCTTGCCTGTCGATGCCCACCATGCCCCCGCGATAGGCCGAAGAAAGCCAGCGCGATGAAGCGGTTAAAACCATCAGAACAAATGCGATTTCGATTTCGTGCGTAGGCAATCCGGCAGCGTGCAACCAGTCTTTTGCAAAGAACGGCGCCGTCAACACCGACAGCACGACGAGCAGCACGCACATCGCCGCCACGAATTTTTCGAGTGACTGCAGGAGGACACTTGCCTCTTTTCTCGATGCTTCATCTTGCGCGCGCGCAAGTTCGCGACACAATGTGGGCGAAAGTCCGAGATCCAATATCTGCACCCACGCTTGCAACACGGCATTGAGCGCGATCAGACCATAGGCCTCGACGCCAAGACATCGCACGTACGCCGGCACCATGACGATGCCGAGCGTAACGGTCGCAATCTGGCCAGCATAGTTGGCAAGCAGGCTGCGTTTAAGCATCGTCGTAGAGGCTGAAGGAATACATCGCCAGTGACTTTAGCCGCCACAAATCATGAGAAATGTGCGAATGCGAACACAGTCCCTTCCGGCTGTTCCGTTTAAGCATCATTGACAAAGTGGTTCGCACGCCGAATCGCAGCGCGCTGCTGGCCGCCTATCGATGAGACGTATTCGCCGAACAGAGGCGTACATCGGCAGTTCTTTGAAAAATAGCCGGTCTGCGCCGTATGTCAGACTATGAGTGTCAACCCATTATCCCGCGCACGACAGCGCGACTTTTCGTGGACGCCATGCACCTTTTGATCATCCTTGCCGTACTCGAAATGATTGCGGTAATTTTTGCCGTGTCGTTATGCGTGGCGGCACGGCGCACCGATGAACGGACGGAACGCGCACTATCGCCGGACGAAATCGAGGCCAGGCGGCAAGTTGGCGGCGCAAGCCGGCACCCGCACCCAGCCCCATTTCGCAAGCGCATGACGTGGCGCTGGCTAACGTCCGTGCTGCGAACGAGCAATCACGACAAACGCGGCAGCTGAGATCGGTCCGCCTCAACGTCCGCTACAGGCCGCCTGGAGTTCACGCTCCCTGTCTCTGCGGTACATGGGTTGCGGCGACATAACCGGTGTGCCGCCTTCTTTCTCCGCTGCACTTGCGAGAAGCAGTCGGCGGAATTCCCGTTTGACGATCCCATAGCACTCGCAGGCATGCCCTTCCAGACCTTCGCGGTCGAGCAAGGTAATGTGACCTCGACGCATGCTGATCAGTCCGGCGTCCTGGAGCTTGCCCGCCGCGTCCGTCACGCCCTCGCGACGCACGCCGAGCATGGTCGCGATCAATTGCTGAGTGACGACGAGTTCGTCCGACTTCAGTCGATCATGGGTAAGCAGGAGCCAGGTGCAGACCTGTTTGACGATGTGATGGTGCCTGTTGCACAGCGCATTCTGGGCGATCTGCGTGAGCAACGCCTGGATGTAAAGCAGCATCAGCTTATGGACGGGCCCATGCTGCTCGAACTCGCGCTTGAATACCTGAGCGTTCATGGAGTACGCATAGCCGCCACTGCGCACTTCCATGCGGTTGGGCATGGTCGCTCCGCCCATCAACACCGGCACGCCAATGACGCCTTCGTTACCGACAGCAGCCACCTCCGCCGTTGCGCCATCCGCCATCAGAAAGACCATCGACACAATAGCGGTAGTCGGGAAGTACACGTGTTTGACGGTTTCGCCTGAGTCCGAAAGTAATTCTCCAGCGCGTAATCGCTGAAGCTTGAGGTGAGGCGCCATCAATGCCATCTCAGGTTCTGGTACGACGGCGAGCAGGTGGTTCGAGAATTGATCGTTCGTAAAGTCGAGCATAGTCGTTTCCGGCTGGTCCTCGCACGCCAGAAGGCATGCAAAATGTGAGGGCAACGGTTTACCGCCCAAAAATTACTGCACTGCGATAGTCCTACTGAAGCACCCGGTCGAAATGCCCCAAGGCATTACTCCATCGGCAAACCCTCTTTAGCCAGAGATGTGCCATGCGTTTTAAATGCCTGTTTTTAATGGTATTTATTATGAGAAGCCGAGCTCGAACCCGATTCCGTCCGCGAACCGTCTCATATCTGAACGACTTTACGAGCTCAACGATTTTTTTGATGCGGCGCGGCAATTGCTGCGACGCGGTGCGGATCAGGGTAAACGCCCGCCCTGCGGGCTCCAGCGGAAAGGAAGCAGGCCCCACGCGCCCCGCGCGCGCACGCGAAGTCGCAGAGCCGAACACCCGTTTTCGAACGAAAAGTGTCTCAGTTCTGAAGCATCCTTTCTGAACCATCCTGTGCCCCCAAACCTCATGGCTCAAGGATTAGTTCGCTATCCTTCATTTTTATTTCTAGTCATACCAATCATCACTTTAAACGACACGCGGGTTAGCGCTACTCACCATGCTTCGCGTATTACGATCCTACCTCGCAAACCGTTAAGTTCGAATCCGCACAGAGCGGCCCCCGTCATCAACATATGGTGTCGTCGTTACCACTTCGTTGTCTGATTCAGGGGAGAAGCGCGTCGCCACGACGAAGGCTTGCCCATCTGAAACGGAGCCGCCAGATGACTACCGCCTTTGCGCCCCAATCGAAACTGCTGCAGTTCACGTCCATGACTGACGAGCGTCTATCGATCCAGCCGGTGATTCTGGCGGGCGGTGCCGGCACGAGACTGTGGCCCCTCTCCCGCGAGCAATATCCGAAGCAGCTTATCGAGTTGATTGGAGAAGAGTCACTGCTGGCCACGACCGCACGACGCCTTGATGGCCTCGAAGCGTGGTGGCCGGTCTCCAGCACCCTGCTCCTGGTCTGTGGCGAGAATCATGGCCACGTCAGTGCCGAACAGCTAAACGAGTGCGGCAAACCGTCTCGCATCCTCCTTGAACCGTCCTCGCACAACACCGCGCCTGCGCTGACCGCGGCGGCCCTCGAGGCAGTCGCCGGGGACAAGGACGCCGTGCTCGTGGTGATGCCTGCAGATCATGTTGTTCCCGACGCGCTCGCGTTCCAGGACGCCGTGTCGCGCGCCGCGCACTATGCCGCCGACGGCGCCGTCGTCGCCATCGGCGTGGTGCCGCGGCATGCGGAACCGGGCTACGGATACATTCGCGTAGGGGTGCCGTTGGGACACGATGGCGGCTTCGTGATCGACCGGTTCGTCGAGAAGCCGCACCGTGAGTTGGCGGAGCAGTACGTTCGGTCTGGCGAATATTGGTGGAACAGCGGGCTCTTCGTGGTTCGGGCTTCGGTCTGGCTATCGGTTATCCACGCGCTGCACCCGTCGATTTACGCCACTTGCGAGGCTGCGCATCGCAACCGCTCACGGGACGGCAAGTTCGTGCATCTCGCTGCGAAAGACTTCGACGATTGTCCGGACGAATCGATCGACTACGGTGTCATGGAGCGGCTTGGTGAATGTAAAGGCACCTGTGGCGTGGTTGTGCCGATGGATTCGTCATGGTCCGACGTCGGCTCCTGGGATGCCGTGTGGCAGATGATGCCGAAGGATCCGCGTGGGAACGTGGCGCGCGGCCGGGTCATCTTCGAAGACACCATCAACACCTTTGCGCACTCCCAAGGCCGTCTCATTGCGTGCGTGGGTTTGGAGGGCGTAATCGTCGTCGAGACAGTGGATGCGATTCTCGTCGCGGACAAGCAGAACGCTCAGCAGATCAACGCCGTCGTGTCACGGATTCGTGCTGAGCACGGTTCGGAAGTGGATCATCATCGCAAGGTGCATAGGCCGTGGGGCTTTTACGATTCGCTTGACTCGGGCGATCGCTTTCAGGTGAAGCGGATCGTGGTCAAGCCGGGCGAGAGCCTGTCCCTGCAGATGCATCATCACCGGGCAGAGCATTGGGTCGTCGTTCGCGGAACAGCGCAGGTGACGTGCGGCGAAAAGACCTTCCTGCTAAGTGAAAATCAGTCAACCTATATTCCGCTTGGCACGGTGCATCGCCTGAGCAACCCGGGAGAGACACCGCTTGAGATCATCGAGGTGCAGTCGGGTACGTATCTAGGCGAAGACGACATTGTCAGGTTCGAGGACAGCTATGGACGCCTGCCTTCCTGACGCGCTCAATCTTTGCCCACTTTTGCGTAGCGCTCCTTCCATGCGTCCTCTTCCTCGTCGCATGCGGCAGGGCCAGCCGGGCGCCGCGTGGCAGTGGCAATGCTGTCCTGATGCCCACGGTCACCGTGGTTCGCCATTAGCCGGTACAGCGTCGCGCGCGAGATGTCGAGTTCACGAGCCGCGGGGCGGGACCGGCCGCGATGACGGCGCAGGGCCGCTTCAATCGCCTTTCGTTCCGCGGCTTCGCGCACCTGGGTCAGCGTGTTGTCGCCTTCGCTCAGCATATAGTCCAGTTCCAGATCGGCCGGGCCAAGCACGCGCCCATCCGACATCACGATCGCGCGACGAACGCGGTTCACAAGCTCGCGAACATTGCCGGGCCAGCTATGCGCATGCATCGCTCTAATCGCTTCGCCGGAGAACCCGCGGATCTGATGCGCGGCGTCGGAGCGGTATTTTTCCAGCATGTGATACGCGAGTATCTCGATGTCCTCGCCACGCTCCCTGAGCGGCGGCTCTTCAATGCGCAGCACACACAGCCGGTGATAGAGATCTTCGCGAAACGTTTGCTCGGCGACGGCCTTTTCGAGCGAGACATTAGTGGCGGAAATGATCCGTACGTCCACATCGATGGACTCCGTGCTGCCGAGCCGCTGAATCTTCCTGTCCTGCAGAAAACGCAGCACGATGGACTGACTTTCCAATGGCAAATCACCGATCTCGTCGAGGAACAGCGTGCCGCCGTGCGCGGACTCGATGCGGCCAATTTTGCGTTGGAACGCACCCGTGAAGGCGCCACGTTCATACCCGAACAACTCGGACTGCACCAGATGATAAGGAAGCGCCCCGCAATTGATCGCGACCAGGGGGCCGTTGCGCCTTACCGAACGCTTATGGATCGCCACGGCCGTCAATTCCTTGCCCGTGCCCGACTCGCCGGAAATCAGCACGGGGGCGTCACTGTTCGCCACTTTGGTGATGGCGCGAAACAGATCTTGCATCGCCGGACAGGTACCCACTATTTCATCGTCACCCGTGAGCGCGTCTGTTTCCGCATTGAGTACCACCATGCCGTGCTCATGACCGATGGTGTCGACCATGCTGTCGAGCTCATAAGGAACGGTGACAAACCGTGAGAAATACCGGCGGATCACACCGCGCTGAACTTCGTTCGTTAGCTGAGGCGCGGCGAGGATGCCGACCCAGCCCACCCCACGCCTGGCGAAGCAAGACTGGAAACTGGCAAGTTCGCGCGACGAAAAGCCGCTCGCAAAGTCGAACACGCCTACGGTTGGACGGCGTGCGGCGAGATAGGCCCTCGCCTCGCGGACGGACCTCAGAGCCGCGACGTCCCAGCCGCGGTGTCCAAGCTTGTCGCACAGACTCCGCTCGGGGGAACGGGAAACATAAACTAGCGATCGATAAGATGGGTTGTCCAAATCGGAGCCTTTTCCTGTTGATGATCCTTCACCCAAGGTTGCCAGGTCTATCACCGCATTGAGTACGCGGATTGTTGAAATTGTCGTATGCGGATCGGTGAATAAAAACGACTTCCACGCAACAGCAATTCTTGTTGACTGGTCAGGTAAGTTGAACGTCACCAAATCAGGTGCTTACATCAGACAAACCACTTCTTGCCGGGCGGCAAGACCCGCCCGCATGTACTTTCCACTCGTCACCGCAAGATGGGGCGCGCGCAAACGACAGTCAGGCAATCTGTCGTGCGGGCCGTCACCGGCGATGAGGAAAGCAATGCGTACACCGCGAATTCTTCAACGGCTTCAACCAACCGTGCACGTTGACCACAACCTCAAGACTCCTTATGAGGAACACATTAAATCAGACGAATCTCGTCATATCTGACGCTACTTAGGGTTGTCCATTATGCGTCTCACCATCCGCCAAACTATCGCTCTTATTTGCGCCACACGCCGGGTTCGCTCGCCGCCGGCCGCAGTATTCCCTTACCAATCAACAGAGAACAATCAACAGAGAACGTTGAGATCACGCGGGGCAGTGTGGTATGCCGTCTACAGCGTTGTTGTCACGCGGCGCGCACCCGGAAAATCGATGCAGCGTGCCGGTCCCTGTCGGTTCCGAGCCGCACATAGCACATCACGCGATCATGTTATACGGACAAAACGGAACAACATGTGACAAGAGCGAACACCCAGGTAGCGTGACCACTAAGTGCAACAGGCACGCCTCTATAGCACCTGGATTTTCGCGGAGTGCGAAACAAGTTTGTGGAAAGTCAATCGACCTGTCTAACGTAGGGAGTTATTGTGCGGCTGCTATCTTATGTCACCAATTTCGGCGACCCTTACCTGACGTCGCTCCTTGCAGGCGTCGTCATGCTGTGGCTTGCAGCGACGCGGGCGTGGCGGCCACTGTTTGCCTGGACGAGCTGTTTCAGTGTGGGGGTATTGGCCGTGGCAGCGAGCAGGCTTGCCCACGCAGGATGGGGCGTCGAAATCCCTGCGCTGAATTTTGCGGTCATCAGTGGCCATTCCATGCTGGCCAGCGCGGTCTATCCTACGACCTTTGGCCTCTGCGCGACGCAGGCAAAACCACGCACGGTTGCGCTGGCTTACCTGTTCGGCCTCGCTTGCGCAGTGGCGATCGGTGTGTCGCGGGTCCTGATGGGCTTGCATTCAACCGCCGAAGTCGTGACCGGGTGGCTGCTCGGCACGCTGATCGCCGGCATGACATGGAGCCTGATGGGTCAGTCTCGCGTCCGAACCTTTTCAGTCGGAAAGTTTTCGATGCACGACTCCACGCCGTTCGCAGCGACCGCTATCGCGCTCATCGTGATTTGTCATGGCAAGATCGTTCCCGTTTCAAGCTGGATCGACAGCAACGCGTCCGAAGTGACGCAATGGAGTAAAGCGCAAGCGGTTGAAGCGCGCTAGACAGAAGCCAGAAGCGTGTCACGTCGCACGGGGTGTTACGCCGAGTTTTTGGCCCGCGAAGAACGTGCCGGCATGTCCGATTCGCGACTCGCACCTCGCTCTTTTCCCGCGCCGGTGCCGGCATGAGCGGGGCGCGATGCAACAGCGGCGCCGATCGCCTTCGGTACAGGGGAGATTTTCTCGTCCGTCGCGGCAGTAACGAACGCCGCGTATAGCAGTTCCTCGCATACGGCCGTCACATCTTCCCGAGCAATCCGGCTCAGCACCTCATGGTCCATGGTGCGGATCATGAGCACGCGCGCACGTGAGAGCTTTTTCAGGCGGCGGCCGTTCACGCCAAAATGCATATGCAGTTCGCCGAGACTGTGGTCTCGCGGGCTAAAGAGCAGACGAATGTGAACACCGTCTGCGCCCAATCGCTGAAACAGCTTGCGGGCCTCGTGACTTTCCGTGGCCGGGAACAGTGCTTCGCCGCTCCAGGCCGCCACCCTGTCCTGTACATGCGCAACGGCGTGCCGCCACATCGTGCGCAGGGCGGGTCCAAGCCGCGCCTCGCCGCGGATCACCTCGAGCCACTTCCCGGTGCGCACCATGGAGCGCAGATACACGCGCGGTGACCCTGGCCTGCGTTCGGCCGCGCTTTGCATCGTGCAGCCGTCCGGCAGGACGAAGGCGACCGGATTGATCATGATGAGTCCACGCACCGCGCGGTTCAGTCTCGTCGCCTGCAGCGCCACGTAGGCTCCCGCGCAGATACCGAAAACGACGACGTCGCGGTAACCGCGTCCAACGAGCCAATCCGCCGCGCGGGACAGGTCCTCGCCCATCGCATCGAGGATCGTTTGGCCCGGACCGGCGGTGCGTGTCGCGCCACCACTGTCGCCAAGCCCTTCGGCGTCGATTCGCAGCGACGCGAATCCGCGCTTGGCGAGCGCCCGTCCGAGCTCCACGCCAAAACGTCCGTCGCCGACGTGATGCGTGGCGGCCGTATTGGCGATAAGAAGTACGGGCGTGTGCTCACGCGCGGTGCGCCGCATGGCAGGCTCGCACAGGATGCCGAAAACGTTCCCGTCCCCCAGTTGCACCGGGTATTCCATCGCGGACCTGTTGACGAGCACCGGGCTCGCCTTAACCAGCACTGCCGGCGCTCGGACACACGGCTCACCCCCCTCCGACAGCCAATCCGCCACCCTGTCCAACAGTAACTCCGGGAGCTCGGTCAGCCATGCGGTCTGGAGTACCTGCGTGTAGTTTTCGAAGGCCATAGACTCCACGCGCGCGCCATTGCTTTCATAGTGGGCACCGAGCGCGTGAGTACCGTCGCGCTGGCCACTGTGAGCGATCAGGATCCGCTGAGCGGGTATTTGTGGTTCGTCGCACAGGTCGAGATCGCCGATCGCTTCGAGCGCCGCCGCACTGACCCGGTGGCCCATGATGTCCCGCGCCCCAGGCGGCGTGTGCTCATGATCTTCGTCAACACCTGCAGTCTGTCGCCAGGTCTGATTCAGGATGTTCATTTCGCGCCAAAAAAGACGCGTCGACCGAACCGGTGCGAGCATGGCAATGGATTCGATTTCGCGCTTGCGCGCCGCCCATGCAGCGACCGTTGCGCCTAAGCGAAAGCCCGCGAGGGAAACCCGCTCGATGCCGGTGACGCGCTTTAAGTAGTCGATTGCCTCGAGCACTTCGTCGGCCCAATCGGTGGGACACACCAGGCCTTCGCGATCAATGGAATCTCCTGTCCCTCGATAGTCGAAACGCAAAACCGGAATGCCACGTGCGGCCAGACGCTGCGCGAGTTCGCGCAGCGCTTGATGCAACCACATTGCCTCGTGTCCGAAGGGGTTGCAAAGCACCACACCCCTGTTACCGTCGGCTGGATGCAGCCAGCCAAAATGCCCATTGAAAATGACAGGTTTCATTTATCTGAGTGCTGATAGCGGTTAGCGTCTCGCGTCAGGGTTGGATTGCCGAATGGCATGCACGTTACGTCAGACAGTACAACCGTACCCAGTAAGCGCCGTTCTCCGCCTAAGTTAAGTGCGCTCTCACACACACGATCCGGCGTTCGAGTGGTCCGGTCATGTCACTGTGGCGAGCGCAGGGCATTGTGCAGACGGATGGGTCCGGGCGCAGGGCGCTACGATTACCGCGCTTCCCCCGCATTAAAAAAATGCGAATATGTCGTGATACGACTGCAGAATGGCGTTTTCGCGCGCTATGCGGCGCCTTCAGCCGACAAGGCCCGGTGTTACGCTCAAACAAGCAGCCTTCGCGGCAGTGAGCCGCCGTTTAGCGGCAGAATCAGCAGCCACGACAACATCCCGCGAAGCGCGATTGCCGGCGAACGGCGAACCATCGCTGCGGGAGCGACTGCGATGCGAATCAGAATATATATAGCATTGACGATAGGGGTGATTAGCAGTGCTGCCTTCGCATGGCAGCCGCTCGTCTATCCAATCCGAAGTCAAAGCGCTTATCAGCGCAGCATCGACACCGCGATGTGCTATGCCACGGCCAACAAGCAGGCCAAGATCAACATCGCGCACGAATCGCAGCTTCCGCCGCGCAAACCCGCGGCCACCAAAACATCGTCGACGGGTGCGCCGTCACGGCCCCCGTTGCCCCCCAGCAGTTTTTCAGCGACGCCGCCGGGCACCGGTATGCCCGCAGCCGCACCGGGTGCAAGCGAGCCCGCCGTGAATACAGCGACGGCTAAGACAGCCACCGCAGCGGCAACGAAGACAGCAAGTTCGACCACAGCGACGACCGCACCCGCAAGCGCAACGACCGCGGCCGCCACGCCGGCATCGGCCACCATCGCGGAAAACGGCGCCTCGGAGACAGCAGCGGCATCCGGCGTGAAGCTGCCGCCACTGCCGGCGCCCGAACCGCCAATGACACAGTACTGGGCCGCGTATGGCGCATGCATGCAGGCACGGGGTTACGTCGTCGCACAGTAATCCCGCTTGCAAGCCTCGTTGCGGTGCCTTGTTTTTCTTGATTGTGGCGCCGGTATTCGACGCCCACTTGCGAAACGGCAATGCTTAGCGACGTTACTTCCGATCAGCATGATCACCCCCAATGCGAGCACTGCGGTGCGCCGCTAGCCGGTCGCTTTACGCCATGCCCCCAATGCCACACGCGTCCGGTCGAGTCACTCGGCGCGCGCCCCACGCCCCCACCGCCCCTGCAAGTCCCGCTGGAAGACACCGAGCCGATGCTGCCCGCCCGGCTGATCACGCCGCGCATCTGGCGTCCCTCCTCGCGCGACTTAATCGATCCGTCCGCCGTCACTACAGAGTCGCCGGTCACTGCCCCCGCCTCGCAGAGACTGCGCCAGCCTTTGGTGCTCGGTGCGTCGGTAGTGGTCGTGGCCTCCGCCGTCTACCTCGGCTTCATTCACAGCAACGACTCGGTCGAGGGCACCCCCATCGCGGTATCCGGCAAAGTGAAAACCCAGAACGTCGGGCCGCCGCTTGCCGCTGCTCAGCGATCTGCGCCTATGTTCGTCGCTCAAACGCCGGTGAGGCCCGCCCCCGTGCGAACACCGCCTACCCCGCCACCGGCGTCTACGCTGCCGGTGCCAGGCCGCATGGTGACCGCATCGGCCGAGGCAAAGCGCAATCCAGGCGGCCAGACCAGCAAGCCGCCCGACAAACCCCGCGTGGATGCTTCGAAACAGATGGGAGCCGCCCGCGCCAATCTGCAGCAGAACAATCTGTCGGCGACGAAAGCACGCCTCGCGGCGGCTATCGCGGTACAGCCGGACAATCCCGAGGCACAGCGCATGCGCGCAGCGGTGGCCGAGCGTGAACAGCAGCGGGACGCGCTACTGAGCGTGGCACGCGGTTGTGGCTATATCGCGCGATGGGCATGCGTCTGGCACAAGGCCGGCGATGCGCTGCAACTCGATTCGAGCAGCAAGGAAGCCCAGTTGCTTGTCTCGCTCGCGCTGCGCGAGTCCGAAGTGGCGAGCGCGTGGCCACCGGCCTCCGCGCCCGAGGCGACACCCGAGGAACGCAGTATCGCCATCAGCCACCATTGAACGCGGCGCGCCACGGGCGCGGGTGAGATGATCAGGTGAACTAGCGAACCGATACCGCCAGATGACGACTGACCTGCTGCGCGATCGCCCGGTAGCGGGCCGCCGTCTCCTTGAGTGTCAGGCCGGCAAGCGAGCGTTGCGCCCTCGTCTGACCTAGCGCCACGACAATCGCCTCCGCGTAGGAAGGCACATCGTCCGTATCGACCAACTGCACGCCGGGAAATCCATTCGCAAACGCAAACGACGGAATCCTGCTCGCGACGATCGGGATACCGGAGGCCAGCGCTTCGAGAAACGCCACGCTATGTGCCTCACTGCGCGAGGGCATGACGAACACGCTCGACTCCGACAGCACGCTCGCCACGTCGGAGCGCGGTCCCGCCACCACGACACGGTCCGCGAGTCCCAACTCCCGCACGAGGCGGATAACCGCGCGCTGGTAATCCGGATCCTCGACCACGCCGTGCAGGACGAGGCGCGCGTCTGTCACCCGCTCGAGCACCTCGCCGAAGGCGCGCACCGTCAGAAGCTGATTCTTCTCCGACGCATAGCGCCCGATCTGTACAACCTCAGGCGCCCGGCCGCTACGCCCGGCGCCGTCGGTGAACGCGAAGCGCCCAAGATCGACACCGTTGGGCACCACGGTCATCGAAGGATGCGGCCCAATGGCCTGCACGTAGTCGGTCGCGCCTTGTTCCGATACGCTGATCACCACCCGCGCGCGTCCCGACAGGATGTGCTCGATACGCCGGAATAACGGCCGCTCGAAGTCGTTGATCGCCGAGTGCATGACATACACGACTGGCACCCGCAGCGGTAACGCGCGCGCGTAAAAAGAAGGAATCGTAGCGTGCGCAAATATCACGTCCGGGCGAAACTGCCGCACCGCGATGAACAGATTCCACAATTTGCCGGCGAGGCGGTGGCGCCGCGGCGGAAACAAGCACTGCACGCCGAGCTTCTGCAGATCGTCCTGCAACGGCACGAATTCGGCATGCACGGGTAGCAGCGAGGCCACACACACCGCCATGCCCTCGGCGCTTTGATCGATAGCCAGATCCTTCGCGAGGACTTCGGCGCCCGACAAACGCGGCGCCAGAAGCAGATGTAAGACACGCATCATGGAACCCTTGCAGTCAGGGTCCTGAAAAGCATCCACGCCGCGGCGCAACCCAGGCCAAACGTCATGGACCAGGCAATGCCCGTCACTCCCCACCAATGAACCGCCGGCGGCACGCTGACCACCAGCACAACGACCTGAATCAGCGACGCATGCACGGTTGCCTTCGCGTCACCCACCGCGCGAAGATAAGCGACCAGCACGGCGATCAACGCGCCGATTGCCATATTGATCACCAGAATTCTGAACAGCGGTACCGCAGGCAGCCAGGCCGCGCCGAGAATCAACGAGAAGAGCGGCTCGGCGACCCACCTCAGCACCTCGACGAACGCCGCCAACCCCATCGCGATCACGAGCAGGTAGAGCTTGATGAGCCTCGATGCCGACTGCGGACTCCGGCGATGATGCGCCGCGAACGTGGGGAACAGGTATTGCGACATGGCGATCGCGGCGTCGGCAAGCAGCATCTGCGCGAGCCGCGACGACATCTGATAGCCGCCCAGTTGCGCCGGGCCGAGCAGTTTGCCGACTACCACCTTGTCGAACTGGTTGAGCAGCAGATTGACCACACTGCTCGCCCAGATCCAGCGGCTGAAGCCCACGTACTGACCGATGCCCGACCAGACGGCGCGCATCGGAGGACGCGGTTTCATCGTCGCCCAGGTCAGGACGCTTTTCAGACTTTCAGCGGCCACGAGGCCGATCAGCACCGAGGCCGCCCCGGCACCGCAATAAGCGAGCGCCAGACCGGTCGAGCAATCGACAAATGCCGCGGCCACTTCGACGCCGGCAATATGCTGGAACCGCCGCTCGCGCTGCACGAGGTAGTACGTGGGCGATGCCAGTCCGCGCAGGAGCGGCAGCAGCGCCGCAAGCTGAATCAGCACCAGTGAACCGTTGAGATGAAACTGGCTGCTCAGCAATGGCGCGAGCGCGACCAGCAGCAGCGAGATGAGCACGCCGCGCGCGGTCAGCGTCGTCCACACCGCGCCGAGTTGCGAACGCGTCGGCGGATGTTCGCCTTGAATGACTGCTTGCGCGAGACCCGTGTCAGACAACGCCTCGGCAATCGCCACCGCGAGCAAGGCCACGCTCACGCTGCCGATCGCCGCCGGCCCGAGCATCCTGCCGATCGCAAGAAATTTGATTGCTACGAGTCCACGCACGGTGAACTGCTGCAACAGCACCCACGTCGCCGCGCTCGTGCCAAAGCTGGCCGCTATTGAGAACGCCGGAAGCCTGATCGCCCGCAAGCTGTATCTCCGTCGAATCGGAGCGCCGCTGAATCGGCCACACGCAGCGATTCAACGCATCGCTGCGAAACGCCGCTGGCGCAAAATAGTGAGGTCGCACCAGCAAGCTGGCGAGCTTTTTCATCGAATACTATGTATGACCTTACCGCGAGAGAATCGGCGACAACCGCCATCAGCTAGGCCGGTTCAGCCGAACCCATTGCGGACTAGTACGTTGACCCACAGAACGGGTCAAATAGACAGGTCCACTGCCGCCGCCGATGCTAACGTTGTTCCGCTAGCGCCCCCAGACTGGCGGCGCGAGGGTGCCTTTTCACAACGCATTCGACCACTGACGACCACCGCATCGATGGAACAAGACTACGTCCTGATTGTGGAGCCCAACCTCACCGGCCATCGCTGGCGCTATGTCGAATGGACCATGCAGGCCTGCACGGAAGCGGGCTATCCCTGCATGCTCGCGACGGAATCCGGCAACGAAGACCATCCGCTCGCCAGACAGATCGTCGCTGCGAACCGCGCGGATCTGCAAATCGCGTTCGTCGATCCCGACGAACGGCCACGCGGGCTGCTGCGCCAGTCGAACCAGTACTCGCGCTTTCACCGCTATTTCAAGCGCGTGCATCGGGTCGTCAGCCGTGCGCAACCGATCAGGCTGGTGGTCGTGCCCTATGTCGATTACTTCTTCTACGGGCTGCCGTTTCTCGGCTCGCCGTTCGGCAAGACGCCGTGGATCGGTATCACGATGCGCTCGACCTTCCATCATCACAAAGTCGGCATCAAGTCGCCGGATCGACCGGTCGTGAATGCGATCAAGGCCCTGCTTTTCAAGCGCGCCGTACGGACCGCCGGACTGCGCGCATTGCTGACGATCGACCCCACCTTGCCTGAGTGGTCGGCGCGCAGCGCCTCGAAGTCCAGCGCGGCCATCGCCTACGTTGCGGACCCGTTTCCCGACGAGCAAGCGGAAAATCCGGTGCTGGCCCGCGAGCGGCTCGGACTGGACCCCACGCAACGTTATCTGTTGGTGTACGGTTCGATCACCGAACGCAAAGGCATCTACGAACTGGTCCACGCGTTGACCCGTCTGGAGCATGCGCCCACGCTGATCGTCGCCGGTGAGCAGGACGCGGGCACGCGCCATTTCATGCGTAATCATGTGCGCAGCCTCACGCCCGCACCGCTGATATTGGACTCGTTCATTACGAACGACGTCGAGCGCGATCTGTTCTCCGCCTGCGACGCAGTCTGGCTAGGCTACAAGGGACACTATGGAATGAGCGGCGTGCTCGTGCAGGCATACCGCTTCGGCAAACCCGTGATTGCAACCGAAGACGGACTGATCGGCTGGTTCAGCCGGCGTTGCGAGCTGGGACCGATTCTGAGCGACCTGAGCTCCGCCTCGATTGGCCGTGCGATCACCGAGACGATGACCTCGTGGCCGCACGCGCCGCAAGCCGTGCCGGCGGAACGCGAAGATCTGCTGTCGCGGCATACGCTCCGGCAATTCAAGCAGACCTTGCTTCAGCAGATGGCCTGATCCGGCAACACACCGTTCGACACACGACCACCTCGGCAAGAGCCCTCGGAGGCTGGCGCTACGCGCCAACCCACAGCCAGCGGCAGCGGGGCCGGCCGCACGGGCTGAAGGTGATCAGGACAACTGGCCGCCCGCAACAGGTACTTCTTCCCGCACCGAACTGCTGCGCTTTTCAGGGAACATCGCATTGCGCATACGCAGGAACGGATACTCGATCGCGCGGGTCGTGACATAGCCAATCGCAATCGCGAAAGCGAACTGCGCGGCGAGCGCCACAATCCAGATCACGCTCGGGGCAAGACCCATGGCGGTCGCTTTGCGAATCAGCATATCGCCGGGGGCGAGCGCAAGCGAATGCCACAGGTAAATGCCGTACGAATAGAGGCCGATCCAGGCAATCCCGCGATATACCCACGACGAACGGAGCGATCCCGAATACTCCAGCACGAACACAATCAGCGCGGCGAAACCGATCGCCTGAATCGTATAACCAATGCTTTCGTCGAGCGCGAAGTGTGGCGTCGCAAAGGCGAGCCACGCGCATAGCATCACGATGCAGGCGACCAGCAGCCACTTGCGCTTCGCAAGTTGATGATAGACGCCTGGTTTCATCCAGTAGATCGCGGACAGAATCACACCAACCAGCAAACTGTCGATGCGGTATTGCGTGTACGCAAATGCCCCTTCCAGGTTGCCGCCCGCCACGGCGAAGCAGCGCGCGGTGAGCACCACCGTGCAGATTCCGGTGAGCACACCGACAATCGTCCACGCGCCGAGGCGCCAGCGCGCGAACATCAGCAACAGCGCCGGCAGAACGAGATAAAAGTGTTCTTCGACCGCGAGGCTCCAGGTCTGGGTAATCGAGGTACCCAGATAGTTCTGCAGGTGGGTCAGATTCTGGACCAGAAAGGTATTCCACGGATGGCGCCCGGCCAGCACATGAAAGGCGATCAGGATGTAATACGCCGGCCAGATGCGGAAAATCCGCCGGATGATAAAGCGCTTTGCGTCGACGTTGCCTGTTTCGGCGTACTGTCGAAGCAGCAGGCCGCCAACCAGAAAGCCGCTGAGCGTAAAGAACAGATTGACACCTTCACGCCCAAAGTTCTTCAGGGGGTACTCGATGATATGGATCAGGAAGTTGTTGGTATGAACAGCGTGAAAGTGAAAGCCCATCACCATGATAATCGCGATGCCGCGCACGAAATCCAGCTCGATGGCCCGGCTGCCCGTTGCGGGTCCCGCCCCGCCAAATAATTTCATGTTGTTCTCCCCTGTCACCATTCGCGGGCGCATGTCCCTTTTTGCATCTTCGGTGCCGGCACGCGTGCGTGCGCGCCAACATCAAGGCATTGACCGACAACATGGGGAAGTGTGCGCGCATCTTGCAGGGACCGCCCTTGCCACTGTCGCCAGAACCCAGGCAATCGGCGACGAAACCGACCGCGCGCAATCGCCAGGCGGGGTTCTTCCCGCACAATGACCCGATGCGAGACCGTCCGCTATAGACCAACGGCGGATCGACAGCACGGGGAGGAATCAGCAATGCGCCATCAGTATGCGACGCTCTGGATATGGTTTTTTCTGTTACCGCTGGCACTGGACTATAAAGCGACCGACGCCAACGTAGGCCACTTCGCGCAGACCGCGCTGGTGGTGCCGGCAGTCGCCACCGGGCTCGCCCTTTTGCTGATTGCGCCACGCTTTCGCGACCGCTCGCGGTTGCGCTCGGTGGTCACCTTCAGCATGTTGCTGTGCGTGTTCGGCAGCATCGTCGCCCAGTTCATTCAGGATAACGACACGGGCAACTACCTGCGCGTTGTGCTGCCGTTCGCGCTGTTTCTGTTGGGCTATCTGGTGGCCTGCCGTCCATGGAGCGAATACAGAATCTCGCAGTTCGAGCGAGCCCTGTTCTTCGCCAACGTGATCTGTCTCGTGTTCACCTTCGTCTATGGCATGACGACTGGCATGGCGGCGCCGGGGGGCGATCTCGAGGACGTCCGCTTCCGCATCATCTCCGTGACCTTGCTCGGGCTGCAAGGCGTGCTGCTGCACGAATTCATCGTCGCCAAGCGCTTTTCGTTTTTCACGATCGCTGTGTTCGCCGGCACCGTGATCGTCGAGTTGCTGAGCGTCACGCGCAGCTTGCTGGTCGGCGCCGTATTGCTGTTCCTGCTCGCCATGGCGCTGTCCGCGCCGTCGATCCGGCAGATCTGGCGCGCGGCCGCCCGCACGCTAATCGTCAGCGCCGTGCTGGCCGGCGTGGCCGCCATCGCGGCGTTGAGCTTTCCGGCCATCGCCGAGCACTGGACAGAGCGTATCTTCGCGTCGGAGGAAACCGTCACCGGCAAGGACCCGACCACCGTCACCCGCCTCGCCGAGATGCGCGATCAGTATGACCAGGTGACGGCGTCGCCGGAAACGCTGTTGTTCGGCGCAGGCTACGGCCACTACTATCACTATTCCCCCGTCTATCTGCCGGACCTCGCCGGCCAGATCAGCGAGCAGGACTTCTACGCGATCAACGAATGGGCCGCG
The DNA here is from genome assembly GCF_013177695.1 of Paraburkholderia solitsugae. Taxonomy (GTDB): domain Bacteria; phylum Pseudomonadota; class Gammaproteobacteria; order Burkholderiales; family Burkholderiaceae; genus Paraburkholderia; species Paraburkholderia solitsugae. The sequence continues at coordinate 113,984 of NZ_WOEY01000130.1, read as the reverse complement.
GGTCACAACTTCTGGGTCTATCAACTCTTCGCGGGCGGATTGCTGTTCGGCGTCGCCATGCCTTTGGCGACCCTCGTCGCCCTGGCGGTCTGCTTCTGCTCGTATCGCTATTGGCGCTCGGTGGTTCCGGACGCGCCCATGCTGCCGGTGCTGGGACGCGCCATCATGCTGTTTGCCGGGCTGCCGGCCATGTCGATCGGCGGCAATCCGCTCGGGCCGCGGTTCTCAGGGCTGGTGTTCGGCGTCGCCCTCGGCCTGATGATTGCCACGCACGCGCGATTGCAGCGCGCGCTGCCGGCGCGGATTAAACGCGTGCGGACTCCACCGCATTTGCGCCCGGCCGCCATGCCTGAATTGCCGGGCAGAATCCAGCCCGGCATGGGCCGTGCCGATCTCGCCACCGCCCTCGGCATGTCCCGCGCGGCAACCGCCGCGCCCGGCTCCCGCCCGTACGGCGCCCTCGTGTCGCGCACCCCGTCGACGCAACGCCCCAATCGACCGAAACTCGCCCGATGAAAATCCTCCATCTGCTTGCCAGTATCGATCCCCGCGCCGGCGGCCCGGTTGAAGGCGTGCGACGCAGCGGCGTAGCGATGCAGGATGCCGGGCACGAAATCGAAGTGGCCACCTGCGATGCCCCCGGCGACGCCTACCTGGCAGCCTTTCCGTTTCCGGTCCACGCGTTCGGCCCCGTCAACAGCCGCTACAGCTACAGCGCACAACTCGCGCCGTGGCTCGCCGCCAACGCGAACCGCTTCGACGCGGTCATCGTGCACGGCTTGTGGCAATACCACGGCTTCGCGGCATGGAAAGCGCTGCGCCAAAGCGAGGTGCCCTACTACGTGTACGTGCACGGCATGCTCGACCCGTGGTTCAAACAGGCTTACCCGCTCAAGCATCTGAAGAAGTGGCTGTACTGGCCGTGGGCCGAATACCGGGTGTTGCGCGACGCACGCGTCGTCATCTATACGACTGAGGAAGAGCGCGCCCGCGCGCGTCAGTCGTTCTGGCTGTACCGGGCGCATGAGCAGGTCGTGCCGTACGGCACGAGCGTGCCGCCGCTTGAAGCCGCGCCCTTGCGCGAAGCCTTCCTGCAAGCCGTGCCCGGCTTGCGCGACAAACGCATCGTGCTGTTTCTTGGCCGCGTGCACGTGAAAAAAGGCTGCGATCTGCTGATCGATGCATTCGCGCGCGTCGCCAGCCGCGACCCGTCGCTACATCTCGTCATCGCGGGTCCCGACGAGGCCGGCTGGGTGGCCAGTCTGCGCGCCCAGGCCCAGGCAGCCGGTATCGCGCACCGCATCAGTCTGCCGGGCATGCTGCAGGGTGATCTCAAGTGGGGCGCGTTTCATGCCAGCGACGTGTTCGTTCTGCCCTCGCATCAGGAGAACTTCGGCGTGGCGGTTGCGGAAGCGCTCGGCTGTGGACTGCCGGCGCTGATCTCCGACAAGGTCAACGTGTGGCGCGAAATCGAAGCGGACGGTGCGGGAATGGTTGCCGCCGACACGGTCGACGGTACGGAAAAGAATCTCCTGCGCTGGCTCGAACTCGACGACATCGCGCGCGCCACCATGCGCGCTCAGGCGGTCCGTACTTTCGAAGCACGCTTCCGGGTCGAAACCATGGTCAGCGCGTTGACCGCTTTGCTGGAATCGAAGGGCAGCACCGGCGAAACGCGTGAAAACACGCTTCCCACGCTGCGCGAAGCCACTCAACCGAGCCGGTGACCGTACGCCACCGGGCGCATACCGTCACCGGCCCGTTCCTCATTGCTCCTTCATCAACGGCGTCAAGGTCGAGGCTGCGATCGGCAGGGTGCCGGCTTGAGGCTGCTGCGGCTGATTCGACATCACCGAACTGTTGGCGGCGTCGCCCCGCGCGTTGCCGACGATATCCGGCACCTCGAGTTGCCGCACCAGATGACCCGCGAGGCGTAGTGCAAGCGCGGCGATCGTGATGGTCGGAAAGTTGGCGCCGACGGTGGGAAATACCGAGCTGCCCGCCACGTAGAGATTGCTCACCCCATGCACCTTGCAATCACGATCGACCACGCCTTCACGTGGCGATTCGTGCATGCGCGTGGTACCCATGTGGTGCCACGTGCCCTCCAGCTTCGCCGGCCAGTGCCGGCCTTCGAGCGGCGCATCGAGTTCGACGTCCGCGATGCCGGCCATCTGCAACTCCTGCGCGAGCAACGCGAACGTTCTGTCGAAGGTGCGCTGCACCTGTTCGCCCAGACGCCACTCCACCTTCACGCGCGGCATGCCGAACCGGTCGCGCTTATCGGCCGACAACGTGACCCGGCTATCGGGATTGGGCACCGCTTCGACGATGGCCTGCAACGTCACGTCGGTGATCAGCACCGGCCACTGGAGGAGTCGCGTCAAACCGTAGCCCACGGTGTGCAGCGGGTGCGCGATCATCGTCGCGACATCGGTCTTCAGGCTGCGGCCCGGCTGGTCCTTCTGCAGCAGCGCTTCCTTGCAGTGGATCAACGCTTCGGACCCTGCGGTTCCTTCGCCGAACCAGCGCGAATAGAGCCACACGCGCGAATTCAGCAGCTTCTCGCGCTCCATCAACTCCTGCTTCGGCGCGAACTGTGACGATATCTTCGTGCCGTGCGCCGACACGGCGGCATTCTGATAGTGATACTTGATGTCGTACAGCTTATTGCGAGCATTGCCCGGACGAAAACGCACTTTGCCGCACATCATCCGCGGGTGATCCATGAAGTAGCGGCCCACCAGATCGTTGGCATTGCCAAGGCCCGCCGCCTGCACGTTGTTCGAGGCCAGCAGGAGGCGCGCGTTCTCGATGCCGCCCGTGGCCAGCACGAAGATCCTGGCGACCACCGTCATCTTGCGGCCACTGAGGGTCGCCACCTGGAGCCGCGAAATGGACGTGCCCTGAGCGTCGGCGTCGATATTCAGGACATTCGCATACAGAAACACGCGCACCCGCGACGAACGCGACAGCTCGTCGCGATAGGCCTTTCCGAAGCGCACGGGTGGGCTGAACTGCGCGACGGTATCGCGCATATCGCCGGTTGCAAGCGGAATGCGGCGCACGTCATGGCGCCCGATCTCGCGCTCCCAGTAGGCAGGATCGAAGTTCTGCGGGCCGAGCTTCAGCAGTTCATGGGTACGCGCATAGTACGGCGCCAGTTCGTCGAGGCCGAACGGCCAGCCACTGTGCGGGATCCAGTCGCGCTTCTCGAAGTCCCACGGATCGAGCGGGCGGCACCAGCCGCCCCAACAATTACTGCTGCCGCCGAAGTAGCGGCTGCGCGAGCCGTCCGCGAACGAATAGGGCAGTCCGGCGTTCTCGCCGCGACAGAGGTCGCGGGTTTCATCGTCAGGCCCGAAGCCCCCGCTTTCGAGCACACAGGTGTCGACCCCCGCCCTCGACATCTCCCGCGCAAGCGTAATACCGGCGACACCTCCGCCGATAATGCAGACCGTCGTTTCAATGACTGTGTTGTGTTCAACTGTACGAGTATCGATGAACATCCCTACTCCCATCTTTTTCACGCATCTCTGAATGCGTCAATCCGGCTACTCATCCAACCGGGGCTGGCAAGCAAACCACGCACATGTCGTTTCCGGACACAGCATCGGCATCGCCGCGGGCGTCGATCAACAGAATCGATCGACAACAATCCCACTGCGTCCGGCGGCATTCCGGCGTGTCAACGACTTGGCCTCCTCAGCGTATAAACGCTGCGGTTCTCTATCTGTGCTTCAGGTCACGGAATCGAACCGTTTCCTGATAAAACGACAGGGATTGCCGCCATACACGCCCTCTGGATCGAGTGAACGATGGACGACGGACAAGGGCGTCACCACGGCCGACCGGCCGATCGTCACACCCATCTGCACAACACATTTCGACGTGATCCAGACGCCATCCTCGATGACGATCGGCGCCACGCGCAGATCCATCGTGGTGCTCATGTCGTGAGAGCCGGCACTCAGGAACGTCCCCTGGGAAATACAGACGTTCGAGCCGATGCGAATCAGCGCCTGGTTGTAGATCCAGACGTCGACGCCGAACCAGCAGTTATTGCCCACTTCCAGATTCCACGGCGACTTCACACGCAATGGGTGCACGAAGCGGCAACCCATGCCGATCTTCGCGCCGAACAGGCGTAACAGCGCAACCCGGACCGAGGAAAACGGCAGCAGCTTGTTGTTGATCACGCAGGCTTCAACGACAAACCAGATGAGCTCGATCAGGGCACCGCGCTTCGCGCAATAGTTTCCCTTTCCCGCGCGGCTCAGATCGATGACACGGCCCTCCTCGCGAACACCGTCGACTTCCGGCATGCGCCCGATCTGCGGATCGTCGGCAACGTTACCCATCATCTTTCTCCACACCACGAACGGGAATCGACATGCCCGCGCATCATGGTTACATTATGTTACTAGTCCTTACTGACCCTGGTTTCATGGCCGTACGGGCAAGCGTTTTGGCGGCTGCACACGTGCCGGTTGGCGCACGATAGCTCTATTGAGACCGCATCTTCCTGGGGCATACGATGACCATCTCGTTTCCGCGTACCACCACCCTGCTGCTTCTCGCCATCGCCACCTACATCGGCACATGCACCGCGCCGGCGCTCGCGCAGAACGCAGCACCCGCGCCCGCTGCACCGGCCCTTGCCGCTACGGCTGCGACCAGCTACGGCCCCCCCACCCCGGCGGCACCCGCCAATCCCGGCGCCGCGCATCGCAACAGCGAAGCCCAGTTGCTCGGCGCGCCGCGCGATTACGGTTCGCCAGACGCGCAACAAGGCAATACCGCCGACGCCCAGCAGGCCGCGCTGCTCGACGAACAACGCATGACGGTGTTGGGAGGGCAAGGCGGTCAGCCGGCTGTGGGCAAGGGCCAACAACGCAACAAGGCGCAGGCCGCCGCCAACGGCAAGGTGCGCGTGGCCGGCCAGCCGGGCGGTCCGAATGCAGCCGACGGCTTGATGCCCGATGGCGCAGCGAAAGCCACTTACGCCGATCCGTACGATGCGGGCAAGCACGCCGTCTACAAATCCCCGTGGTGATATCCCATTCATGAGATGGCCGCTTGCCGGATCAATCCGGCGCGGCTTCCTCCGTTGTAGCCGGCTTGCGCCGCCGCCCGGCCACAGCGGTTGAAGATCTCGAGGCATCAAAATACGGCGGCTCCACGTGCGCAAGCTCGCCGCGAGGCTTACGAACCAGCGTCGCGAGCCGCTCTTCGAAGGTGCGAATCGTCGACTCCGGCGATAGCGCGCGCTCCGCATAATGGCGTGCGGCCCGGCCGAGCGCCGCGCGGCGTTCGCGATCGCTCACCAGCACGGTGATTGCCGCCACTAATGCCTTGACGTTGTCCGGCGGCACGACCACGCCGCGCGGCGACACCGCGTCGTAGAGACCCGTGCCGTGCCGCGCCATGGCCACCACCGCGCGCCCGCTGGCGAACATGCCGGTGAGCTTCGAAGGCATCACCAGATCAGCGGCATCGCCACGTTGCGGCAGAACATGAATGTCGGCGAGGTTGAGCAGTTCGTTCAGGTGTTCCACCGGTTGCAGCGGAATAAAAACGCAGTTCGTCAATCCCGCGCAGCGCTCGATCAAGCTCGCTTTCGCAGCGCCGCTGCCGCAGAAAACGAAGGTGACATCGGCCCGTGTGGCAAGCAACGCCGCCGCATCGGCGAGCGTTTCGATGCCCTGTTTCGCGCCCATGTTGCCCGAGTACAGCACCACCTTCTGGTCCACCGGAATGCCCAGTACACGCCGGTAGTCGCTCGCGCGCGCAAGCGGAAAAATGGTCGACACATCGACCCAGTTGGGCAAGGACACGACCCGCGATGGCTCGACACCCTTGACCACCGCACGCGCACTCATCTGCGGCGTAATCGACGACACGGTATCGAAGCGCCGCAGCAGCGTGCTTTCGATCCAGCGCGCCACGCGGGCTGCGCGCGAGCTTTTCAGCAGACCCAGATCGAAAGCCGCATCGACCTCGAAGTCCTGAATATGCAGCCACGCACTCGCACCAGCGAGTCGCGCGAGCGCCAGTGCAGCAGGCGCGCACATCAGGGTCGGCGCGATCAGCATCGCCGCATCGGGGCGCCACAGCATCTGCCGGGCGAGCAGCGGCAACGAGCTGGCCGCGAAGCTCGCCAGATGCACCATCCGCTTCAGCCCGCTGGGGCGCGCCGGCACCCACAGCGGTGCGCGCCAGATCGTCACGCCGTCGCGCTCCTCGCGCTGATACCGCCAGGACACGTAGCCTGCGGCAACGCACCAATCAGGGTAATAGGGCGGCGCGCACACCACACGAACCTCGTGACCGCGGCCGGCCAGCAGCACAGCCATCTCCGCCGTGTACTTGCCCACTCCCGTCAGTTCGGGCGCGTAGTTGAGGCCGTAGATCAGGATCTTCATTGTGGCTGCCAGAACGTGTTAACGCTGCGCATGCGCAACGGGGCCGTAAGGCGCTTCAGTCGCTCAGCATCAGCGCGCAGCCACGAGCGATATTGGCTGCGGCGGTAGGGGGATCGAATCGGCGAATCACATCCATGCAACGGCGCGCCGTGCCGCCGGCGTCGGCGAACGCCTCCATCGCCTTGAGCATCGTGCGCTGCAGTCCGGCGACGTCGCCCGCCGTGAATGCATAGCCGCTTACGCCGTCGATCACCAGTTCCGGCACACAGCCGCAACTCTCGCTGACCACCGCCGGGCAGCCATGCGCGAGCGCCTCGTTGACGACGAGTCCCCACGGCTCGCTGTAGCTCGGCAGCACCATGCAGGTCGCGCCGTAATACTCGCGGGTGAGCGGCTCGTCCTGCAAACTGCCGGCGAAGGTGACGGCGTCGCCCAGGTCGAGCTTGGCTACTTCCTCGTGCAGTCTCTCCGCCATCGGCCCTGTGCCGACAATGCGCAACTTCGCCGCTGGAATACGCCGCCGCAAGCCGGCGAACGCCTCGATCAGCGTGCCGATGCCTTTCTCTTCCGAGAGACGGCCCACATAGAGAAACACCGGCGGATTGCCGGCGCGCGCGGCGACCCGCTCGACCAGCGCGCGCTCCGGCGAGAACGAGCCGGGCAATGCGGCGGCCTGACACGGCACGAAAATCTTGTCGCCCTTCGCCCCGAGTGACAGCAGATACTCGCGGCTGCGCTCACCGAAGCCGAAATAGCCGTCACAGAGCGAGAAGAACACGCGCTTCGGAATCGACGTCAGCAGCTTCTTGGGCCGGTCGCGCGCGGTCGAATCGCAGAACACCGCACGCCGCTTGCCGGTCACGATGCACGCCGCCAGCATCGCCCAGTATTCCGGACGGTGGTAGCCCGGCAGAACGATCAGGTCCGACTTGGTCCGCAGGACCTCCCAGGTGAGCCGCGCGATCATCTTCAGCGTCGGCACATCCTCGTAGCAACCGTCGAACAACTTGTGCATCGGATAGCGATGGTACGAATAGTCGACATCTGAAAAGCCGACACGATCGTGTTCGGTATCCGCGATCTGCACCATCGAATAGCGAATCGCGCCGGTCGACGAAATGTTATGCAAAGCGGAGAACACGACACCCTTGTGACGCGACCATACGACGTTGTGGAAGATCGTGACTGACGCAGTCATTTTTATTCAACTCCTCGAAAAATCGTCCCTGTGTGCGTTGCACGCGACTCGCGCGAAACGCCCCACGCGTCCCTACAATCTCAATTCCGGAATCGCGCTCCACGGCCTTCCGTGCGCGCCTAGGCCTGCATGGCGGCGGGTGTCGAGCCAGCGTGTAACTCAACGAATTCCCGATACGTGGACGCGATGCCCTCTTCAAGGCCAATGGTCGCGTGCCAACCCATTTGCGCGAGCCGCGATACGTCAAGCAACTTGCGCGGCGTGCCGTCGGGTTTGGAGGCGTCGAAAACAAGTTCGCCCTCGAAGCCGGCCACCTTGCAGATACATTCGGCCAGCTCGCGAATCGACAGGTCTTCACCCACCCCGACGTTGAACAGGCCTTCTGTCACATTGTGTTCGAGCACGAAGAGCGTCGCCGCGGCGAGATCGTCGACGTGCAGAAACTCCCGGCGCGGCGTGCCCGATCCCCACACCGTCAAGGTCGCGGATCCGTTCACTTTCGCTTCGTGCGCCTTCCTCAGCAGCGCCGGCAAAACATGGCTGCTGTTCAGGTCGTAGTTGTCGTTAGGGCCGTACAGATTGGTCGGCATCAACGAGACGTACTGCGTGTTGTATTCACGGTTGTACGCCTCGCATAGCTTGAGACCGGCGATCTTCGCAATCGCGTAGGCGTCGTTGGTCGGCTCGAGCGGCGAGGTCAACAGATACGCCTCGCGGATCGGCTGCGGACATTCCTTCGGATAAATGCACGACGAACCGAAGAACACCAGCCGGTCGACCTGAGCACGAAACGCGGCGTGAATCACGTTGGTTTCGATCACCAGGTTTTCGTAAATGAATTCACCCGGCTGCGACGCGTTGGCGAGAATGCCGCCCACGCGCGCGGCCGCGAGCAGCACCACGTCGATCTTTTCCTGCTCGAAGAAGCGGTTCACGGCAGCCTGATCCGTGAGGTCGAGCTCCGCTCTCGAACGCGTGACGACATTGTGGTAACCCTCGGCATTCAGCCGCCGGACCAGCGCGGAGCCGACCATGCCGCGGTGGCCCGCGACGAAGATGCGTGCGTGTTTGTTCATCGCCGTTACTCGTGATGTTCCAGTGCCGTGAAGCCGGCCAGCGTGACAAGCGCGTCACGTCTTGCAATCTGATAGTCCGCCCGCACCATTTCCTTGACGAGCGCGCTGAACGGCGTAGTCGGCTTCCAGCCGAGCTGCGCATGGGCTTTCGACGGATCGCCCAGCAGCGTCTCGACTTCGGCGGGCCGGAAGTAGCGCGGATCGACACGCACGATCACGTCGCCGGGCGACATCTTGATCTCGCGCCCGTCCACCTTCTCGACAATGCCGACCTCATCCACGCCGCTGCCCTCGAAACGCACCGTGACACCCAACTCGGCGGCGGCGTGCTGAACGAACTCACGCACGCTGTACTGCACGCCGGTGGCGATGACGTAGTCCTCCGGCTGCTCCTGTTGCAGCATGCGCCATTGCATCTCCACGTAGTCGCGCGCGTGGCCCCAGTCGCGCAACGCCGACAGATTGCCGAGATACAAGGTCTTCTGCATGCCCACCGCGATGCGCGCCACGGCGCGCGTGATCTTGCGCGTGACGAAGGTCTCGCCCCGCACCGGCGATTCGTGATTGAACAGAATCCCGTTGCAGGCGTAGAGCCCGTAGGCCTCGCGGTAATTGACCGTGGTCCAGTAGGCAAACAGCTTGGCGACCGCATACGGACTGCGCGGATAGAACGGCGTGGTCTCGGACTGCGGCACCTGTTGCACAAGGCCGTATAGCTCCGAGGTGGAAGCCTGATAAAAGCGCGTCTTGTGCTGCAGCCCCAGAATGCGGATCGCCTCGAGAATTCGCAAGGCGCCAAGGCCGTCCGCATTGGCCGTGTATTCCGGTTCCTCGAACGACACCGCCACGTGGCTCTGCGCCGCGAGGTTGTAGATCTCGTCGGGCTCGACCCGCTGGATCACGCGCAGAATGCTGGTCGAGTCGGTCAGGTCGGCGTGATGCAAAAAGAGTCGCTGGTCGGGGTCATGCGGGTCGCGATAGAGATGATCGATCCGGTCTGTATTGAACAGCGATGACCTGCGTTTGATGCCATGTACGTCGTAATCCTTGCTGAGCAGCAGCTCGGCCAGATACGACCCGTCCTGTCCAGTGATACCGGTGATCAACGCGACCTTACGTTTCATGGAGCTCTCTCCTCATTGCACTTTGCGATGTCCGTGCCATAGCACGGTCGAGTGGCCGGCCCCGTCATGGGGCCGCCGCCGCATCAACCCTTAGCCGGCGATGCTGTCGTAACCGTAATAACCGCCCTGATAGCCAGAACCGAGGAATGCCGCTTCCTGAGGCACATCGGTGAGCAACACGCCTTTGAGCGATACGCCGCCATTGAAGAGGCGCTTGGCCGTCTCGGCAATCTCGTTCAGCGGATGGCGGCCGTGGCGCACCACCAGCAGCGTCGTGCCGGCGTACTTGCCGATCACCGTCGAGTCGGTCACAGCGAGCACCGGTGGCGTGTCGACGATCACGATGTCGTAGTGCGATTTCAATTCTTCGAGCATGGTTTCGAAGCGCTTGCTCATCAGCAATTCAGACGGATGCGAGGGCAGCGTGCCCTTGGCGAGCACGTCCAGTCCGGGCAGCACGTCGCGCTGGATCATGGCCCCAAGATCGCCGCCGCTCAGCACGTCCGAGAGCCCCGGCTGATGGCCGATGCCGAAATGCGAATGGACATCGCCGCGCCGCATGTCGCCGTCGATAATCAGCACCCGCTTGTTCGCCGACGCCACCAGCGCCGCCAGATTCACCGACAGGAACGACTTGCCGGTGTCGGGCCGCGAACCCGTGATCATCACGACGTTGTTCTCGGCGTGATCGAGCGACAACTGCAACGAGGTCCGCAGATTGCGCACGCCTTCCACGGCGATGTCTTCCGGCGCCTGCTGCGCGAGCACATGAAGCCCGCGACGGCGCAGCATGACGTTTTCCTGCAAACGCAGCTGAGTCTGGCTGCGCGGCACGATCGCGAACACCGGCACGCCGAGCACCGCTTCGAGTTCGTCCGGACGTTCCACGCCGCCGTACATCGCGCGCTTGAAGAAGGTCAGCATGATGCCGATCATCACGCCGCCGCCGAGCGAGATCAGAATCGCCAGCACGCGCTTCGGACGAACGGGCTCGTCAGGCGTTTCGGCGAAGTCCACCACCCGCACGTTGCCCACCTGGCCGGCTTTCGCCACCCGGAGTTGCTGCGCGCTGTTCAACAGATTGGTATAGAGCTCCGTGTCGACGTGCACGTCGCGCAGCAGGCGCAATGCGGTCTGCTCGGTATCCGGCATCACGGCCACGCTGCGGTTCATGCTGGCCGCCGCGTTCTGCAACTCAGCAATCTGTGCATCGAGCGCGGCCACCGCGGGGTGATTCGCCGTGAAGCGCTGCGACATCTCCGCGCGTTGCTGCTGCAGATCGAGCAGCTTGGTCTTGTTGTCGACCACCTGCTGCAGCAGCAGACGGCTCTCTTCACCGAGATCGACCGTGCCGTGCTGGTTGCGGAACTTGTTATAGCGTTGCTCGGCGTCGTCGAGTTCCTTGCGCAAGCCAGGCAGTTGCTGATCGAGGAAGGCCAGCATGTGCTCCGCTTCGGTCGAACGGCTCTCCACATCCTGACGCACGAATTCGCGCGCCATGCTGTTGACGATCGCCGCGGTCAGTGCGGGGTCGCCGCCTTCGAGGCTCGTGCGGATCACGCCGGATTGCAGCGTGGTCTCGGCGACCACGAGTGCCTTTTGCAGGCGGTCCACGGTCCCCAGCGTCGAGGCGCGCTGCAGTTCGAAACGCGAGCCGGGCGCGCCGACCAGCTTGTCGACGTGCAACGCGATCGGGCCGTCGGCGGTGTCGGTTTCCACGGTCTCGCCGACATGGCCGGAGAGAATCGCGATACCGTTCTTGTCGCGCAGCACGTATGAACCACCCTCGCCCGCAATCAGCGTGAAGGGCGTGTCGTAAAACTCCTTCGTGGTGTCGAAGCGCGACACGGCAATGCTCTCGTTACCCCATGCGTAGCCCGACAGGTTGATGAACGACGGCAACCTGAAGCCCCATTGCCCGTTCACCAATCCCGCGACCATCCCGCCGATGAACGGCAGAGTGCGCGGCGCAGCCATAATGTCGAGGTGCAGGCTCTTGACCGTTTCCTCGGTGACGAGCCGCGACTTCAGCAGCTCGATCTCCGCCGCCGTCGAGGGCTTGGTGTCGAACATGCCGGTAAGCGGCGGCAAGGAATCCTTGCCGTTCGCGTTAGCGTTCGCCGTCTTGTCCTCGACGTGGAACAGGACATCCGCGCGATACGTCGGCGGCGCGAGGAACGCATACGCGCACCCCAGCGCGAGTGCGATCAGCGTCACCATTACGATCGTGCGCCAGCCCCTCACGATCGTGCGCAGATAGTCCGACAGATGCAGCTCGTCCGATCTGGACACGTCGGTATAGCGGTTTTCGAAGTTAATTGCCATTTTGTTCACCCAACAAAGCCCGGCGGTTCAAGGTCACGTTGCACGGTTGTTATTTCGTCAGGACAGCACCCGTCACAGCCGCATTGATCGCCGGCAGCAGCAGGTTCAACACACGGTTGAAGCGGACCAATGCGCCTTGACCGACGTACACGACGTCCTTCGGCTGGAGCTCGAACTGATTGGCGAGCACCATGGACACCGGCGAGGTCGCATCGAGGTGGTAGACCTGCGGCGAGTCGCTTGTCGAATTGCGGATCACGAACAACTGCCTCGGCGCCGACGTGTTCGAATCGAAGCTGCCGCTATCGGAAATGGCCTGCGAAAGCGTCAGCGAACCGTTGCGCATCGGCTGGATCGTCGCCGGCTTGTTGACCTCGCCCATCACGTAGACGCCGCTGTCTTCGCGCGAAGCCACTCGCACGATGTCGCCGGCCTGCAGGTAGATGTCCGACGGATTGCGGCCGCGCTTGATCAGGTCGTCCACGTTGAGCGGATACGTCACGCCGTTGCGGATCAGTTCAACCCGGCTGCGGTCCGCGTTGGCACTAAAGCCGCCGCCCTGGTTGATCACGCTCGTCAACGACATCGGAATGTCGTTGAGCGATTGCGCGCCCGGTGTGCGCACTTCGCCGTCGACATACACCTGGGCATTACGGAACGAGGCGACCCGCACGGTCACTTCCGGCTTCTGATAGACGACGCTCAGGCGCTTATGCAGCTCCTTCTGGATCGATGCGACGTCTTTGCCTGCCACGTGCAAATTGCCCGCGTACGGGAACTGAATGTCGCCGTTTTCGTCGATCAGAAAACCGGGCGCGGCATCGGTCGTTTTCGTGTTCTGCGCCGGCTGGCCAAGCGCTGCGGCGAGTTCAGGGTGATCCCACACGACGATCTGCAGCACGTCGCCAGGGCCGACCTTGTATGCGCTCGGTTTGCCGAACAGCGCGAGCGTCTGCGGCGGCAATGCCGCGGTCGTCTGCTCCGCCTTCATCTTGCGCAGCAGCGCGAGGTTGATATCGGTAATCGGTATCTGCTGTTGCTGCGAGGGTTCCGTGCTGTAGTCCCCACCCGTGTCCTGAATCGCGGCTGGCGTAACCATCCGCTGACCCGGTACGATCCCGCATCCGGCAAGCAGTACTGCAACTGTGAAAATCACGAGACTTCCCGTGCGTATACCAAGCGAGCTCATGGTGTTTCCTCCTTGCGCCAGGGCATCGTCCTCGGGGGAGGTAGCGCCCAGCGTGCTTGTTAACTACTTAGTAAGCGTTTCGATGCACCAGTCCGGCGACAATCGTCGCGCCGATAATCCGCATATCGAGCGCGAAGGACCAATGCCCCAGGTAGTACAGGTCATGTTCGACGCGACGCTCCATCTTCTCGATGCGGTCGGTTTCGCCACGAAAGCCGTTGATCTGCGCCCAGCCCGTAATGCCCGGCTTGATCCGATAGCGATTGATGTAGCCGGCGACCACTTTCTGATAGAGATCGTCGTGCTCGAGTGCATGGGGACGCGGTCCAACGACCGACATGTCGCCACGCAACACGTTGAAGAACTGCGGCAGTTCGTCGAGGCTCGTGCGGCGCAGAAATGCGCCGACTCTCGTGACGCGCGGATCGTCGCGCGTCGCCTGTTTGAGCGTGCCTTTTTGCTCGGTATGCAGACGCATCGAGCGGAATTTGTAAATCGTGAAGACGCGGCCGTCCGCGCCTTTACGCTTCTGCTTGAAGAGCACCGGGCCACGCGACGAGAGCTTCACCGCGATCGCGATGGCGAGCAGGATTGGCGCCAGGCCGATCAACGCCGCCGCGGCGAACAGGCGGTCGAAGATTTCCTTCTTCAGCATCGAACTGGCCGACAGGGGCGACGCCACGAGGTTGATCGCCGGCACGCCGAGCAGATCGATCACGCCGCTGCCATCGAACAATGCAATGCTGCGCACGTCCGGCATGAAGCGGATATTCACCAGATCGTCACGAAACTCGCTGATCAGCTTGCAGATCAGGGGCTCTTCGGCGAGCGACAACATGAGCCAAAGCTCGTGCACGTCGTTGGTGCGAATGTAGTCGGCAAGCGCATCCACCGTCTCGCAGACAGGCACTCGCGTGCTGGAAACAGCAGACACATCCGGGCGCGTGTTGTAGACGGCCGTGGCGCGAAAACCCGTGCCCGGCTCCGATTCGATCCGGCGAATGATCGCGTCGCATTGCGAGCCGCTGCCGACAATCGCGACCTGATGCAGGTTCAAACCGGCGCTGCGCGCGCGCGCCAGCACCACATGCGTGATCAGCCGGTAAGCGATCAGCAGGCCACCCGTCACCGCGGTCCAGTACGAGAACCACAGCCGCGACACGAAGTCGATGCGATGCAGCGAATACATCAGCACGAGCGCACTACCCTGCACCATCAGCCATGCGAGCGACACCTGCCCGGCCAGCGAGAGCTTGGAGCGGCCGCGCCATGACTCATACACGCCGAACGCTGGAAAGATGGCCAGCGCGAAGGCGGCGGAAAACATCACCAGCGCCCAATAGAACCCGGATTGAGCGAGGTAATCAAAGCGGATCTGCGACGCCACCGCCGCACCCACGAGCACCAACGCGACATCGAAAACTCGCGCGAGCAAATCCTGAAACTTGCGCATTTTGCTTACCTCGTTCTTACCGGTCGTTCTTTTCCGCAAATGATTCCGGACGCGCTGTTAGGGGCAGCGGCCGTAGTTGTCGTTGAACCTCACAATGTCGTCTTCACCGAGATAGGTGCCAGACTGGATTTCAATGATTTCGAGCGGCACTTTGCCGGGATTCTCGAGCCGGTGTCGCGTGCCAAGCGGGATGTAGGTCGATTCGTTTTCACTCAGCAGGAACTGCTCTTCGCCGCGCGTAACGAGCGCCGTGCCGCGCACGACGACCCAGTGTTCGGCGCGGTGGTGATGCAATTGCAGCGACAGCTTCGCGCCTGGCGTGACGACGATGCGCTTCACCTGGAAGCGTTCGCCGTGGTCGATGGAATCGTAGAAACCCCACGGGCGGCGCACCTTGCGATGCGCATCGGCCTCGGGTGCGTGCTGCGCCTTGATGCGTGATACCAGGCCCTTGACGTCCTGCACGTGCGAACGGTCGACCACCAGCACAGCGTCTGCGGTTTCGACGACCACCACATTGGTCGTGCCGACACAGGCAACGAGCCGGCCTTCGGAATGCGCATAGCTCGACACCGCGCCTTCGAACGCCACGCGGCCGCGCCCGGCGTTGCCGTTGGCGTCCTTCTCCATCGCAGCCCAGACGGCGTCCCAGGAGCCGAGATCCGACCAGCCGGCATCGAGTCGCACGACCACGCCCGACGGATTCGCGCCGGCCCCTGCTTGCGGGTCCGCGTCGTGGGTCGCAGCCGCCTCGTCCACGGCATCCGCGGCGCTCAAGTCCGTCAGACGCTCCATCACCGCATAGTCGATCGAGTCAGCGGGCGAACTCAGGAAAGCGTCCACCAGCGGACGGAAATACGCACCTTCGGTGCGGCCGTCCACGAATGCGCGTTCGCAGGCCGCGTGCATCTCGGGCTGCAGCCGTTTTAATGTATCGAGCCACACGCGCGCCCGCACGACAAAGAGCCCGGCGTTCCACCAGTACGTGCCCGCGGCGACGTACTGCGCGGCGATTTCCTCCGCCGGCTTTTCGACGAAGCCGTCGATCGCATGGCCACCATCAGGCAATGTCGCGCCGACGCGGATATAGCCGAAGCCCGTATCGGGGCGCGTGGGCGGCACGCCCAACGTGGCGATCGCGCCCCGTTCCGCGTACCTGGCGGCGCATTCCAGCGCGCCTTGCAGCGCGGGCACATCCGCAATCGAGTGGTCGGCCGGCATGACGATGAGAATCGCGTCGTCGCCATTAGCGCACGCGAGCGACGCCGCCAGCGTCAACGCCGGCGCCGTATCACGCCGTGCAGGCTCGACGATCAGACGCGCGGCCATGCCGTTTTCAAGAAGTTGTTCGGTAATCACAAACCGGTGTTCTTCACCGCACACGATGATCGGCGACGCGTCCACGTTCCAGCCGGCGGGAAATCCGTCCATACGCCGCGCGGTCGCCTGCAGCAACGAGTCAGAACCGACGACGTCGATCAGTTGCTTCGGATAGTTTTCACGCGACAGCGGCCACAGCCGCGTACCCGAACCACCGGCAAGAATGACCGGGACGATGCGCGCGCAATGCGCGCCAGCGGTCCCGGCATTGGCGCCGTCCGGGTTCACCGACGTAGCGCTCACAGCTCCCTGAGTCAACATATTCGCATTCCTTATAATTCTGTGAGATCAACGAAATATTTACCGAAGTACTGCGTGAAACGACTACTTGATGGGCGCGGTCAGCGCGGCTCGCGCCGCGTGCGCTACCCGCCGACCATGCGGCGGCTTTGAATCCGGAACTCAGTGGGGGAAATTCTCATCCGCTTGCGGAAGACTTTCGCGAGGCGGTCACCGTTACCCATGCCGGTGCGCCGGGCAATCTTGTCCACCGGTAATTCCGACTCGGTCAGCAGGCTGCAGGTCACCGCAAGGCGCTCATGCAAAAGGAAACTCGAGGGTGTGATGCCCATTTCCATCTTGAAGCGGCGCAGGAAGTTGCGCTCGCTCATCGCGGCAAACTGAGCCGCATCGGCAATCGAAATGGCCTGCTGACAATTCTCTTGCAGCCAGCGAGCCGCCGCGCGCACCTTGTCGCCGGGGCTCAACCCACCGTCTTCGCCAAGCAGCGGTGCGAGGTTTGAGCACGAGTCGGCCAGCAGGCGCTCCGCCACCGTGCGGGCGGCTGCGCCACCGAGATCGCGCTTGATCATGGCAAGCGCGCTTCTCATCGATTCAAGCCGGTCGCCCGCATCACCGTTCTGCTCGGCCTGGCGCGACAGCACCGGCTGCTGCTGGTGGAAATCGCCGCTTTCCTTGCAGTCCGGCACATAGGCCGCCTCGAGTAGCGCGCGCCCTTCCGCGATCGGCCGGATCATGCCGGTATTGCGGCGAACGCGCCGTAACCAGGCGATCAGCCGCTCGTCGCCAGCTGCGGCGAATGCGCCTTTGCCACCGGCGACATACAACGCGTCGAAGCCGCCGTAATGCCGCGCGTCAAGTCCGTCGGTCCAGACCCGCAGTGCGGACGACGAGGTCACCATGCCGCCGTCGGCCGACAGGAAGGAAACGTCATACAACCAGCCGCCCGAGCCGGACGATGCCAGCTCGTTCGCGGCCTGAAACACCTCGGCAACCACGCCCGCGCCCTGCAGCGAGCAGTCGTTGAACATCAGTATCGCGATGCGACGCATACCCTTGTTCGGTGCATGCACCCAGCGCAGCATTGCAGACTCGAGACTCGCGCAGGTCATAGTCATCCTCTCACCATAAAACGGATCGATTTTTCAACCTTGAACGCCAACACAGAGGAATGCTCTGTGCAGTGCATCATAGCCATCTGCCATCAAGCATTTAGCCGCCATGACCGAAACTGCAGACATGTTGGCGCTTTGATATGGTGGCCAACCAGTCATTTTCAGAACAATCCCGCCACTACTGTTTTTTCAGTGAATTAATTGCCGATTCTGCATATGAATGACTTTACGTTCCGCGAATCTTAATGCCAATTAATGCGCTTTTTCGTGCGCTGGCACACATACAATCGCCGCTCGAAATGCTTGAGTTGCAATTTGATCCGCCCGTCATTCCGCAGATTTGAAGTAACTTCTTCCCATCACGTCGTCAGAATGAGCGCAGCCGCCCTGCTCCTACCAGCCGCTGCTTTTACCAGATGCCCAAAGGGCTTTCTTCTGACGATATATTCGGTCCGCAGAGACATGTAAAACAGGTTCTAATATAAGCACTTTTGGAGCGACAAAATTATTTAATTCGTTGTTATTGGATCTGGAGAATATAAACAGGACGATTAATGTTTCAAACGTGAAACACGGCAATAAGACAACTTTAGCCCGCCCGGCAATAGACGGGCCAATGGCGGATTCTGTCGGATGAGAGCCGGTATGATTCCGCCACTCAATTGCGGAAATGGCCTATGCGGTTTCCGCAACACATTTCGATCCGAGGTAGCCTGAGGCGGGTCTGACCTGGTCAACTAGCCATTCAGCGACGCCTTGTCGCCGGAACTTATACGTCGAACGACACGGGGAACACATGTCGAATGTACGTGAACATCGCGCGCTGCGACCACTCGCCGGCGCCTTCGCCACTCACGGGTTAGCGCTGCGCGCCGCTGCCTTGGCAGCGGCGTTTGTCCTGCTGGGCCTCACCGCCGGCCCCTGCAGCACGGCTGCGGCTGCAGCCGGTCCGGACAGCACGAGCCCCGCCGATCTAACGGTCGACGGCAGGAAGTGGACACCCTGCGCGGCGGAGTACGGCACCTGCCGGTTCAGCGGCACGCGTGACGTGCTGTACGGCACAGTCGCGCAGCATGTAGTGAAGACGTTTTCGAACAGCGCCGATTGCAATAATGGTGTGTTCGGCGATCCAGCGCCCGGTGTGGAGAAGCGTTGCGCGTTTGCGGTTAGCGCGGCAGACGCGGGCACGGCAGCGAGAGCGGCTGCGGCGAACCCGGGCACCGCGCCAGCCGCCGCGCCGGAATCGACAGCCACCGCGCCCACTGCATTGAAGGCACCGCCCGGACAGGGCCTGCGCTGCGCCGCACCCACCTCGCAGGTGCGCGCGGCCGCCGACGGCGATCTGCTGGAAGCGGATACGCCGAGCGACGGCACGCGCCTGTTCGCCGCGGACAAACCGTTCGCGCTCGTCTTCACAACCCGTCCCTCGCAAAACGACACGCTCGACTGGCAGATCCGCGACAGCTGGAATGCCGTGCGCGCCAGCGGCCGCTTCCCCGTTGCGGCGGGCGCCACGCTATCGACCCTCAGTTGCGCGTCGACCGTTGCCGGCTACTTCGCCGTCTCCGCTTCACTGGAACGCGCACACGGCCAGCTCGAATCGCGCGGCACACGCCCTGCGGGCATCGCCACCTTCGGCGTATTGCCTGACACCTCCGCTGCGTTACCCGCCGTACGCTTCCCCTATGAGGATCTGCATCGATTCGGCGGACAGGGCACCGCCTACCTTGCGCCCGGGCAGCATTGCTGCGACGGTGACGGCTATCGGCCGGTCTATACGGCGCTCGGCCTTTCGTGGGCGAACGACAACCGCAACTGGTATATGGAGGAGCCGAAAAACGCGGGCACTTTCGATCCCGCCAGCAAACAGTTGGTCCCCTACTTCCGGCGCGGCGACATCATGCGCCTGATCCAGCTCGACGGGATTCCTCAGTGGGCCAGCCCGACCGGCAAAGAGACGCACAGCTACGCGCCGACCTCGCTCGCGCAAATGCGGGACTACATGGCCAAAGTCGGCGCCGAGTCCAACCGCACGCGGATGACCTACTTCCCCAAACAGCGCGACAACTACTATCAGGTGACGTGGGAACCGGACGCCGATGGAGGCCTGCCATGGCGCGATACAGACGCAAATTTCGTCGCGATGTACAAGGCGGTCTGGGAGGGCATTCATCAGACGGACCCGCACGCCGTGGTAATGGGTACAACGTACGCCTCCGTGCAGGTCAATGTCGAGAAGATGCGCCGTCTCGGTCCGCTCGGAATCGGCCGCTATATGGACGGCATGACCATTCACGGCTATTACGACATCGGAACGACGCCGTCGCATCCCCCCGAGCGCGTCGCCGACCCGGGGAATCTCGGCACCGTGCCAGGCGCGCTGCCCGCCGCGATGCGTGCGCTGCGCCATGAGCTGCATCAGTACCTGAAGCCCGGTGCGCCCCTGTTCGTCACCGAAACCGGTATCAGCTACGACATTGGTCAGGCATATGGCAAGAACTACCCGGGCGCGAACGTGCTGTATGCGCAAGCCGCGGTCGTGGCGCGCACGCATCTCATCCTGCTGGGCGAAGGCGCGGACATGACCTATGTGTTCTACCTCGCGGACATGCCGGACACCGCGCCAGGCTACGGAATTTTTTTCGAACTCGATCATCCGGATGGCGCCTACGGCCCCACTCACATCAGCCCCAAACCTGCCGCGCTCGCCGTGGCGGCGATGACGCGGATCATCGACGGAACGGATACGCTCGGGCCGCTCAGGAATTTGCCAAAAGGCGTTTACGCGTACGCATTCCGCCGGCTCGGCGGCGGCAAGATCGTGACCGCGCTGTGGACGCATGACAACGACGCATGGAACGCCAAAACCGGCTTCAGCGCGAGCCAGAGCGCGGACTATCGTCTGAGGGTCGACGCGCCCGGCACGTCGGGCGAAGTGACGGTGTTCGACATGATGGGCAACGCGTCGACCCTGACGTATCGCGACGGTGTCGCGAGCCTCAAGCTGTCGCCGACGCCCATCTATGTGGTCTCCGACAACGCCGGCGTGTTCAAGGACGCGGTCATGACCCCGGAAGGTTACGTTCCTCGCTAGACGGGCCGCGCGTGGTGCGTCGCGCGCGTCGTGGCGGCCGTAGGCACTTCGACAGCGCGCTCGCTGTCGCGATCTGCCGATACTTCGGCGTGATGTGACAGGGCAGCCCGTTGTTCGCGCACGTAGAATCCAGGCGGGTGCTGGTTCGCATGCACATCAACGCGCTGGAGCCGAGAGATGAACGGCCTCGCATGGACCATGATGGTGCTAGCCGCGATGGCCGGGGCGTTTCTCTTCGCGACGGTCGGCGCGGTGCTGGTCGCCCTGCTGCTGGCGAATGTCTCAAATCGCCTCACCCGGGACGATGAGCACCCTCACGACTATTAGTGCCTTCAGGATCGCCGTGCGCTCAACCGGTGCACGCCCCACGGGAGATGACATGCTGACCGAGATCGATTTCCTGGACGTCGTGCGTCTGACGCCGCTGGTCGCGATCGATCTGATCGTCAGCGACGCCCAGGGCCGCGTGCTGATCGGCCATCGTCGCAATCGCCCTGCACGCGGCACATGGTTTGTGCCTGGCGGGCGCATTCTTAAAGACGAAACGCTCGACGCAGCGTTCGCACGCATTGCCGACGCCGAATTGGGCATCGCGAAACTGGCGCGCTCGGCGGCCCGCTTCGAAGGCGTTTTCGAGCACCACTACCTGGACAACTTCGCCGCCGAGCCTGACGTGTCGACGCACTACATCGTGCTCGCCTATGCGCTGCAGTTCACCAGCACCGTCTCCGTCGGCCGGCTCGATCAGCACAGCGAATATCTCTGGCTCGCACCTGCGGCGCTGCTCGCGCGCGCCGATGTTCACGAGAACACCAAGGCCTACTTCCGCTAACGCTAGCGCCAGCGCCACGGCTACCGCCGCCAAGGTCACCGTCAGCGCTCGCGCCCCCGGGCGTCGGCGTGCCCCATTGCCGGCGCGCAAAGTGATGCCCACTGTGAGTTCGCCAACGTGGCGGCCCACGTCGATACAGTATGATCGAGCTCACCTCCAGGGCTCGAATCAACATGCGATCATCGGCAGCCAGACTCGTTCGCGATTCATCCATTGCTTTTCTAGCGCTACTTTTCTTCGCTTTCCTCCCCGGCTCGGCACGCGCGGCCAATTGCGGCGCCGGCACCCTGGTCACGGTCGTCGCCCACCTCGATGACGATCTGCTTTTCGTGGACCCCGCTATCAGCGAACGGCTCGACGCCGGCTGGTGCATCACGACCGTGCATCTGATCGGCGGCGCCAACGGTGCGAATTTCGCTTATGTGCAGACTCGCGAACAGGCTTCGCGGCTCGCTTATGCGCGCATGGCGGGGGTGCCTGACGAATGGATCGAAACGAATATTCCGATCGCCGGCAAGCTCTTGCATCAGATGGTGCTGAAGGCGAAGCCGCAGGTCCGTCTGCTCGAATTCCGGCTGCCCGGCGGCGCCGTGCGCGGCGGCCGCGTACCGCTCGGTCTTTTGTGGGAACAGCACGCCACGCTCTCCACCTATCCGATGAACGCCGACGGTTCCGTGCGTGTGCAATACGATCGGGCCTCGTTGTCGGCCACGCTGAAAGTGATACTCGCCGAGGCGTCACAAATCTACACGCTCAATCCGGACACCGTACCGTTTCTCGAGCACCCCGATCACATCTACTCCGCGCGCATCACACGCCACGTTGCCCAGACGCTGAACAAAAGCGTGCCGATCGTGTACCACGTCACCTATCCGACCGGCGACTGGCCCGGCAACGTTCCGGCGGCTGAAGTGCAGCGCAAGCGCGATATCGTTGCCAGCTATTTTTCTGTCGACGGCAACGAGTCTGCGGAGGTATTCGGCGAGTTCCAGTGGAACGGCAATTGGGTCGCGCGCCGCTATGCCTTTGCCGATCGCAGCGATCACCGCGTCACGGATTTTCAGGCGCGTCCCATTCAACTCTTCAATGCGGCAGCGAACCGCTGTCTGACCTCCGCGGGCAGCGGCCAGGCGCCGACACTCGCCGCGTGCACGGGTTCATCGACGCAACTATGGCGATGGGATCCACTGACCGTCTATCCCGGCAATACGCAGAACGCAGCGCTCGTCAGCGTCGCGACTTCGCAATGCATCGCCGAACGCGACGGCTATCTGACCTCCGAGACCTGCGATCAATGGGACATGGCGCAGCGCTGGACGCCGTGGGACTTCGGCCTCGTCTATACGCCACTGCGGCATTGCCTCGGTGAAAACGACGGCCGGCTCACCATGCGCGGCTGCACCTCGCTCACCACGCGCTACCGTTGGGCAACCACGCAACATACCCAGGCCACCGACCTGCGACTCGCCACCGCGATGGTTGGCGACATCGCTGGCACAGGCGAGACATCCGCGGTCTACGTGCAGCGCCAACACGATGGACCCGGATTCAACGTGTATGCGGCGTCGCTCGCGAAAGCGTCACGCCCCGCCCTGTGGTACGCCAGCACCGTCCCATTCGATCCGCGCGCCACGGCGCCGAGTTGCACGACTGACACGCTGTGCTTCGACAGCGCCCGCTTCCTGCTCGGTGACTTCGAAGGTGACGGCAAGGCTGACTTGATGGTTATCACCGCGCGCCAGGGCGGCACCGCGTTCTGGTTGCTTCACAGTACCGGCGAGCACTTCGAAGCCCCCCGTCTCTGGCTCCAGACCAGCAGTGCGTTCAGGCCCGACCTGACCCAGCAGTATGTGGCGGCGGATTTCAGTGGAACGGGGCGAACCGGCGTGCTGATCGCGCAGAAGCGAACCGATAGCGGGCTCGACCTCTGGCTGGTGTCGTCCACGGGCTCCGCCGGCTCGGCGCCGACGTTGATGACCCAGGCAAGAAACCTGCGCCAGAACGTCAATCTTCTGCCGGTGCAGGCGGCTGCAGCCCGTGCGTCACTGGTTGCGCTGGACGGTGCGGACGGACGGCTTGCGCTCACACCCATCGCCAACGACGGCACGCGCATGACAATCGGTGAGCGCAAGGTACTGCCGGCGAATTTTCTACCGGACTTCGTCAAAGTGACGGTCGGCGCCGTGCATGGCACGGCGAGCAATACGCTGATTCTGCTAACGCCGCATCTCGACGGCACGAACGACGACGCGCTCATCGACGTAGCCACCCTCGACACGGCGGATGCAGCCAGTGTGCCTGTCCGGGCAGCGACATTGCAGGGCATGTCGTGGTCGGATGTCTTCCCGGCCTTCGTGCTTGACAAGGGTAATGCGGCGCTCGTGCTTTATCGAAGAACCGACGCGACGCTCAGCGATTTCTATTTCACCGGCGGCGCACCGGCGCTGACGCGCTATCCGATAGGAAACGGCTTCGCCCTGGGCCCAGCCCAGGATCTCGGTGAACTGCCAGGGCTGTTCTCGGAGACGGTGCGGATCGATCGGTTAGCGCAGTAGCGCGAGCCGGTCGATCCGACGCAGTTCAGGCCGAAACCCGCAGCGGCCGGACGAACTGCCGCGCGATCGTCATGTAGCGATCTGCCGTGTCATGCAGCGTATAGCCCGCCAGTTGCCGGTTCGCACGCGGCATGTCGAGCGCCCTGAGCAAAGCCCGGCCATAGACCTCCGGATCGGTCGTATCGACAAGATTGACGCCGGCAAATCCACTGGCAAAGCCGAACGACGGAATCCGGTTCGCGACGACAGGAATACCCGAGGCGAGCGCCTCCAGAAAGCCGATGCTCTGCGCTTCAAAGCGCGAAGGCATGGCAAAGACACGCGAGGCGCGAAGGATCGCGGCGACATCCGAGCGCGGCCCGCACACCGTCACGCGGCTGTCCAACCCGAGTTGATGAACGAGCGACAGCACCGCCTCGTGATAGGGGATCTCCTCGACGACGCCGCACAGCAGCAAGCTCGCCTCGGGTTCGCTCTGCACGACACGCTCGAACGCGCGGATCGTGTCCAACTGGCGCTTACCTTCTATATAGCGGCCTAACTGAACAATCTGCTTGGCAGGCACGGCGGCGTCCGGTGCCGATGTGCCGTTGTCCGCCGCGAACAACGACGCGTCCACGCCATTCGGGATCACGACCATGGCCGGATGTTCGCCGATCTCCCGCAGGTAGTCGTCGATATTTTGCTGCGATACGCCGATGATCGCTCTCGCCCGCCGTGACAGCAGGCGCTCAGCCCGTTTGAGCGCGCCGTTCTCGAAGTCGTTGACGCCAGAGTGCATCACCCAGGCGATCGGCGTGTGCACGGGCAGAAGACGCACATAGAGTGCGGCGAGCGTGGCATGAGCCACGATGAAGTCGGGACGGAACTGACGCACCACGCGATACAGGTGCAGCAGTTTGCCCAGCTTGCCGTGATGCATGCTCGGGAACAGGCAGGTGACGCCGGCGGCCTGAAGCTCCGCGTGAATGTCGGCGAAATCATCCTGCTCTGGAAGCAGCGATGTAATACAGACCTCATGGCCGGCGCGTTGATGATAAATCGCGAGCCCTTTTACCAGTACCTCTGCCCCAGATAGCCGCGGTGCGTAAACCAACTGAAGAATTCTCACGATTTATCTCTCTGGATAACCGCCCTTTGTGCGCGGCGGATGGACATGCCGACTAGCAAGTACCGGTCCCAACAAACATCGACACCCCATCATCGTTTATCTCGCGCGCCCCTTTTCTCGGGGCGCGGCCTCGTCTTTCGTAAAACAGCGACAGTTCCGCCGCGAAGCTACTATCGCGAGGAAACCTTACACCGAAGGTCCAGCATTTTCCCGCCAACTCCAAGATTCAATCAGCTATGGAATGAGCGCTATCGCCCATTTCTCAGCTGATTACATCCATTCGCATAGTTAGGCATCCATTACAAATCTTTTCGACCCCAATTTCATGTGGCGGATAAAGACTGGTATCGCCATACGTATTATTTGGTGCGATCAATGCAATTAGTACTGCACTATTGATCATACGTAACGACTCGTTACTTCTTTTAAGCATAGTCATGCGTATTGTTGCGGTCGATTCTTCCCATCAGGGCCCGTCTTGCTTACAAGACAGTAAAAAGTTCGTCGAACGGCGCCGTGAACTCAAGAACTGCGATGTGAATTGCACGGTTCTTCAAGACGCTGATTGTTTTCGTCGTACCTTCCCCGGTCGTCCAATTCCGCCAAACCCGCCATGACGAGCGGCACGGATTTGTACGATATGAATTTCTCTGCAGAGAAATGCGTTTGGGGCCCACAACCCGGGAAGGCATCACCGTCGCGCAACCGAACCGTTGCGCGCCCAGGACGGCAAGTGTCGGAGCCTCGGTCATCGGCCGGCTTGCCATTGAACCCCGATGTTCGCTCCGTCTCCCGACGCGCTTCGCGCGAAGAGGCGAACGAATGTTCAGCTCACGCATTGGTTAGAGATTGATGAAATCGCAACTACTCCTACTCTCAACACTTTCCCTGGCACTCGCGGGCTGCGGCGGTGGCGGCGGCGGTAACGGCGCCAGCAGCAACGCAACCACCCAGCTCAACGGAACCGCCAGCCCGTCCGGCTCGTCCAACCTGGCTGCGGCAGGGAACAGCAGCACCGGCGGCACCGCTACGGTGAACGGCGCGGGCAGCACCGTCGCGGCACTCACTTGTACATCGCCGGCCATCTCGGCAGGCTCCGGCAGCGCCCCCCTTTCCGCCGACACGCCCAGCGCGAACGGCACACGGATCTTCGCTTCCGGCAGCACCTTCCCGCTCGCTTTCACCACCAACGTTTCGTCCGCGGACACCCTGAACTGGACCGTTACAGACACCCTCGGCAGAGTCGCGGCGAGCGGCAGCACCGCTGTACCGAGTGGATCGAACACCATCACGCTCAGCTGCACCTCGACGCTCGCCGGCTATTTCGCCGCGACGGGCACGCTCGCGCAGAACGGTGGCCAGTTGCCGCAGGCCGGCACGCGTCCGGTCGGCATCGCGACCTTCGGCGTGCTGCCGAACCTCGCCCAGGTCGTGCCTGCCGTCACCTATGCGCATCAGGAGCAGCACCGCTTCGGCATGCAAGGCGCGAACGACAACGGCCCGCTGCTCGCCGACCTCGGTATCTCGTCGACCATCGACGACCGCCAGCTCTCGACGATGGAACCGAGCGGACCGAACACGTTTAATCCGGCGGCCAACAATCTCGATCCGTTCTACACGACCGGCAACGTGATGCGCCTGATCCGCCTCGACGGGATTCCCGCGTGGGCGAGCAGCACCGGCGCATTCCAGGACGACACGAGCGTGCCAACCAGTCTTTCGTATTACCAGAGCTACATGAGCCGCGTCGGTACGGAATCGAACACGATTCGCACCACCTATTTCCCGCAGCAGTCGGCCAACTATTATCAGGTGACGTGGGAACCCAACCAGTTCTGGACCGACACGGACGCCAACTTCGTCGCGCTCTATCAGTCCGTCTATCAAGGCATCCATGCGACCGATCCGAACGCGGTGGTGATGGGCCCGACCGATGCGTTCCCGAGCCTGACCACGACGCGCCTGCAGCGCATCGCGTCGCTCGGCTTCGGCAAATACATCGACGCCGTCTCCACGCACGGTTACTACGACGCGGGCACGTCCCCTTCGCATCCGCCTGAGCGTTACGATGCCGATCCGTCCACGGCTTCAGGTTCGCTGCGCGGCCAGATGCGCGGTCTGCGCGCGGAAATGGCCACTGATTACCGTCCGGGCATGAAGCTGTTCTCGACGGAAGCCGGCATCAGCTACGACCTCGGGACCTCGTACGGTCCGAACTATCCGAGCTCGAACGTGTTGTACGCGCAAGCCGCAGTCGCGGCGCGCATGCACATCATCACGCTGGGTGAAGGGGCGGATCAGACCTACGTGTTCTATGGCGCGGACTATCCGGGCGAAGTCGGCTATGGCACGTTCTTCGATCTGAACGACGCGCAAGGCGCATTCGGCGCGACGAACATCAGTCCGAAGCCGGTCGCAATGGCGATCGCCGCCATGACGCACACGCTCGACGGCACCCACACGCTCGGAGCGGTAAACGGCACGCCGACCGGCGTCTACGCCTACGCGTTCCAGCAGGTCGGCAACGGCGCGGTGATCACCGCTTTGTGGACGCACAGCAATAGCGTATGGGACGCGAGCGTCGGCTTCAGCTCGACCTACAGCGTGCCGTATAGCCTCACCGTGGATGCGCCGGGCACGAGCGGCACGGTGAAAGTGATCGACATGATGGGCAATGCGTCGAGCGTGAACTACACCAACGGTACGCTCACGCTCAACCTGACAGAATCGCCGGTGTATGTGGTGTCGAACAACGCGTCGGTCGCCAAGGCCAACTCGACGGTCCCGGTGGGATACACCGGTATCTAACCCGCGAACGCCACCTCGTGCGGTAGATGTGAATACGTCAGCCGGCCCCAGGGCCGGCTGACGTTTTTTTTCGGGGCATGAAGCGCACGAGCCAACTTGCTTAGCTCTCCCCCAGTTGCCCCTCCATCCCGCTCAATTCAAGCTCCCGCTCCTTCGACACCTTGCCGATCGGCGGCCCCGCGAAGCTCTTGCGCACGCCTGCGCCGTACCAGATCGCCAGCAGCACCGCGAGCAAACCGACAAGTACGTACACCACTTTCTGATTAGGCGGCTGCATGCCGACATAGGCGAGCACGAGTGCGCCGAACACCGCCGCCACCGCGAACGGCTTCGACAGCATGCCCAACTGGAACGGCCCTTTTTCCTTCCACGTACGCCCCTCGGCGAAGATACCGGCTGCAACCGGCATCGCGTAGGAGATGAACAGAAACACTGCGCTACCCGCGCTCAGCACGGTGAATGCATCGCCGTACAACGTCACCACGATCGCCAGCACCGCCGAGGTCCAGATCGCCGCGCCCGGTGTGCGGTGAGCCGCATTCACTTTGCGCAGCCACTTCGAGCCAGGCAAACCGCCATCGCGGGCAAACGCGAACATCATGCGCGAGGTCGACGTGACGGCTGCCAGACCGCATACGTAGTTAATGAAGAACATCAGCAATTCGATCAGGATGCGCAGCGGTCCCGGAATCGGCGCGAGAATCGCTTCGAAGAACCCGGTGCCCTGCTTCACCCCCGCGGTGATATCCGGCATCACCAGCACGAACGCGCACACCATCACGTAGCCGAAGGTCGTCGACCAGAACACGGAGCCGACGATGCCGCGCGGCACATTGCGCGCCGCCTGATGCGTTTCCTCCGAGGTATGCGCGGAAGCGTCGAAGCCCGTGATCGTATAAGCGGTCAGCAGCAGGCCGGACAGAAACGCCATGGCGATGGTCTGCTTGGGCCACGCGCCGCCGTCGACACCCGTGAAGTTGGTGAAGGTATAAAGCCGCGACAGATCGATCTTGACCGGCGAATACACCAGCAGGGAAACCACCAGCATGACCGTCACCACAAAGATCAGATAGCCCGACAGGTCCGTGATCTTACTGGTGATGCGAATGCCGCGATGATTCAGGAATGCTTGCGAAGCGGTGATCACCGTCAGAAAGAGCGTTTGCTGCCACCAGCCGAGCGAATCGGGACTCACACCGAACATCGGTGCGATCAGCGTGCGAAAGAACGGATCATAGGTCCCGTAATTGATCGCGGCGACCACGAACACGAGGCCGAGCAGATTCAGCCACGCGGTGAGCCAGCCCCACATTTTGCCGCCGAGAATCGAGCTCCAGTGATAGAGACCGCCGGCCGTCGGATACGACGAAGCGATCTGCGCCATCGCCGCCGCCACGACCAACGCGAACAGCGAGCCGAGCGGCCAGCCGAGTCCGATCGACGCCCCGCCCGCCGCTGACAAGCCCATCTGGAACGACGTGATGCCGCCCGACAGAATGCAGATCAGCGAGAACGACACCGCGAAGTTCGAGAACGCCCCCATGCGCCGGGACAGTTCCTGCGCGTAGCCCATCTTGTGCAACAGTTTGACGTCGTTGTCGGCGGACTCCGCCGACGGCACGGCCGTGTTGATGTCCATGACGCGATCCTTTGAACAGGGTTATGACGAAGCGGCTAAGCGATGCAGAGGCGTGACCGCGCGACGAAGGACCGGCTCACGCAGCCGTGAAGCAGTTATCCACGTACAGGTGTGCGCCGTTGACGAAACTGGCGTCGTCGCTGGCGAGAAAGAGCGCGGCGCGCGCGACTTCTTCCGGCGCGCACAGACGGCCCTGCTGCACCGACAGCGCCGCCTCGCTCGCATCGAAGCCATACTTCGCGAGCGCACTGATTTCACGGCGCCCATGCGGCGTATCGATGAATCCGGGGCACACGGCATTGCAGCGAATACCACGGTCGCGATACTCGACGGCAATCGACCGCGCGAACATGGCGCACGCGCCTTTGGTCGTGCAGTACAGCACTTCGAGCGGCGTGGCCGCCACCGACGAGATCGACGCCGTGCACACGATCGAACCGCCGCCCGCGGCGAGCATGTGCGGCAGCACCGCGCGCGTCATCATGAACATGCTTTTCACGTTGACGTTCATGAGCCAGTCGTAGTCTTCGTCCGTGGTATCGACGAACGGCTTCACGACGATGCTGCCGGCGTGGTTGAACAGCACGTCGATGCGCCCGAAGCGCGCCATGACGTTCGCCACGGCGGTTTCCACCGCTTCGCGCTTCGACACATCGGCGGCAAACAGTTCGGCTGTGCCGCCTGCCGCGCGAATTCGTGTCACGACTTCCTCGCCTGCATCGGTATTGATATCGACCACGGCGACCTGCGCGCCTTCCTGCGCGAACAGCAGCGACGCCGCACCACCCGCGCCGGTTGCGCCGCCTGACACGATTGCGATCTTGCCCTCAAGCCTGCCTGCCGATCTGCTCATGCGTGACTCCCGTTCTAGTGTCCAGTGCGTTGCGTTCGATTGCGTCGCCTTGTGCACAAAGTAGGGGCGGCAAAAAGCGGCGACTATCCAAAATTGGCAAAAAGTAAAAATCCCGTAAAAATCCGGGTTACTGACAAATTCATTACAGACAGGTCTGGATGCTTGCCGCATCTGGTTGCCTCCGTGCTCGTGATATGTGCGGACACGGAGCAGGAAGCGGCGCGTGACTGCCCGGGATGGGTCGCTTCAACACTGCGGCGCGGTTTTTTTTTCGCATACACTGATCGGCACGAGGCTTTCGGGGAGTGCCACCAGAATCGGGAGAAGCTATGCAGCCGGTCAATCAGACAAGCAGCGCCGTCGAGATTCGCTGTTGCCGGAACATCGACGAGCAGGCGATGTTGCTCGACGCGTGGAACCAGAGCTATTGCCAGATTTCGCGCGGCGCCTTCGACGGCTCGGTGAGTTCGTTTTTTGCGGGCGGCGTGCGGGTGCTGGTGGAACGGCTGAACCGCACGGTCTATCAACGCGGCCAGGTGGCGCGATCCAAGCTGGCGGTGGGCGTTCCGTTTCAACTCGAAGGGCATGCACTGCTGTGTGGGCAGACGAGTCATCGCGACGGCCTGCATGTATTTTCCGGCGATGGCGGGTTTGAGTTTCTATCGCCCGATAAGCACGTCGTAGTGAATCTGGAGATCGAGCCTGGTGCGATCGGCGATGAACGGGTGCGCTCGCAGCTCGATGAAATTACATCGCTGCTGGGCACGAAGCCTGGCGTAGTGAATGTCGATCCTGTGAGATTGCAGGGCTTTCGCGAAGTGCTGAAGAATTTGCTCGATGCCGTGGCTGCGACGCCGACTTTGCTCGATGATGCCGACGTGGCGGCGTCGTTTGAGAAGTCGGTGATCTTCGGTCTCGCTGAGACATTGCAGGGCATGCAGCATGCGGACCCGCACGGGAATGTCGAGGCACGTACCGCGCGGAATTGGCAGCTCGTGCGAGGGATTCGCGAGGTGGTGGAAGAGTCGCCGGATTGCCCGCTGTCTGTTGCCGAACTATGTGCGCGGTTTCACGCGAGCCGGCGAACGTTGCAATATGCGTTTGAGGATACCCTTGGGGTGAATCCTTCAGCGTATATACGAGCGGTTCGGCTCGATCACGTGCGGCGTGAATTGCGAGGTTCCGGGTCTGTTACTGAGGTCGCTACGCGGTGGGGGTTTTGGCATTTTGGGAATTTCTCCAACGAGTATCGAGGGCAGTTTGGGGAGTTGCCGTCGGAGACGTGGCGGCGCAGTAAGGGCCGCGGGGGTTAAGGATCGGTTTGTTTGCCTTCGCGGCGCTTGGTTCTGTGCGCCTACGGCGTTGGGCTTTCCTTGAGCTGGTTGCCTGTGCGGCGCTTGTTTCTGTGTGCCTGCGGCGTTGGGCTTTCCTGCCCTTGTATGCCTGTTCGGCGCTTGTTTCTGTGTGCCTACGGCGTTGGCCTTTCCTTGATTTGATATCGGTTTATTAGCGTCGCCCCTGTGCGGGGCAGGCACCTACTTTTCTTTGCTTGCCGCAAAGAAAAGTAGGCAAAAGAAAGCGGCTCAAACCGCTAATTCTTAAGCGGGCTCCTCGCACAGTTGCGGTAGTGGTGCATCTGGAATCTGTGCCCTCGCACATTCGGCCTCAGTGACAAGGCAGTCATACTTCCGGCGGCGCTGCGCGCGCCGAAGAGCACTTCATAAAACCACCCGCTACGCTTTAGCTCTCGCGTTTTGCCCGGTACCGCGACTCGCCATTCCATCACCACTGCGGCTGTAGCTGCCGTTGCCGTTGCCGTTGCCGTTGCCGTTGCCGTTGCCGTTGCAAGTGTACAAGTGAGAGGCTAAGAGGCTGAGAGAATGCGGGTGCGGGTGCGGGTGCGGGTGCGGGTGCGGGTGCGGGTGCGGGTGCGGGTGCGGCACATTGACACTTCATTTGAAGTGGGGTTCGCCTCTGAGTGCGGAAGCACTTTGCCGAGGCGAAGCCGATGGTCCCCGCTGCGCAAAGCGAAGCCCCTGGTTTCCCATGCATACCCATCCGCGACGCACGCAGTGCGGAGTGGGAGCTGATGAGCGGTTTGTCACTGACGCTGAAGGTGCGAGGGCACGGATTCCAGATGCACCACTACCGCAACTGTGCGGGGGACCCGCTTAAGAATTAGCGGTGTGAGCCGCTTTCTTTTGCCTACTTTTCTTGGCGGCAGGCAAAGAAAAGTAGGTGCCCGCCCCGCACAGGGGCGACGCTAATAGTCCAATAACAAATCAAGGAAAGGCCAACGCCGTAGGCATACAGAAACAAGCGCCGCGAAGGCAAAAAAACAAAAACACACCCAGAAACCCCAAAATCAGCGCACACTATCCTACTGCTCCCTCGTGGAGCGACAACGCCAACTGGGGAGTCCATCATGGCAAAAGGTCAAGTACGCAGTAACCGCGAAGCGAAGAAACCGAAACAGGAGAAGAAACTAAAACCGGCGACTTCACCGTCTGGCGCACCGCCGATTCGCGTAACACCGAGCGCTTCGGCGACACAAAAGAAACACTAAGCGAGTAAGCCCGCCCCGTCAGGCGGGCATCAACCATCCGCCAGGCATTACCTCGAAATATCCTCCAACGCGACATCCCGCGTCTTCGGCCCAAGCGTCCCGATGGCCAGCATGACGATCACCATCGCGCCGGAAATAAACACAAACACCCCGTTCACGCCAAAGCGGT
The DNA here is from genome assembly GCF_013177695.1 of Paraburkholderia solitsugae. Lineage (GTDB taxonomy): Bacteria > Pseudomonadota > Gammaproteobacteria > Burkholderiales > Burkholderiaceae > Paraburkholderia > Paraburkholderia solitsugae. The sequence goes on along the minus strand of NZ_WOEY01000130.1, from coordinate 80,832 downwards.
TCAAACATCCCGCAATCACAAACGCGGAAAACATCGCCGAAATCCGGCTCCACGAATAAACGAACCCCACTGCCCTCGCTCGAATACTGGTCGGAAACAGCTCGGCCTGATATGCGTGATAGCTATAGGAAATAATGTTGCCCGCCAGCACCAGGCACACGCCCAAGCTCACGAGCAACACCGTCTCCCGCGCCTGGCTAAACAACAGCCCGCACACCACGTTCACCGCCGCCATGCAGATGATCACCGTCTTACGCTCGAAGCGGTCGGCAATCAGCATCCCCAGCAACGGTCCAAGGGGCGCCGCAATCGCAATGATGCTCGCGTACATCAAACTCGTCGTAACGGTAATGCCCTGCTTGATCAGCAACGTCGGAATCCAGTTCGCGAAGCCGTAATACCCCATCGTCTGGAATACGTGAAAGATGATCAGCATCAGCGTGCGCTTGCGATACGGCGGCACCAGCAGATCGCGAAACGCCGCACGCGCGCGCACCGGTTCAGGCAAGGCCGGCTCCGGCAAAGGCCGTCCATATTCCCGTTCCACCCGCGCTTCGAGTCGCGTCATCACCGCGTCGGCTTCCTCGATGCGGCCTTTCTGCGCAAGCCAGCGTGGGCTCTCCGGCAAACGCAGACGAATCCACCACACCACGATTGCACCCACGACGCCAGTCAGCACAACCAGACGCCAGCCGTCGAGGCCGAAGTAACGGTGCGGCACCAGCAAATACGATAGAAACGCGACGATCGGTACCGCACAGAAACCAACCGCCTGCGAAAAGGCCGACGCGCGGCCGCGCACATGCTTCGGCACGAGCTCGGAGATGTAGGTGCCAATGGTCACGATCTCCACGCCGATGCCGATCCCCGCGATGAAGCGCCAGAGATTGAGCCCAAGCGCCGTGTCCTGGAACGCCATGATGATGTTGGCCGCGGTGTACCACAACAGCGACCACGTGAAGATCGCGCGCCGCCCGAAACGGTCTGCAAGAAAACCGCATGCCGCCGTGCCGATGAACAGCCCCGCGAACAACGCCGCGATGAAACTCGCCACGCCGCTGGTGCCGAACAGACCATGCGTCGTCGCGGTGAGAATGCCGCTGCGCACGAGGCCCGGCGCGATATAGCCGGAGAACATCAGGTCGTACAGTTCGAAGAAGAGGCCGAGGCTAAGCAGCATCACCAGTTGCCAGATGGAACGCGTGGCGGGCAAGCGGTCGAGCCGCGCGGAAATACGCGCGCCGTCTAGCGCGATCTCTTCAGCGCGGCCACCTGCCGATGCACCGGCGCCTGAGGGCACACCACCCAGCGCGCCAGCATCACCGACCGCTGTCGCATACACCGCATGATTCGACGATTTCATCGTCTGTCTCCTTTGTCGACCGGAGTTGGCGCTTTAGCACTTACTCCGACCCCAAGCAAAATGGTTGCTGAATTCCGGTCTGACGCCGGATGAGATTGATTAACTACGTTCGACGCATCGAGCGTCCGAAAACAGGGTCGCTATGCTCAGCCATTTACGCGGGACACCTCATAGGGCGCTGTGCTCCAGCAATTTCGCTCGACGCTTCGTCACCCGCTCCGCTCAGGTCGCTTCTTGCGGCGCCTGCGCCACGCCGCCGCCCAGCGCCACAATCTGCGCATCGTCATAGCCCAACCCACGCAGCACGTCGGCGGTGTGTTCGCCGATCTTCGCGATCGGCTGGCGCGGTTGCAAACGCGCGCCATCCATCGAAATCGGCAGCAAGGGCATCGCGGTTTCGCTTCCGTCATCGAGCGTCAGTCGCGCAAGGCCGCCGCTCTCGTTCAGATGCGGATCGTCGAACAGGTCTTCGGGTTTCGTGATCGACGCGAACGGAATGTGATCGCGCTCAAACAGCGGCACGAGCGCGGCGCCTTCGAAACGACTCAAGGTTTCGCCGAGCGTCTGCAGCAACCATTCGCGCGCCAGCACGCGGTCGTTGTTGGTCGCGAGGCGCGGGTCGGCCAGCAGGTCGTCGCGGCCGAGAATCGCGCACAGTGCGCGCCACTGCCCATCGCCGGTCGCGGCGATAAACATCTGCTCGTCGTTGGCAAGACGGAACACGTCGTAGACGGCCCATGCGCTGATGCGCTCGGGCATCGGGGCAGCGGGCACGCCGGTCGCGGCGAACTGCTGCATATGTTGTGCGGAGAGCAGCACGCAGTTTTCGAACAGCGCGCTCTGCACTTCCTTGCCGCGTCCGCTCGTATGCCGTTCGTGCAACGCGGCAAGCACGCCGATCGCGCCGAACATGCCGCCCATGATGTCGTTGACCGAACTGCCCGCGCGCAACGGCCGGCCTACCGGTCCGGTCATGTAGGCGAGGCCGGCCATCATCTGCACGACTTCGTCGAGCGCGAGACGGTGTTCATACGGACCGTTCAGAAAGCCCTTGTGCGAGACATAGATCAGCCTGGGATTGCGTTCGCGCAGCGCCGCGTAATCGAGGCCCAGGCTCGCCATGCGGCCCGGCTTGAAGTTCTCGACGAATACGTCGGCGGTATCGACCAGCTTGTGCAGCGCGGCCAGTCCCGCTTCGCTATCGAGGTCGAGCGCGACACTCTTCTTGTTGCGATTGAAGGTGCGAAAGAATCCCGCACCTGTGCCGAGCAGACGGCGCGTACCGTCGCCGCGCGGCGGCTCGACCTTGATGACTTCAGCGCCGAGGTCGCCAAGAATCATCCCGCACGTCGGCCCCATCACCATATGCGACAACTCGACCACGCGAATGCCCGCAAGCGGCAACGCGCCCTGCTGCTCCGTCGAAGACGCAGAGGCGGAAGAAGCGGAGGAAGCCGAGGAAGCAGACGTAGAAGAAAACGGATTCATGACAGCACCTGTGATTCGGACGGGTCAAAACGTTGAACAGCGGCACTGAACTGCTTCGGCAAACCGGCACGCGCCAGATAGCCGTACAGCGGTTCGCCGGGCAACGCGTCGGCGAGTATGTCGCGCGATGCGATGAGTCTGGCGAGGTCAATGCCGGTGTCGAAGCCCATGCTGTCGAGCATGAACACAAGATCTTCGGTGTTCACGTTGCCGGTCGCACCCGGCGCATGCGGACAGCCGCCGAGGCCGGCCAGCGACGCGTCGAATTCGCGGATGCCGTGCTGCAGCGCGATCAGCGTATTCGCGAGACCGAGGCCGCGCGTGTCATGGAAATGCAGCGAACGCAGCTTGCTGCCGGCGACCTCACGCACCAGTTCGATGATTTCGCCAACCTGGCGCGGCGTCGCTTCGCCGGTGGTGTCACCGAGCGCGATGACATCGGCGCCCGCCTGCAACGCGGCGCGCGCAATCGTGGCGATATCGGCGTAAGGCACCGCGCCTTGCAGCGTGCAGCCAAATACCGTCGACAATCCGGCGATCAATTCGACACGCCGCTTATTCGCGCTAGCCGCGCTATCGATCAGTTCGCGCATCGCGGCAAATGCCTCGATCATCTCGACAGGGGTCTTACGAACATTGGCGAGGCTATGCGCCGTGCTCACCGAAATCGGCGCGACGATCCGATGCACGCCGGACTCGAGCGCGCGTTGCGCTCCCTTCAGGTTCGGCACCAACGCCGTCACGATCAGATCGTCGTAGGTGAGCGCGTGGGCGATCACTTCCTCGGCATCAGCCATCTGAGGCAGCAGCTTCGCCGGCACGAACGACGCGACTTCCATATGCCGCACGCCGGCGGCATAGGCGGCGTCGATCCAGCGCCGCTTGGACTCGGTGGGCATCGTGCGAGCGATGCTTTGCAGGCCGTCACGCATGCCGACTTCGGTCACGACGACGCGCTCCTGGGTGTTACTCATGGTCTTGAATCCCGGTCTTGAGTCTTGCGTGGAATGCGGGGAATGAAGCAACTGAGTGACAGCTTGCCCGCGCACGACCGAGCGGCAAAGTCTGCGTTGACGACGCACTCCATCGCCGCTCGCGATGGCGACTCAGGCAAGCGGGACGGGCATGCGCTGTCGAAAAGGGAAAACCCTTAAGGGCTTTTCAGAGGAGGATGAGAAGACGTTGTGAGCGCGTGCAGAGGACGTCGGTGAGCGTTAGCAGGGCCTTGGGAGGGCCTTGGGAGGGCCTTGGGGCTGGGACACCGCAGGCGGACGCTCAGAGGGCGTTCAGACCGCGCTCAAGAAGCAAATCACAGCTGGCGCTCAAACGGAGCGAAGCAGATGGTCGAGTAAGTGCGATGCCGTCAGCGTCAGCGCATTGCGATCGCGCATGCAGATCACGAAGCGCCGCTCTGCCCACGCTTCGCGCAACGGCACGGCGACGATGCCGTATTCGTCGGCGGCATGCCTGGGCAGCGCCTCGCCCGGCAGGATCGCGACGGCAAGGCCCGCCTGGATGAAGCGATACGCGGCGTCGAAGGTCGACACGTAGGTTCGATAGTTGAGCTCGCGGCCTTTTTCCACCGCGATACGCTGCATCAGCGCATTCACCGACGCATTCGATGCAAGCCCGAGATGATCGAATGCCAGGGTCTGCTCGAAGCTGATTGCGGCCTCACCGGCTAGTGGATGATCGCGCGGCACAATCAGCGCGAGATGATCGGAGCGATACTGCAGCACGTCGAGACTGCCCATCGGCACCACATCGCGGCAGATGCCGAGATCGGCCACTCCCTCTTCCAGACCGCGCACGATCTCGGTGCTGACGCGCTCTTCGACATCGACACGAACCTGCGGATTGGCCTTCAGAAACACCGCCAGCGCCTCGGGCAGAAACTCGACCATCGACGACACGTTCGCCAGCACCCGCACATGACCGCGTGCGCCGGCCGCGTATTCGCTGAGCTCCGCCTGCAAACGTTCGTGGCCGCGCATGATGAGACGTGCATGCCTGAGCAGCGCTTCGCCGGCGGCGGTCGCGCGCACGCCGCGCTGGCTGCGCGAGAGCAGCGCGACGTCGACCAGCGTTTCCAGATCGGCGAGCCGCTTGCTGACCGCGGACGGCGCGATGAACTCGCGTTCAGCCGCACGTGCGATCGTGCCTTCCTCGCAGACGGCGATGAACAAGCGCAACGTCACCTGATCGATTTGCCACATGAACGGGCGTGCCCTGGGTATTTGAAGTGGGAAAATTATGCCCGAGGAAGGCGGCGGCCGAGTCCATCCCAGGGTATCCACGGCCGGCGTGCCGGTTGGCGCCGTTGATCGTGTGCTGAGTTGCGAAGGTTGAACGTATGTCAGACTGCGCAAGTTGATGCGGTGCTGCGTCGCGCAGGTCGATCGTGTGCCGGATGACGTAGTTTGATGCGGCGCTGGTTCGCACTGCTTGATCCCTGCAGTCTTGCCCGGGATTTTCGGTCTGGCTATGCTTGGGGACGCGCCGCCCTGACGCCTGCCCGCACGCACGCAAAAGCGCAGCGCTGCCTACACGAAGCCAAACAACCCATCAAGGCTTGCCCATGTCCACCGCCAGTCTCTTCGTCACCTCTGCGGGCGTCGGCCTCGCAATCGCCGCACCGGTCGGCCCGATGGGCATGCTGTGCATCCGCCGCACGCTGACCGGCGGTCCGCGCGCAGGGCTCGCAATCGGCTTCGGCATTGCGACCGGCGACGCGGTTTATGGCCTGATCGCAGCGCTTGGCCTTGTCGGCATCTCGCAGTTCATGCTCGCCTACGACCGGCCCTTGCATCTGCTCGCCGGTCTGTTTCTGCTGTATCTCGGGGTGCGTACCTTGCTGCAACAAGCACCCGTCGAGGCGGCGAACGGTAATGGCGACAGCAAGCTCGCGCAGGTGGGCCGCGCCGGCGCGCTGCGCGCATATGCGAGTTCGTTGCTGCTCACGTTGACGAATCCGCAAACCGTCATCATGTTCGCCGCGCTGTTCACGACGCTCGCGCCGCGTGGGGCGTTTTCATCGAGCATCGCGCTGACCACCGTCGGTGGCGTGTTTTGCGGTTCGATCGCGTGGTGGTGTTTCCTCGTGACCGTGGTGTCGCTCGCGCGTCACGCGATCGGCAGCAAGCTGCGCGTGGCGATCGATCGGATCGTCGGGTTCACGCTGGCCGCGTTCGGTATCGTCGAGATTCGCCGCGCGATTTGAGGAGGGATGAACAGCGCTGCGCAAGGACGCTCGCAGTCGAGCCTTCGGACTCACGAGCGACCGCGCAACGCCACGGACACCACACCGGCAATCGCCAGCAAACCACCGCATAGCGTCGCGAGACCCGGGCGCTCGCCGGTCAGCACCGCGGATAACGCCGTTGCCACTGCAGGCGTGAGATACAGGAAATTGGCCGCACGCGCGGCGCCAAAATAGCCCAGCGCGAAGGTCCACGTCGCATAGCCGAGCGCCGCAGGAAACACGCCGAGCACCAGCACGGCCTGCAACGTGCCGTGCGGCGCACTGCCAAGCGAACTCAACGCGCCCGGCAGCCACGGTGCCAGCAACACCGCCCCGGCCAGCAACGTGTAGGCGGTACAGGTCAGCGCTCCGTAGACCGGAATCAGGCGTCGCTGCAGCACGAAGTAACTCGCCGAACACAGCGCCGCACCGAGAATCAGCGTACTGCCCGCGCCGAGCGTCAACCCGCCGGGCTGACCCCGCGCAATCACCGCGATGCCGGCGAGACTGACGAGCGAGCCGAGCCATCCCCAGCGGTTGAATCGCTCGCCGAGAAACGCGGCGGCCAGCAGCGCCGTGAAGATCGGCAGCGTATTGACGATGAAGCTCGCCGCGCCTGGCGCCACCGTCTTCTCGCCGGTATTGAGCAGCGCGTTGTAAAGCGCGATGCCGAGGAAACCGCACAGTACGAAACGCAGACCGTCGCGCCATGTGGGCAACCGCGGGCGCCGGTAGGCGAGCCACGCGATCACCAGCAGCGCCGCAGTGGCAAAACGCGCCGCCGCCAATTGCAAAGGCGGCAAACCCTGCAAGCCGATGCGAATGAATGGAAAGGCCGACGCCCAGGACACGATGGTGAAGGCGACCGCGCCTGCCGCCAGCAGCGGCTGCCGCGCCGAACGGGGCGATGGGGATGAAGTGAGTGTGTTCATTCGCAGATAGTGCCGCGAGGCGAGCTGCTAAGCTAGCGCACAAATGAACAACCGGATGCAGACGGCGCAGCAGGGCCAGTCGTAGCGCTTCATACGCAAGCGCCGCAGTTTTGCGACAATAGCCGTTTTCGCCGCGCCGCCACGCCCTATCGCCGACCATCGTCGACAGTCGAAGGCAAGCGCGCGCCGGCCTTGCCGCCTAACCTGTCCAACCCACCCGACCGTCAGCGGTCTGCTCAATGGCTCTTCCCCACATCGATCTGCTGTACTCCGTCTCCGGCCTGTTGGTCGGCTTTCTGGTCGGACTGACGGGCGTCGGTGGCGGCTCGCTGATGACGCCGATCCTGGTCCTGCTGTTCAACGTGCATCCGGCCACGGCGGTCGGCACCGATCTGCTGTACGCGGCCGCCACCAAGGCGACCGGCACGCTGGTGCACGGTCTGAAAGGCTCCGTCGACTGGCAGATCACCCTGCGCCTCGCGGCCGGCAGCGTACCGGCGGCGACCATTACCTTGATCCTGCTGCATCGTTACGGGATGGACACACCAGGCACGAGCCGGCTGATCCAGATCGTGCTCGGCGCCGCCCTGCTGGTGACGGCGGTGGCGCTGGTATTCCGCCCGCAACTCGCGGCGCTCAGCGCACGCCGTCAGCGCAAGCCCAGGCAAGGGCGCACGCTCGCGCTCACCATGCTGACCGGCGCGGTGCTGGGCGTGCTGGTGTCGCTGACTTCAGTGGGGGCGGGCGCCATCGGCGTGACGGTGCTGTTGCTGCTGTATCCGTTGCTGCCGACCACGCGCATCGTCGGCTCCGATATCGCGCATGCGGTGCCGCTCACGCTGCTGGCGGGCGCGGGCCATTGGCTGCTGGGCTCGGTCGACTGGTCGATGCTGCTGTCGCTGCTGGTGGGGTCATTGCCGGGCATCGCGGTCGGCAGCTATCTGTCGTCGCGCGCGCCGGACGCGCTGCTGCGCAACCTCCTCGCCGCTACGCTCACGCTGGTCGGCGGGCGCCTCGTGCTGTCGTGAAGTGAAGTGGCGGCCCTGACAGGCGGCCTTGATAACCGGCTTGAAGCGTCAGCTTGAGATACCTGCCTCAAGAGCCGGCAAACAGGCCTGCGCACCTAAGCCGCTCTATTTGAAAAACCGGCAGGTCAGATCGGTCTCGAACTGTCTGACCCACTGCCCTTGATGATCGTGATACGACTGCGCCCAGCCGCCGCGCCGCACCGTGACGAGTCGCTCGTGCGCGGCATCGCCCGGGTCCGGACAGGCGCTGATGTCGAAATGCGCCGGCGCAAAACCATGCCGCGCACACACCAGTTCGAAAGCCGCCCGATCGCTGATCGGCAGATCGGTATAACGCAAAAGCGTGGATTCCATGGCGTTGACTCCGGTTCCGCTTGCATCACAGTACGCTTCGCGACGCGTCAATAGTGTGTCACAGCACACAGACGGGCCGTTGCGGTGCGGGCGTTCAGCCCGGAACTGACCCGACCCATCATCACCGTTTCAAAAATCATCGCCACAAAAATTGATCGAAAAAAGGCTCCGGCTTGTCGCCGGAGCCCTCGCGCTGACATGCATCACGATGGCGCATCGCGATATCGAATCGCATGCACTGTTCCTATGCAGCCCTCCACGCCTACCGGCGCTTCGTGCGCTTATGGCAAGCCGCTGATTGCGGCCTGCTCAATGCAGCCGTCTTACTGTTGCACAACGGTCAGCTTGTTGGACACTGACGTCACGCCGGCGACGCCCTTGGCCACATCGCCGGCAGCGTCGATCTGGCCTTGCTCAGGCACCGAGCCCGTCAAGGTTACCGCACCGCCACGAGCGCGCACGGAGATGCTCGACACATCGATGCCTTGCGCCTTGGCGAGCGCGGCGCGCACTTTGTGACCCAGTTGGCTATTGGCCTTCTTGCCGGCCTTGGCGCTTGCAGCCGGCGCTGCGGTCGTGCCCGTAGCCGTCGCATCGCTTGCCTGAGCGTACACATTGCACGCCACTACCATTGCCACAACCGAGCCCAGCGTTTTCAGAAAACCGACCGATTTCATAGTTTCTATTCTCCTTAGCTACACATTGGACCGCGTGTAAAAGCGGCTTCGTTACGACTCCCGGCGGCCATGCAGACGCGACAACGCGCGGCTCAGCGACGGCCGACTATGGCTGCAACACAGTGTGCGAGAGGCGAGAGAGGCTGGCTGAAGTTAGCCGCATGCGATGCGGTACGAGAGCCGGCAAGCCGCGAAGTCCGCCAGCGCGCCCGGTTCTTGTCTGTCGTGCCGGGTCGCGCTGCGCAAACATCTGTTCGCGGCAGCGATCCACAATTTAATCTAGCCGCGCCAGAAGCGCAAAGGGTTTAGTCGTACCTCGGGGTGACTGCGGGTTGCCATAGGGGCATGGATCGTGTTTCATTCATGCGCCGTTCATATTTTGATCCGGGAGTGGTTCATTGAATGTTCATGCGCCGTTCACGAATTGTTACGGGTTTGACGGCGCCCGCCCCGGGCGGACGCTGCGCCGCCGCGCGATTCTCAGGTACCATCGGCGCGACACGCGCTGCCGCGCGGCTTGTGCGTCTTGCGCGGCGGCCAGTCCGGCATGGCGCGAGCGCCCCGCCCCCGGTTCGCGCGCCGCAGAGCGCCACCACCCTGTTCACTTTCGACCGTAGCCGTCACGTCACCTGATGAAGCCAGCCACCGGCCGCAAACGCCCTCCCCGTCTCGTCGCCCGTTTCGTGGCGATCTCCTGGCGCGATCTGGCGGTCTCGTTCGGACCGATCCTGCTGATCGCCGTCGCGGCGATCTGGGTCGCCGTGCGCCTGATCCAGCCCGCCCCGCCCAGTACGCTGACGATCAGCGCCGGCCCCGAAGGCAGCACCTTCTGGAACGCAGCGCAGAAGTACAAAGCGATTCTGGCGCGCAACCGTATCACCCTGAACGTGTTGCCCTCGGAAGGCTCGGTGCAGAATCTCAAGCGGCTCTCCGACCCGAAGTCGAACGTCGACGTCGCCTTCGTGCAGGACGGCATCGCCCCCGGCACGGCACGCGATGGCTTGATGTCGCTCGGCAGCGTGGCGTATGTGCCGTTGGCGATCTTCTACCACGGGCCGACGGTCGCACGGCTCTCCGAATTCAAGGGCTTGCGCCTCGCGGTCGGCGCCGAGGGCAGCGGCACGCGCGAACTGGCGCTCGCGCTGCTCAAGGCCAACGGCATCGAACCGGGCGGCGCGACCAAACTGCTGCCGCTCTCGGGCGATGACGCCGCCCAGGCACTCGTCGCCGGCAAGGTCGACGCGGCGTTTCTGGCCGGCGATTCGGCGCAACCCGCGGTGATGGGCAAGCTCAATCGCACGCCGAATGTGCAGTTCTACGATTTCACCCAGGCCGATGCCTACACCCGCCGTTTTCCGTATCTGACGCAGCTCGAGATACCGATGGGCGCGTTCGACCTCGGTAAGAATCTGCCGTCCGCCCCGATGCACATGGTTGCGCCGACCGCTGAACTGGTGGCGCGCGACTCGCTGCATCCGGCACTGTCCGATCTGCTGATCGAAGCCGCACGCGAGGTCCACGGGAAGGCGAACATCTTGCAGCGCGCCGGCGAATTCCCCGCGCCGCTCGCCCACGATTTCCCGGTCAGCGACGACGCCGCCCGTTACTACAAGTCAGGCAAGAGCTTCCTCTACCGGATCCTGCCGTTCTGGCTAGCGAGCCTCGCGGACCGGCTGCTGGTAGTCGTGGTGCCGCTGATCGTGCTGCTGATTCCGGCGCTGCGCGTCGTGCCGTCGCTGTATGCGTGGCGCGTGAAATCGCGCATCTATCGCTGGTACGGCGCGCTGATCGCGATCGAACGCAGCGCGCTCAGCGACCACTCTCCCGCCGAGCGCGCCTCGCTCATCGAGCGGCTCGATGCGATCGAAGAGTCGGTGAACGGTTTAAAAATGCCGCTTGCCTATGCGGATCAGTTCTACGTGCTGCGCGAGCATATCGGCTTCGTGCGCGAGCGGCTCACCCATAGCCGCGAGGCTCAGCGCGATGCGGAGGGCGAGTCGGACGAATCCGGCGAGTCGGGCGATGGTTCCGAGCCGGGTTCGACGTCCGCCGAGCCGGCCGTCGCCGGCCCGAAACCCTATTGACCGATGCAAGTCGCGGCTGCACCGCGTAAGATCATTACAAATCCGACGATCCAGCAGACAGCATCGTTCGGAACGGGCAATCCGGGAGACATTTATGACCGTTGGCACCGACGCCAGGCAACCGCTGTGGTTTTACGATTTTGTCTCGCCGTTCACGTACCTGTTGCTCGAGCAACACGACAAATGGCCGGGCTTCGACTTCGCGTTCACGCCGGTCGTGCTGAACGAGCTATATGACCACTGGGGCCAGCGGCCCGCTTACAGCGTGCCGGCAAAACGCACGTTCCTGTACCGCCACGCACTGTTTCGCGCGGAGCAACTCGGCATTCCGTTCAAGATGCCGCCGGCCCATCCGTTCGACTCGATGAAGCCGCTCCTGCTCGCCACTGCGGCGAAGGGCGACATCGGCTTCGTGCGCGAGATTTTCCGTTTCATCTGGCGCGAAGGCCGTGATCCGTCGAGCGATGCAGCGTTCGCCGAACTGTGCGAGCGCGTCGGTATGCCGGACGGCCCGGAACTCATCAAGAAAGAAGATGTGAAAGCGCAATTGCAGCGCAACACCGCGGATGCGATTGGTCTGGGCGTGTACGGCGTGCCGACCTTCTACCTGAACGATCAATTGTTCTGGGGCGAAGACGCGTTGCCCATGGTGCTGTATTGCGCACGCACGCCGAACTGGCTCGACTCGAAGGAAGTGAAGCGGGTCAGTTCGCTGCCTTCAGGCTTTGCAGACAACTAAACGAAGGTAAAACGTAATCTTCGTGCAAATAAGGCACGCCGCGCGCGGCGCGGCAGCCGTGATTGCGTCAAAAGGGCTGTCCTGATGCCGGCCATACCGTGTCCGCTATGCCGCCACACGGCAAACGGGCCTAAGGTTATAACCTTTGCGCCCCGCTCTTGCGATCTGGCTCGCGGGCGGCTCCGTACGACGCTTCATCCGGGCCCGACCTGCTTGCATCGCCTCGCCTAAACCATGGACGACGACTCCGCCGCCTCCCTCGATATCTGGCTCGTGCGCGTGCTGCGCACGCTGCTCGTCGAGCGCAGCGTCACACAAACGGCACTGCGTCTGAATCAGACCCAGCCCGCCATCAGCACCGCGCTGCGCAAACTGCGCGAGACGCTGAACGATCCGATCCTCGTGCGCGGCAAGTCGGGCATGGTGCCGACCGAGTACGGCGAATCGTTGCTGGCGTCGGCGCAACGTGTGCTGCGCGAAGTCGATTTCGTGGCGACGCCGCACGGCGATTTCGATCCGGGCCGCTCGCGCCGCACCTTTCGCGTGGCCGCTCCGGATTATCTGAATGACTTCTTCATGCCCACCGTGATCGCGCAGTTTCGCGAGGCGGCGCCGCATGCGCGTCTGGAGATCGATTCGCTCAGCCCGATGCTCGACCATTCCGCCGCACTCGATGCGGGCGAACTCGATCTCGTGATCGGCAACTGGCCGAAACCCGATCCGCGTTTCGGGCGCAGCGATCTGTTCTCCGATACCGTCGTGTGCCTGATGCGCGCCGATCATCCGCTGACCCGCGCGCCGCTCACGCGCGAAGCGTATCTGGCCGCGCCGCACCTTGCACCGACGCCGTATAGCGGCGCGCGCGGCGGCGCCGTCGACATCGGCTTTGCGCGGGCCCGCGCCGACCGGCGCATCGTCGCTACGCTGCCCTATTTCGGCCTCGTGCCGCAAACGCTGCTGCAATCGGATCTGATCTTCACGACGACACGCCGTTTCGCGGCGCATTACGCGAGCATCCTGCCGCTCGCGGTGGTCGAGGTGCCGATTCCGTTTCCGCGCATCAAGTGCTATCAGCTCTGGCATCCGCAGCCGGACCGGCCGAGCGATGTCGGCTGGCTGCGCACGTTGATGTCGCAAGTGTCGGACGAGCTGATTGCGCAGAAGGTGCGGCGCGCAAAACGGTCGCCGAAAAAGGAAACGTCAGCCGCGGCGGGCTGACGTTCTGGTTTGAAGTTTGGCGGGGGCGAGCGTTTTAGGCTGCACGCTTTTATCTTGAGCGATTCATGTTGCGAGCTTTACGTCGAGCCCCTCACGCCAGGTGCCTCGCTCTGCCCGTTCACACGTTCGCGCAGAGCTTCTGCGTCACCACCTGCGCGGCGGCCTCGCGCGCACGAATCTGCAGCAACTCGGCACATACCGCGACCGCGATCGCCGCAGGCGCTTTATCGACAATGCCGGTCACGCCGATCGGGCACGTCATCTCCACAAGCCGGTCCAACTCCACGCCGCGATCCAGCAAACGACGCTCGAATTTCACGCGTTTCGTCTTCGACCCGATCATGCCGAAGTAGGTGAAATCGCGCCGCCGCATGATGCGCGCGGCGAGCGAAAAATCGAGCGCGTGGTTATGCGTCATCACGAGGAAGTACGCGCCGGGCGGCGCCGTGTCGACGATCGCATCAGGCGTGTCCGTCGCCTCCACCTGCACATTGGCCGGGGTTTCGTCGGGGAACAGTTCGTCGCGCTCATCGACCCACTGGACGACGCACGGCAAGCTGCCGAGCAGCGTGACAAGTGCATGGCCGACGTGCCCCGCGCCGAACAGCACGATGTGCATCGGCGCCGGACGCGGCGCTTCCACGGCGCTGCGCCGGCCGATCTGAACGGAAGAAAAGTCGTTCATGGCGATCAATCCAGTTAGTTACGATATTTGCACGATTTGCGTTAGCTGGCCACTTGCAGGCGGTTCATGGCGCGCCCCGGAAGTCACGCCGGGGTTCGACCAGGACTCACGCGCTTACTGCCGCGCCGCCGCAGTGGCTGCCCGTACTGCGCCGACTGCCTTCAAGATTTCCTCGCTGGTCGCGGGCGCATTCAGCGACGGGTTGACCTTGTGGTTACCCACGGCCGACACCGCATCGCGCACGGCAAAGAAGACCGAGAACGGCAGCAGCAGCGGCGGCTCGCCGGTCGCCTTCGAACGGTGAATGCTGTCCTCCGCATTGCGGTTCTTGAACAGACGCACACGGAAGTCCGGCGGCGTATCGTTGACGGTCGGAATCTTGTAGGTGGACGGCGCGTGCGTCATCAGCTTGCCGCCCGTGTTCCACCACAGTTCTTCGGTCGTGAGCCAGCCCATGCCCTGAATGAACGCGCCTTCCACCTGACCGACGTCGAGCGCCGGGTTCAGCGATGCGCCCACGTCATGCAAAGCGTCCGCGCGCAGCACACGCATTTCGCCGGTCAGCGTGTCGATCACCACTTCCGACACGGCCGCGCCGTACGAGTAGTAGTAGAACGGCCGGCCTTGCAGCTTCGATTGATCCCAGTAGAGCTTCGGCGTTGCGTAGAAGCCGTCCGACCAGAGCTGGACACGCGCGACATAGGCCTTCGCGATCACCTCTTCAAACGGCACGATCATCTCGCCGACCACCACGCGGTCGTGCACGAAACGCACTTCCGAAGCGGCCACCTGCCCAGCGCCGAAACGCTCGGCGGCGAAGGCCGACAGACGTTCGCGCAACTGGCGCGCGGCGTCTTGCGCAGCCTTGCCGTTCAGGTCCGAACCCGTCGATGCAGCGGTTGCCGAGGTATTGGCGATCTTGCTTGTGTCGGTCGCCGTGACGCGAATGCGGTTAAAACCAATGCCCAGTTCATGCGCGACGACCTGCGCGACCTTGGTGTTCAAGCCCTGGCCCATTTCGGTACCGCCGTGGTTCACCAGCACCGAACCGTCGGTGTAGATGTGCACCAGCGCGCCGGCCTGATTGAAGTGGGTCACGTTGAACGCGATGCCGAACTTGACCGGCGTGAGCGCCAGGCCCTTCTTCAGCACTTCGTTGTTCGCATTGAACTCGTTGATCGCCACACGGCGCGCGCGGTATTCGCTGGTGGCTTCGAGTTCGTCGATCAGTTCGTGAATGACGTTGTCTTCGACCACCTGACCATACGGCGTCTGGTTGCGCTCGGTCTTGCCGTACAGATTGCGACGGCGCACGTCGAGCGAATCCTCGCCGACCGAGCGCGCGACGTTGTCCATGATGTACTCGATCGCGAACGCGCCTTGCGGGCCGCCGAAGCCGCGGAACGCGGTATTCGACTGCGTATTGGTCTTGCCGCAGAAGCCGTCGATCGTCACGTCGGACAACCAGTACGCGTTGTCGAAGTGGCACAGCGCACGCGTCATCACCGGACCGGACAGGTCGGCGGAGAAGCCGCAACGCGAGGTCATGTCGACGCTCACGCCGTCGATCACACCCTTGTCGTCATAGCCCACTTCATACGTGTAGTGGAAGTCGTGGCGCTTGCCGGTGACCATCATGTCGTCGTCACGGTCCGGACGCAGTTTCACCGGGCACAGCAGCTTCCATGCAGCCAGCGCCGCGCAGCATGCGAACAGACCTGATTGCGATTCCTTGCCGCCGAAGCCGCCGCCCATCCGGCGGCATTCGATCAGCACGTTGTGCGACGCCACGCCCAACGCGTGCGCGACCATGTGCTGCATTTCGGTCGGGTGCTGGGTCGAACAGTAGACGTGCATGCCGTCGTCGTCCTTCGGCACCGCGTACGAAATCTGGCCTTCCAGATAGAACTGTTCCTGGCCGCCGAGCAGCATCTCGCCGGCTTCGCGACGCGCTGCACGGGCGATCTTCGTAGCGGATTCGCCGCGTGCGAGTTTCATCGGCGGCAAGACGTGTTGATTCGCGGCGCGGGCCTGCTGCGCGGTGAGGATCGCGGGCAATTCTTCGTAGACGACTTCGGCGCGGCGCGCAGCCAGACGCGCGATTTCATGCGAGGTCGCGACCACGATGAACATCGGCTGACCGACGTATTGCACGAGACCGTCAGCGAGAATCGGATCGTCGCCGTGGATGATCGGGCCGACGTCATTGACGCCGGGGATATCTTGCGCGGTGAAGATCGCAACCACGCCGGGCGTCGCGCGCACTTTGGCGAGCGACATCGAGACGATCTTCGCGTGCGCTTTCGGCGACAGGCCGAGCGCGGCGTGCAGCGTGCCGGCGAGCGTCGGAATGTCGTCGGTGTAAGTCGCGCGGCCGCTCACGTGCAAATGCGCGGACTCGTGCGGACGCGAGATGTGGACCTGGGTAAAGTCGTCGAGATCCTGAAGGTCTTTGAGGAACGGTTCGGCGTGCTGATTCATTCTGGTGTTCTCCGTATTCTTTTAAGAAAACGCTGGGCCGCCCCAGGTTTTCTTATTCCCCCTCGGGGGACCCTGGCGCGTAGCGCCAGGGTTGGGGGCGCTGTGCCCCGTTTCAGGCGCTCGCGCCGGCCGGGGCGCAGGCAGCGGCAACTGCACGAACATCCAGTGCGCTCTTCGGCAGCGGATTGTTCGGACGCGTTTCGAGCCAGAAGCGGTACAACGTATTCTTCGCCGCTTCAAGGCGATAGTTGCTGGTGGCGCGCATGTCGCTAAGCGGCGCGTAGTCGTTGCCGAGCGCGAGCATCGCGGCCTGCGCGGTCGCTTCGTGCCATTCGGCGTCGCGCAACACGGCTTCAGCATGCGTCGCGCGCTTCGACGTGGCGGCCATGCCGCCGAACGCGATGCGCGGCTCACGGATCACGTTGCCGTCGGCGATGAAGGAGAACGCGGCGCACACGGCCGAGATGTCCGAGTCGAAACGCTTCGACAGCTTGTAGGTGCGGAACTGCAGGTTCGCGCGCGCGCCGGTGCGGGTCGGCACCTTCAATCCGACGACGAACTCATGCTCCGCCATGTCTTTCTTCTGATACGCGAGGTACAGATCCTCGAGCGGCATTTCGCGTTCAATCTCGCCACCGCGCACGATCACATGCGCGCCAAGTGCGATCAGGCCAGGCATCGAATCACCGATTGGCGAGCCGTTGGCGATATTGCCGCCGAGCGTGCCGGCATTGCGGATCGGCAGCGAGGCGAAGCGTTGCCACATTTCAGTGAGTTCCGGATATTGCTTCGCAATTTCCGCGTAAGCCCGTTCTACGCTGACGCCCGCGCCGATCTCGATCCAGTTGTCGTTGGTTTCGAGCTTTTGCAACTCGGCGATCTGACCGACGTAGACGATGTTGCCCAGTTCACGCATCTGCTTGGTCACCCACAAGCCGATGTCCGTGCTGCCGGCGAGAATACGGGTGGCCGGTTCGGCTTCCTTGATTTTCGCGAGCGCGGCGACGGTGCGCGGCGCGTCGAACTGCTGGCCGGCGTGCTGGTAGTGGAAGGTGTCTTTGCGCTCGAGCGTGGCGAGCGTTTTCGACAGCGCTTCGATATTGACCGGCGCTTTCGGCGCGGGGGCTTCGAACATGCGCACGGCGGCGTCGACGATCGGGCGATAGCCGGTGCAGCGGCACAGGTTGCCGGTCAGCGCGTTGCTGATCGCGTCGCGCGACGGCACGGTCTTGTTCGCGCAGCTGTGTTCGTGGCCGTGCTTTTCGTACAGCGACCACATCGACATCACGAAGCCCGGCGTACAGAAACCGCATTGCGAGCCGTGGCACTCGACCATCGCTTCCTGCACCGGATGCAGCGAGCCGTCCGGCTGACGCAGGTCTTCGACGGTGTAGAGCGCTTTGCCGTCCAACGTCGGTACGAACTGGATGCAGGCGTTGACCGCCTTGAAGTCGACGCCGCCCGCCTCGTTACGCTCGCCGATCACGACCGTGCACGCGCCGCAGTCGCCTTCGGCGCAGCCTTCCTTGGTGCCGGTGCAATGCACGTCCTCGCGCAGATACTGCAGGACGGTGCGGGTGACGGGCGCGTCCTTGATCTCACGGATCGCGTTGCGGTGGTAGAAGCGAATCGGCTCAGTCATGTCTCGTTACCTTCAATGTTCTGTGTCCGTTGGGACGTGCTGCGATGATGGTTCGAAAACTATCATCATCAATAAATACAACCCATAGCAGGGATCGCATGCGGGACATATTCGCGAAACGATATAGAGATGGGTTTGGGGGTCGGTTGGCTTATGGTGAGATGACCGGTTCACCGTATTTTTTGAGAAATTGTTGTTTTATAGCCATCGCGGCTTAGGGTCTCTTGATCCGCTGCGCACGACAGGACCACTCGTGCAGGGTGAAAACGAACGACTATATGACTCCGGCACCCTTTTTTAGGCGGGGAAATTATTAAGCAACCCCTGCAAGGGAATCGGTTCCATGGGAAAATCACGGCTTTCCGCCGTTTTCAAGTCTCGTTTTCCCCATGTCCACCGACTCAGCGACACCTCGCAGCGAATTTGCGACGACCATGCAGATCATTCCGGTCGTCTTTTTCACATTTCTTTGCTATTTGACGATCGGAATTCCGCTCGCGGTGCTGCCTGGCTACGTCCACGACGACCTGGGTTACAGCGCGGTCCTGGCGGGCGCTGCGATCAGCGTGCAGTACCTGGCGACGCTGGCATCGCGGCCGCTCGCTGGCCGTTCGGCCGACACGTTGGGGCCGAAGCGGACGGTGTCGATCGGCTTGCTGGGTTGCGGTGCGAGTGGGATTTTGTTGCTGCTCGCCGTGTTGTGTGGACGCTGGCCGGTGTTGAGCCTGGGATTGCTGGTGTGCAGCCGTCTCGTGCTCGGCTTCGGTGAGAGCCTGTGCGGCACCGGCGCGATTCTGTGGGGCATTGGCCGAGTGGGCACGAGCAACAACGCCAAGGTGATTTCGTGGAACGGTATTGCCACTTATGGGGCGCTCGCGGTTGGCGCGCCACTCGGTGTGGCGATTGCACACGCGGTCGGGTTCGCCGCGTTGGGCATTCTGGTGATTCTGCTGGCGGCGCTTGGTTTTTATCTGGCGCGGCCCATTGCACCGGTGCCGATCGTGCACGGCGAGCGGATGTCGTACCGGAGCGTGTTGACGCGGGTACTGCCGCATGGGATCGGGCTGGCGCTGGGCTCGGCCGGCTTTGGGTCGATTGCGACGTTCATCACGCTGTTTTATGCCGCGCGGCATTGGCCTAATGCGGCTTTGTCGCTGACTGTTTTCGGCACGCTGTTCATTGGCGCGCGCCTCTTGTTCGCCAACACGATCAAGGCTTACGGCGGGTTCCGGGTCGCGATTGCTTCGTTTTCGTTTGAATGCGCCGGGCTGTTGATGTTGTGGCTGGCGCCTGAGCCGCATATCGCCCTTGCTGGGGCGGCCTTGACCGGGTTCGGGTTTGCTTTGGTGTTCCCGGCGCTCGGCGTTGAAGCGGTTGGGCTTGTGCCGCCCGCTAGCCGGGGGGCGGCTTTGTCGGCTTATTCGGTGTTTCTTGACCTCTCGCTGGGGATTACTGGGCCGTTGGCCGGGTATATCGCTGGGGAGTTCGGCTATGCGCAGGTGTTTCTTTTTGCGGCGATTGCCGCTGCTGCTGCGGTGGGGCTTTCTACGGTTTTGTATTTGCGCAATGCCAAGGTGACGAATTTGCCTGCGGCGCTTTGATTCCTCGTTGTTCGATTCTGCGTTTTTGTTTCAGCCCACGGCGTTGGCCTTTCCTTGCGCCGCACGCGCCGACGGCGAGCCGCTGCCGTCTTGCCGCAACGTCATGCGGCCCGATCGTGCAGCATCGTTGCCGGCCGCACTGACGGCGCGATGGTCGATAGCCTCGCGCGGATCCGCTTTCGCATCGGCTCTTCAAAACACTTAAAGATCACAACGCTCAGGCACATCACGAAGATCATCGCGATCCATCCGTTCGATTGGGTGAACCCGGCGATATGCGCCAGATGGGCTAACGGCACGTGAATGAGGTAGAGAGAATAACTCGCTTCACCAAGCAGAACGAGCCAACGTTGATTCAGGAAGCCAATGACTGGACGCTCCAATAAGACAAGGCCGAGTATGAGTGCGGCGAAGAACGGCGATTCCAGGTAATACGCAGGAGACACGGGACGCGTGATTGCCAGGATGACGATCGCAGCGAGTGCCAAAGAAATCAGTAATAGGCCGCGAGAATGGAACGAGGTGCCGCGTGTGCGCAACTCGTCAAACTTGATCGCGGCGCATATGCCGACAACGAATTCGAACAGGTGTGTAATCGGAAATTCGGCGACGAGAAAGCCGTGGCGACTCGCTGGCAGCGCATGTTGAAGAAACACGATCCACAGCCCTTGCAGTATCCAGAGCCCCGCACAAAGGACGTACAACGTCCGCATGCGCATTGCTCCCAGTCTGCGCACCAGCAGCGGAAATAACGCGTAGAAGAATGCTTCACAGGAGATGCTCCATGAGGGTCCGTTCCATGGCTGATTAACTGCAGCGAACGGAAACCAGGCATTCAGCAAGAACAGTTGGAAGACCAGGCTTATAGCGAGTGAGATATAAATCCAATTCTTTAGCGCGTACCACTCGAGCAGGAGCGATGCATCTCCTGTATTGAGCAGATAAGCGGTGACGAGCGCAGCCAGACCCAGTGAAAGAAGCACGACCGGATAGATTCGAGCGAAGCGGGCGACATAGAAGCGCATCGGGCCACCCTCGGTACCAATTGTTTGCCGGTACGTATAAGTGAGGATGAACCCGGAAAGCACGAAAAATAGTGACACGGCGGGACGACCGCCGTCTATGAAATCAAACCACTGTTTGGGCAATTTGAGTAAGCCCAACTCGGTGAAATGCGATAACACCACCGTCAGGGCAGCCAGAAAGCGGATACTAGTGAGCGCCGGCAGTACCCCGCCAGATTTGCTGGTCGTTTTGCTCATCTTGGCCCCTGTCGTTTGCTGGCCATGGTAACAGCATCAGGTGGCATCGCAGAATCGGCACGGCGCTGTTTGACTATTCTTTGGCGGCATTGGCCCCCCAGAATCCACCACTTCGCTTACCCGGCCACCGTACGAACGCCGCTCGAACAGGGGCGCGAGGGGCAAAAGGACCCGGCCCCTATCTCCCTCCGGAAAGCCCACGCTCAAGCGCCGCCACGCCAGCTGGCAAATCAACCTTAACACCAAGATCGACCATCGTCCTCCCGAGAGCGTGCACCGTGCGGAACAGGTTATGTTCGCGACACTGCTCCCCCATCTGTCCAATCCGAACAATCGGCAATCCGAACGAACCAGAAATCTCAACCTGATGCTGCCGTGAGATATGCGAGCAAACATCCCCCGGACTCAGCCCGGCGGGTACTTCGATCCCAACCACAGAGTTCAACCGGCAGGCCTGCGGCGCATAGAGTTGTAAGCCCAAACCTGTGACCCCGTCCTGCAAAGCCAACGAACACTTCAAGTGCCGCGCAAACCGCTTCTCCAACGTCTCAGCACAAACCAGCCGCAAAGCCTCATGCAAAGCCAGCACGCCGGATACTGGCGCCGTGTAGTGATAGCCCGCGTTGTGCCAGAAATTTTCCGCCAGCGACGCGTCGAGACACCAATGTGCATTCGGCGCTGTCCGCCCTTTCACACGTGCCCATGCCTCATCCGAAAACGCGATCAGCGAGACACCCGGGATCGAAGACAAGCCCTTCTGCCCGCCCGTAATCACCGCATCGATCCCCCACGCGTCCATCTCCAGCGGCATCGTGCTCAACGTGCACACCGCATCGACAATGACCAGCGCGCCCGCGGCCTTCGCCAGCGCGGCAATGTCCTTCAAATGGTAATTCCACACCGTGTTCGACGTCTCGCCCTGCACGACCGTGACGATCTCCGGCCGCTCGCGGCGGATCGCCTCGGCGACGCTTTCAAGGCTCGCTACCGCACCATCCTCGACGTCGAGCGTGACAACCTGCGCGCCGACGCGCCGGCCCATCTCCGCCATCCGCTCGCTGAAAAACCCGTTCTTGATGCTCAGCACTTTCGTGCCTTCCCACGCGAGGTTGGAGATCGCCATTTCCATCGCGGCGGAACCCGGCCCGGCTACACCCAGCACCCACTTCGAATTCGTCTGGAAGACGTAGCGCGCCATCGTCTTCACCTGGCCGATCACCTTCACCATCGTGCTGCCCAGGTGATTGATCACCACCGTATTGGCCTTGGCGACCGCCGCGGGAATCGGCACGGGGCCGGCGCCCATCATCAGTAACGGCTCTTCCGGAAGAATGGCGTCGAGCGATTCGACAACCGGACAAGGCACAGCGGTAGAAACGGAGGGGGAGGATGAAGTCGGCATGATCGGTACGTGAATGTCAGGACGCAAAGTAACAAGCGGCCCCGCCAGCAATGATACTGGCGGGGCCGTTCGTCCGATCATTCACCGATCTGCGCAATTGCGCAAGGAGTTTGTCACTTCACCTTGGTCTTATCGAGCTTCTTGCCAGTTGCCGCGTTATAGCGCTCGACATATTCCTCGATCAGCTTGCGCATCGCGCGGCCAATCTGCCGATAGTCCGACTCGTTCAGATTCGCCAGCGACACCCGTCCGGACGGATGCTGTGTACCGAAGCCGCGGCCCGGCAACAGTACCACGCGCGCTTCACGCGCGAGGCGGAACAGCAATTCGGACGGCTCGGTGTTCTTCAGCAACCATTCGACGAATTCACGCCCGAACATCTTCTCGCCGAGGAACTCGATGTCGAGAATCGTGTAGTAATCGACCTGGTTCGGATCGTCGTCGTCGAACGAAATGCCGACCTCTTCGTACAGCGCCTGCTTGCGCTTGCGGATCAGGCGTTTCAACGCGTTCTTGTACGCATCGGGCGTGTCCATCAGCGCGAACAACGAGAACAACACCATCTGCACCTGCTGCGGCGTCGACAAACCCGCCGTGTGATTCAGTGCGACAGTGCGGCTGTCGGCGACCAGCCGATCGATGAACTTGAGTTTGTCCGGTTCGGTCGTGATCGATTCATAACGCTCGTGCAACTGCTTCTTCGTATCCTTCGGCAGCTCGGCGATCAGCCTGTCGAGCACGTTGTCACGATGCGTCGCAATCGCGCCGAGACGCCAGCCGGTCGCGCCGAAATACTTCGAGTACGAGTACACGAGGATGGTGTTCTTCGGCGCGAGCGCGAACAGCGAGACGAAGTCATCGGCGAAGGTGCCGTACACGTCGTCGGTCAACAGGATCAGATCGGGGCGTTCCTTGACGATGTCGGCGATGTATTGCAGGCTCTCGTCGTTCATCTTCACCGAAGGCGGGTTGCTCGGGTTCACGAGGAAGAACGCCTTCACCTTCGGATCGCGCAGCTTGTCGAGTTCCTTCTTCGAATACTGCCAGCCGCTTTCCACCGTGGCTTCGACGTTGACGACGTTCAGCTGATAGTCGTTCAGGCGCGGAATTTCGATGTACGGCGTGAAGATCGGCAGGCCAAGCGCAATCGTGTCACCCGGCTTGATCAGGTGATTCTCGCGCATCGTGTTGAAGATGTACGTCATCGCCGCCGTGCCGCCTTCCACTGCGAACACGTCGAATTCGCCGACGAACGGATGGTTGCCGATCATCTCCTTGCGCAGGTACTGCCCGACGATGAGTTCGGACAACTTGAGCATCCGGTCCGGCACCGGATAGTTCGACGCGAGAATGCCCTCGCACATTTCATAGAGAAAGTCGCCCGCGGAGTATCCGAGCTGATCGCGCACATACGACACGGCGCCGCGCAGAAAGTCGATGCCGGGCACGCCCTTGTTTTCACGCAGAAACAGATCGAAGCGCTCTGTGAGCCCTTCGCGGCGCGGAAAGCCGCCAACGCCCTCGGGCATGAACGCAAACGAACGCTCCGACTCGCGCATCGCAAAGAGACCGAGCTGCCAGAAGCCGTGGCGCGGAATCGTCGCGAGGAAGTTCGGATTGCCGCGGCCGGCGTTGAGCATCGATGCATTCGCCGCACGCTCTACCGCGCCGCCGCCGGCGGCCTTGATCAGTTCGTCCTTGAGTTCGAACGGGCTAAGCGCCGCAAAGCCGGCTTGAGCCATGTCGCCTTGTTTCTTGCCGCCTTTCTCTTTTGCCATGATGCGTTCTCCAATGTGCAAGTGAATGACGCCGGCGTCGCGAGGGACACGTTCAGTTGACGCCGGCGCAAGAGAGATCGATAAATACGTGCGCTAAGCCAGCGCTAAACCAGCCCGACCACGAGCGGTCCGAGCAACGTCAACGCGACGTTCGCAATCGCATAGGTGATCGCGAACGGCACGGTCGGCACGGCGCTTTCAGCCTTGTCGAGCACACCGCCGAACGCCGGGTTGGCACTGCGCGAGCCCGACAGCGCACCGGCCAGAATCGCCGCGTTCTTGTAGCCCAGCACGTAGCGGCCGAACAGCATGGTCAGGAGCAGCGGGAACAATGTGACGAACACGCCAAGCAGGAAGATCGTCATGCCGCTCTGCTTGACCGTCACGACCGCCTGCAAACCGGAATTCAAACCGACCACCGCAACGAACGCCGCGAGACCAAAGTCCTTCAGCAACTGCGAAGCCGCCGCCGGCATCGCGCCGTACATCGGATGCTTGCCGCGCATCCAGCCGAACAACAAACCGGCCAGCAGACAGCCACCACCCGAACCGAGTGTGAGCGGAATGCCGCCCACGTTGAGGACGATCAGACCGATCAGCAGACCGAGCACGAGGCCGACGCCCATATAGATGAAGTCGGTCTTGTTGCTGTACGGCAGCTCGTAGCCGGCTGCATCGACGGCGCGCTTGGTGTCCTTCGGCGAACCGTAGAAAGTGATGACGTCGCCGTGCTCGAGCTTGGTTTCGGGCAGAATCGGCAGCGGCTGGCCGGCACGCGAGGCGCTCTGGATGAAGACGCCGTGGCGCATGTCGCGATCCACGACTTCGCGTGCGGCGGCGATCGTCGTGTGGTTCATGCCTTTGCGTGTGAACACGCCTTCGCGCGATTGCATGACGACGCCGACGTCCTCGACGGTGGCAACCTCGCCTCCGCTCGCGCCAAATGCGACCACAGCCTCGCGGCGGCCGACCACCAGCACCACGTCATCGGGTTTCAACACCAGATCGGGCGCCGGGTCGAGTTGCTGGCCGCCACGCTTGATCTTCTCGATCGTCAACATGTCCTGATGCTGGGTCTCGACTGCCTTGACCGTTTTCCCGGCGCTGACATCGATCTTGTACGCACGCCCCACCAGTTCGGGCAACGCGCGAATTTGCCCCGCGCCGAGTGACGACGAACCTGAAGACAGTTCCTTCTCCGCTTCGATCGACGCCTCTCGCAGCCCTTGCCCCATGAACTTCGGCAGGATGTTCACGCAGACGATGATCGCGCCGAGCGAACCGAACACGTAGGTGACCGCGTAGGCAATCGCCACGTCGGACTGCAGCGACTTGACCTGATCGGCGGGCAGACCGAGACGCGCGATGGCGTCGCCGGCCGTGCCGATGATCGCCGATTGCGTCAGCGCGCCGCCCGCGAGTCCAGCGGCGAGGCCCTTGTTCAGATGGAACAGCTTCGCGCAGACCACCACGGTGATCAGTGCGGAGACGGCGAGAAAGATCGCCATCGCGATCTCACGCAGCGTCTTGCGGTTCAGCGAGTTGAAGAAGCCCGGTCCGGAATCGTAGCCGACGGCGTAAATGAACACGGCGAACATCACCGATTTCACGCCGTTGTCGATCGTCACGCCCGCCTGACTGATCACGACCGCGGCGAGCAAGGAACCGCCTACGCCGCCTAACTGGAATTTGCCGAAGTTGATCTGCCCGATGAAGTAGCCGACTGCAAGCGACAAAAACAGCGCAATCTCGGGTGATTTCTGAAAAATGTGATGTAGCCAGTCCATCGTGCCCTCGCTGGATAGTTTGCGATACTGAGTACTGGGTGCTGCATATGCGTGCGGACCTCAAGGCATCCGCATGCGGTCGACTGCGCGCCACGCCGCGCGCAGCCCATCTGCCCGTCTAGCCGAACTTCCCGGCGAGGCCGACTACGACCGGCCCCATCAACGGCAACAGAATGTTCGAGAGTGCATAGGTGATCGTGTAGCCGATTACCGGCGTCGAATTGCCGGTGACACCGACCAGCGCGCTGATCGCCGGCGTGCTGCATTGCTGACCGGCAATGGCGCCGAGCAGCATGTGCGCTTCGAGCTTGAGAAACGCGCGGCCGATCCAAAGCGACAGCAAACCGGGCACGAGCACCATCAGGATGCCGGCGACGGGCAGCGCCAGACCGTATTCGCGCACCAGCTTGATGGCATCGGGTCCCGCCGACAGCCCGACGGCGGCAATGAAGGTGGCAAGACCGAAGTCCTTGAGAATTTGCGCGGCCGCCGAAGGCAGCGAGCCGACTAACGGATGGCGCGAACGGATCCAGCCGAACAGCAGGCCCGACAGCAGGCAGCCGCCGCCCGTGCCGAGCGCGATCGACACGCCGCCGATGCGCCCGCCGAGATGACCGATCGCCATGCCGACCAGCACGCCCAGGCCGAGATAGACGAAGTCGGTCTTCTGGGTCGCGGTGAGCACGTAGCCCAGATGCCGCGCGCCACGCTCGACGTCGGCCTTCGCGCCCACCAGCGTCAGCACGTCGCCGCGATTGAGCTCGGTGCCGGGCAGCGCGGGCACGGTGGTTTCGAGCCGCGTGACTGCCGCGATATAGACGCCGCGCCCTTCTTCTGGCTTCGCCCGTTCGCGCAGCTGCGCAATCGTCAGACCGTGCGCCTCGCTGCTCGTCAGCACGACGTCGAGCTTCTCCGCCATGATCTGGCCAAAGCCGGCGTCCGCCACTTCTTCGCCGAGGCTAGCCGCCGCGGCCACGATCGCTTCGCGCCGCCCGCCCACGAGAATCAGGTCGCCCGCCGCCAACGTCAGGTGCGGGTCGACCGGCACATCGGCTCCGTTGCGCCGAACCCGCTCGATGGTCAGGTTGAAGCCGTACGTCTGTTCCAACGCCTGGATTGTCCCGCCGGCCGCCGTGCCGACCCGGAACGCGCGGCCGACGAGTGCCGGCGCCGCGGCCCGCTGACCCTCGCCGAACGCACCGTCGCCGCCGAGCTTGTGCCACACGCGCTCGGCTTCTTCGCGCAAATTGACGCGCAACAGCAGCGGCGCGAACTGGCTGGTGAACAGGACGATGGTGACCAGGCCGAACAGGTAGCTCACGCTATACGCGGTCACGATGTTGGCCTGCAGACGCAGTGTCTCGGCGTCGCTAAAGCCAAGCTTGGCAATCGCCTCGGAAGCCGTGCCGATCACGGCCGACTCCGTCGCGGCGCCGGCGAGCAAGCCGGCCGCCGTGCCCGCGTCGAGCCGCATCACAAAGACCGCGATCATAATCAGCACCAGCACCGACACGATCTCGACCACCGAGAGCAAGCCATAGCGCCAGCCCCGGCCGATGTTGGCAAAGAACTGCGGGCCGCCTGTGAAGCCCAGCGCGAAGATGAACAGCGCGAATGCGATGTTCTTCAGATCGGGGGCAAGCCGCGCGCCCGTCTGACCCAGTAACAGGGCCACGATCAAGGTGCCGCAGACGCCCCCGAGCTGGATTGGCCCCACGCGAAACGAACCAATGAAGTATCCGATTGCAAGGCTTGCGAACAGCGCGATCGCCGGTTGAGATCTCAGCAATTCACCGATCATATAGGTTCGCCGGTTGACGGTTTATTAGCAGAAAGTTGAAAAAATCTTTCTGGATTTTGAAGCGATTTCGATCCGAGCTGCCACGACTCAGGAATGACGCATCCGGCATAACCGGATTCCATTGAATGGAAACTTTATGGCAATGGCATGACGCTCTTGGCGTCAAAAAAGACATGCCGCAATGCAGCGAAGATAGTGAAATACTTTTCAGCAAGCTCGACAGTCACACGTTCCTCGCGAAGTTGTCTAACGCATTTAAATAGACAAGCCCTGCTGATGGCCCGTTTTCAGCATGATTTGTTCATGCATTTTTGAGACTTCTTTTTTAATAAATATTGTAGTTCGGCAGCGCTGTCAATATGATTTTCAATTGCAAGCGGTTTCGCTTCGCAAAAGATGATCTTTAGTAAAGGTTGAAATGATTTTCGGACCGCGTATCGCAAGCGGCGATCATTACCATAAAGGGCCGATATACTGACCTGCCCGCATGCCGCGCCTTGAGCCGACATTCACCGCGCCGGCACGCTTTCCTCGGAGCCATTCATGCGCATGATCCTGTTCAGCAGCCACCCATACGACAGCAACACGTTCGCCGAGGCCAACGGTACGCATCGTTATGAACTGCACTTCCAGGAATCGCACCTCGATGTCGAAACCGCGGTGCTCGCCCGGGGCTATGACGTGGTCTGCCCGTTCGTCAACGACAACGTCGACGCCGCCGTCCTGGAACATCTTCATGCCGGCGGCACGCGCATGATCGCGCTACGCTCAGCGGGCTTCAATCACGTCGACCTGGCCGCAGCCGAACGTCTCGGCATGACGGTTGCACGGGTGCCGGCTTACTCGCCGTACGCGGTTGCCGAACATGCCGTCGGTCTGATTCTGGCGCTGAACCGGCGCTTGCCGCGCGCGGTCGCGCGCACACGTGAAGGCGATTTCTCGCTGCATGGGCTGCTCGGCTTCGACCTGCACGGCAAGACGGTGGGCGTGATCGGCACCGGCATGATCGGCCGCGTGTTCGGCCGCCTCATGGCGGGTTTCGGCATGCAGGTGCTTGCCCATGATCCCGGCACGCCGGCCGACGACCTGCTCGCGCTCGGCGCGCGTTACGTGCCGCTCGACACACTGCTGGCTGAAAGCGACGTCGTCAGCCTGCACTGTCCGCTGGTGCCCGACACCTACCATCTGATCGACGGGTCCGCGCTCGCGAAGATGAAGCGAGGCGCGATGCTGATCAATACCGGGCGCGGCGGCCTTGTCGAAAGCAATGCGCTAATCGGCGCGTTGAAGGACGGCCAGCTCGGCCATCTCGGGCTCGACGTGTACGAGGAGGAAGGCGGCCTCTTTTTCGAGGACCACTCGAATCTGCCGTTGCAGGACGACGTGCTGGCACGCCTGTTGATGTTCCCGAACGTGATCGTCACCGCGCACCAGGCATTCTTCACGCGCGAGGCGATGAACGAGATCGCGCAGACCACGCTCGATAACGTCGCGGCATGGCAGGCCGGCACGCCGCGCAATGTCGTGCAGGCGCGAAGTTAAGGGGGGTTGCCGCCGCCATCCACGGTAATCGGGCGGATCGCCGTGCGGGCGTCGTCCGCTGCACCACACATCTCGCGCAGCAAGGCCGCCTCGCGCTCGTGCACTTCCACCGGAAACCAGCGCGCCCCCGCATCGGCCAGATAGCGCGCGCGATGCTGGCCATTGCGAAACGCCACCACGCCCTCGCGCTCGAGACCGACCCAGCCCAGCAGACCCGGCGCGCGACGCGTTGAGATCGTCACATAGGGCATCTGTGGAATGCGCGGATTGTCCGGATCGAGAAATTCGCGGATGCCACGCACCTTGCCCGCATGCCACTCGGCGACCGGCTTCAACACATAATCCGTGTTGTCGCGATCCGCGCATTCCAGCAGCTTGCGCGCGTCGACCATGACCACTTGATGGCGCGTGCCGTCAGTCACAAAGACGCGTTTCAGGCGCACATGGTCGTACCATGGATGGTCATGTTCATACAGCGGCACGTTCCAGACCATCTCGGCAGAGGCCGGCGTGGCTGCGGGCGATGAATTGGACAAGGGCAAAGGCAGGCTCGATGAGTTAGTCAAAAAACGCCAGCGCGTCAAAAGAGCGCTAACGCTACGAGCCGATTGTGAAAGATGCATGACAACCAACGGTATTAATCACACGGCATGAGCGGCCGCACGCGAACCTTTACGGACACGACGATGATAACCCCACAATATTTGAATGAACACGTGCGCATCGAAGTCAACGAGGACGCCCGCGTCGCCACCATCGTGCTCGACCGGCCCATGCGTCGTAATGCCGTCGACCGTCCTACCGCGGAAGCGCTCAGCGCCGCGTTCTGCCGCTTCGAAGCGGAGCCGGCATGGCGCGCGGCCGTGCTGTTCGGCGCGGGCGGCACTTTCTGCGCCGGCGCGGATCTCAGCGCGCTCGCCGACGAGACCCGCCGCAATGAACTGCACGCCGACGGCAGTGGTCCCGGTCCGATGGGACCGACGCGCATGAGCTTCAGCAAACCGGTGATCGCCGCGATTGCCGGCTATGCGGTCGCGGGCGGCCTCGAACTGGCCGCGATGTGCGATCTGCGCGTCGTCGAAGAAGATGCCGTGCTCGGCGTGTTCTGCCGGCGTGTCGGAATTCCGCTAATCGATGGCGGCACGATCCGTTTGCCGCAATTGATCGGGTTGTCGCGGGCGCTCGATCTGATTCTGACCGGCCGCGCGGTGGACGCGCAGGAAGCGCTCGGCTTCGGTCTCGCCAACCGCGTCGTGCGCAAGGGCGAGGCACGCGCGGCGGCGGAACAGCTGGCTGCTGAACTGGCGGCCTTTCCGCAGGCAGCGCTGCTGGCGGATCGCCGCTCTGCATTGGAAAACAGCACGCTCGAGGATCTTGCTCTCGCGCTGCGGCGCGAAGGTGCCGGCGGCTATCAGGCGGTATTCGACGAGGGCGTGACCGGCGCCGCACGTTTCGCCGAAGGCGCCGGCCGTCACGGCCACACCTTCAAGTCAGACGACGGTACGCCATAAAACAGCGCCATAGAGCCGGCGAGTACACGTCAAAGCGCGCCAACGCGCGCTCCGAGGCGGCTTTCAGCAAAAAACAACAGCCGGCTGGACGCTCAGCAAGGCTGTTTTGACTTAGGTAGAATCCCCTACTGTTTTCCCCTCGCATGGCGCATGCGTTCTCGTCCCGAAAAATGCGCGCCTGCCGCACGACGCTTCCCGTCGCGCCGATTCACGCTCCGTTACCATGCCTTTACCCCTGCTCGCCCTTGCCGTTGCCGCTTTTGGAATCGGTACCACTGAATTCGTGATCATGGGGCTGCTGCCCGATGTCGCACGCGATCTGTCCGTGTCGATCCCGGCGGCCGGCATGCTGGTGTCGGCGTATGCGCTCGGTGTCACCATCGGCGCGCCGATCGTCGCGATTGCCGTGGCCAACATGCCGCGCAAGAAGGCCTTGATGAGTCTGATCGGCGTCTTCATCGTCGGCAATCTGCTGTGCGCGATCGCGCCGGGCTACGCGGTGCTGATGGCCGCGCGCATCGTCACGGCGTTTTGTCATGGTGCGTTCTTCGGTATCGGTTCGGTGGTCGCTGCCGGTCTGGTCGCGCCGAACCGTCGCGCGCAGGCCATCGCGCTGATGTTCACGGGCTTGACGCTCGCCAACGTACTCGGCGTGCCGCTCGGCACTGCGCTCGGCCAGGCAGTGGGCTGGCGGGCAACTTTCTGGGCGGTCACTGGCATTGGCATTCTCGCTGCGGGCGCGCTCGCGGTATGCCTGCCGGCGAAGATCGAAATGCAGAAGGCCAGCCTCGTCCACGAATTCAGCGTGCTGAAGAATCCGCAAGTGCTGATGGTGCTCGGCATCAGCGTGCTCGCGTCGGCCAGCCTGTTTTCCACCTTCACCTACATCACGCCGATTCTCGAAGACGTGAGCGGTTTCACGCCGCATGCGGTCACGTTCGTGCTGTTGCTGTTCGGCCTCGGCTTGACGGTGGGCAGCACACTCGGCGGCAAGCTCGCGGACTGGCGGCTGATGCCCTCGCTGGTTGCGTTCCTGCTCGCGATCGTCGTGATCCTGACCATTTTCGCCGGCACGATGCACGCTGAGATCCCGGCGATGATCACGATATTCGTGTGGGGCATTCTGGCCTTCGCGATCGTGCCGCCGCTGCAAATGCTGATCGTCGACCGCGCGAGCCATGCGCCGAATCTGGCATCGACCCTGAATCAAGGTGCGTTCAACCTCGGCAATGCAACGGGCGCGTGGCTCGGCGGCATGGCGATCGGCGCGGGCGCGCCGCTCACCACGCTGCCATGGGTCGGCGTGGCGACCTCGATCGGTGCGCTGGCACTGACGCTGTGGTCGGTGTCGATCGAGCGGCGCGCGCAACGGATGGCGGTGGCCGGGTAGTCGAGGCACGACCGCGTTCATGCAATCCGCACAAAGGTGCGAACGACCCGCGACCGTAGTAGCATCTCGGCCGATGAAAGTCATCTTCACTCGCGATTTCCTCGCTCTGATCCTGAGCGTCGCCGTCGTCGGACTCGGCAGCGGCGCCACGCTTCCCCTCACGGCCCTCGCGCTGACGCAAGCCGGCTATGGCACCGACGTGGTCGGCCTGCTGACGGCCGCGCAAGCGGGCGGCGGCCTGATCGTCGTGCCGGTCGCCGGCTGGGTCGCGGCGCGTTTCGGCGGCCGCCAGGTGATCGTCGGCGCGGTGCTGATGGTGGCGCTCGCCACCGCGCTGATGCAGCTCACATCGAACCTGTGGCTATGGGCGGTGCTGCGCGTCCTCTGCGGCGCGGCGCTGATGCTGCTCTTCACGATCAGCGAAGCATGGGTCAACCAGCTCGCCGACGACGCCACGCGCGGCCGCGTCGTCGCGATCTATGCGACCAACTTCACGCTGTTCCAGATGGCAGGCCCGGTGTTGGTGAGTCAGATCGCCGACTCCACGCACTGGCGCTTCCTGATTTGCGGCGCGATCTTTCTGCTGGCTTTGCCGGCGCTTGCCAGCATCCGCAAGACGCCGCACGCGGCGGAGGATGAACATGCGGTGCACGGTAGCTGGCGCCATGTGTTGCCGCAGATGCCAGCGCTCGTGATCGGTACGGGATTTTTCGCGTTGTTCGATACGATCGCGCTGTCGCTGCTGCCGCTCTTCGCCATGGCGCACGGCATTACGAGCGAGGTGGCGGTGTTGTTCGCGTCGGCTCTGCTGCTCGGCGACACGACTATGCAGTTTCCAATTGGCTGGCTCGCCGACCGGCTCGGGCGTGAGCGCGTGCATATTGGCTGCGGGGTGATGGTTGTGGTGCTGTTGCCGTTGCTGCCTTGGGCGATTGCATCGCCGTGGTTGTGCTGGCCTCTGCTGTATGTGCTCGGCGCTACGGCCGGGGCGATCTATACGCTGTCGCTGGTCGCCTGCGGTGAGCGGTTTCGTGGTGTCGCGCTGGTGTCGGCCAGTTCGCTGGTGGGGGCTTCGTGGTGTGCCGCCAGTTTCGGCGGCCCGCTAGTGGCCGGTGCGTTGATGAAGGGGGTCGGCAACGATGCGATGGTCGGCGTGCTTTTGGTTGCTGCGCTTGCGTTTCTTGTTGCCGCCTGGTGGGAAAGGCGACGCTCGCCGTTGCGGGTTGTCGGCTCGTGAGTCTTTCTTGTTACCGCCTGCTGCGGTGGGCTTTCTTTAGGTGGGCTTTCTTTACTTAGTGGTCTACTAGCGTTGCCCCTGTGCGGGGCGGCACTTACTTTCTTTGCCGCCGCAAAGAAAGATAAGCAAAGAAAGCGGCTCACACCGCCAGCTCATAAGCGGGTCCCCCGCACAGCCACGGTAGTGGTGCATCTGGAATCCGTGCTCTCGCACATTCCGCCCTGGTGACAAAGCAGTCATGCTTCCCGCCTCGCACTGCGTGCTCGCCGGAAGGGTTCATCATGCAAACCCATGGCTTCGTTTGAACGTGGTGGGAGCCATCAGCGTCGCCTCGGCGAAGTGCCTTGGCACACTTCAGGTTTGATGTCGTAACGCGTTGCGTAACGTGCCCATACGAAAACGGGGAAGCCATCATGGCTTCCCCGTTTTTTATTGTGGACCAGCGAGCTTATTTGTACGCCGTTACCTCTGCGACATTGTCCATGCCCGTTACTTCTGCGCCGGCAGAATCTCTCCCACACACGTGCCGAAGCCCACGCGGTAGCCATCGCCCTGGCACCAGCCGGCGAGCGTCAGTTCGTCGCCGTCTTCGATAAATCCTCGTGTGCCGCCCTCCTTCAATTCCAACGGATTCTTGCCGTTCCATGTGGACTCGAGCAGGCTGCCGCATGAGTCGGCCGTCGGGCCGCTGATCGTGCCCGAGCCCATCAGGTCGCCAACCCGCGTATTGCAGCCCGATACCGTGTGATGCGCGAGCTGTTGCGCCATCGTCCAGTACATGTGCCTGAAGTTGGTCCGCGAAATCGTGGTTGCCTGCTTTGCCGTTTGCGGCCGCAGCGTCACCTCCAGCGTGATGTCAAACGCGTGCTTGCCATCATGACGCAAGTACGCCAACGGTTGTGGCTCCTGCGTCGGCTGTTCGACGCGAAACGGTTCGAGCGCGTCGAGCGTCACGATCCACGGCGAGATCGTCGTCGCGAATGTCTTCGCGTTGAACGGACCGAGCGGCACGTATTCCCATTGCTGAATATCGCGCGCGCTCCAGTCGTTCAGCAGCACCATGCCGAAGATGTGCGCTTCGGCATCGGCACAGGCAATCGGCTCGCCCAGTACATTGCCGCCGCCGATCACGAAACCCGTCTCCAGTTCGATATCCAGCTTGCGGCATGCGCCGAACACCGGACGCTCCTGATCCGGCAGTTTCAACTGGCCGTTAGGACGCCGCACCGGCGTGCCACTCACCACCACCGACGAGGCGCGTCCGTTGTAGCCGATCGGCATCTCTGACCAGTTCGGCAACAGCGCATTCTTCGGATCGCGGAACATCGAGCCGACGTTCGTCGCGTGCTCCTTCGACGAATAGAAATCGGTGTAGCCCGGGATCTGCACGGGCAGATGCAGTTGCGCATCAGCCTGGCGCACCAGCACTTTCGAACGCAAGGCGGCGGCGTCGCGCAAGGTCGCGGTGTCGCGCGCCAGCAGATTGCTCAACTGGATGCGCACGCTGCGCCATGCATCGCGGCCAAGCGAAATGAAATCGTTGAGGGTGTCCTGCTCAAACGCCCGGTCTTTTGTCGCAACGAATTGATCGGCCGTGGCGATTGGGAGCTTGAGCAAGCCGGCGGACTTGAGGACACTCAGATCGACGATCTGATCGCCGATCGCCACGCCCACGCGACGCGCGTCGTTGGTCCTATCGCTGAAAATGCCGAATGGCAGATTCTGTATCGAAAAATCGTTGGTCGAGTCGTTAGCCGACTCGACCCAGCTCTTGCGCGACGGATCGAGCGTCGCCTGAAGATCGCTCAATGCGTTCATCGTTGCTCCGGGTTGAAGTGTTTCTTGAGACCTTGCCAGCACTCGTAGTAATCCGCCTGCAATTGCGCGGTTTCGAGCGCGAAACGGGTCGGCTTGATCAGCGTGCGCGTTTCGAACATGAAGGCCATCGTGTCGCCAACTTTCTTCGGCGTGGACGTATCGCTATGCGACGCTTTCTCGAAAGTGTCCGCGTCCGGCCCGTGACCCGTCATGCAGTTGTGCAGACTCGCGCCGCCCGGCACGAAGCCCTCGGCCTTCGCGTCGTACACGCCATGCACGAGGCCCATGAATTCGCTCGCGACATTGCGATGGAACCAGGGCGGTCGGAACGTATCTTCGGCCGCGAGCCAGCGCGGCGGGAAAATCACGAAGTCGAGCGTGTCGACACCCGGCGTATCACTTTGCGAATGCAACACCAGAAAGATCGACGGGTCCGGATGGTCGAAGCTGATCGAACCGATCGTGTTAAAGCGACGCAGATCGTATTTGTACGGTGCGTAATTGCCGTGCCACGCGACCACGTCGAGCGGCGAGTGACCGATGTCCGCGCGCCACAGATTGCCGTTCATCTTGGCGACGAGCTCGAAGTCGCCTTCGCGATCTTCGTAAGCGGCATGCGGCGTAAGGAAGTCGCGCGGGTTGGCCAGGCCGTTCGAGCCGATCGGGCCAAGATCCGGCAGACGCAGCAGCGCGCCGAAGTTCTCACAGATATAGCCACGCGCCGTGCCATCCGTCAGGCTCACCGCGAAGCGCACACCTCGCGGAATCACCGCGATTTCGAACGGCTCGACATCGAGTTGACCCATTTCGGTGGCGATATGCAGGCGGCCTTCCTGCGGCACGATCAGCAATTCTCCGTCGGCGCTGTAGAAGAAGCGATCCTTCATCGAGCGGTTCGCCGCGTACAGGTGGATCGCGCAGCCGTTCATCGCTTCGGCTGAACCGTTGCCCGCCATCGTCACCCAGCCGTCGACGAAATCCGTCGGCTCGGTGGGCATCGGCAAGGCATCCCAGCGCAACTGGTTCGGCGGCGTCGGCGGCACCTCGGCGAAGTTGGCGACGAGCCGGTCCGAGGGCAGTTGCGTGAACGGCTTATGAACCGCCGCCGGACGAATCCGGTACAGCCACGAACGGCGGTTATGTCCGCGCGGCGCCGTGAACGCGGTGCCCGACAATTGCTCGGCGTACAAGCCATAAGCCGCGCGTTGCGGCGAATTGCGGCCTTCGGGCAACGCGCCCGGCAAGGCCTCCGTCGCGAATTCGTTCGCGAAGCCCGACTGGTAGCCCGGCTCGATCTCGAGCCGCGAGCTGGCGGTATTCGGCGTGCGGGTTTGGGTATTCATACAAGGTTCTCCGTTGATACTTGATCTGTCGACGTGCACTGTCTGTCTCAGGCCGTTCGCGGCTCGGATGGGCTGCCACGTTGGCGCGTCGCCGCAGCCAGCGCGATCACCAGCAACGCGGAGCACAACACCGCCGTCGCAGCCACGCTGCAATTTACGTATGGTAAAACTAATTACGTATAGTGAAATTAACGTATACCCTGAAAGCGAGCCACGAAAGCGCCGGCAGCCCGTGGCGACAAGCGTTCGGCCGATAACGTTATGAGCATTTTGTTCAAGTGCGCGCGGTCCGGACTGCTACCATCAGTGGATGAGGCAACCAAGTCGCGTTGCCGAGCGCTGAGCGCTTACCTATCGCCATCCACACGCCTACATGATTCCGCCGACCATCCCCAACCTGATTGCACGCGCCGCCGATCACCCATTTCTCGGCGAACATCTGGTGATGGGAACCGGCGTGCATAGCGAGATCGCGCTGGCGCAGTTCGACGGCATCGAACTCGCCAGTAGCTATGAGCCGATCTTCGATATCAGCGTGCATGCGTTGGCGCAGTCATTGTCGTCGGGCGCCGAGGGCGTGGATCGTTTCGGCGATGAGCTTGGGTTTCAGGCGGTCACGCAGCGTCTCGACGGCGCGCCCTTTGATGTTTTCGATCCGTTCGAGCGGATCGCCGACGATCAGAAACTGGTCGCGCTCGACCGCATGTCACGCGCGCTGCACGCAATCAATTTCTTCGGTGCGCAGCGCCACGGGCTGCTGTTTCTGCGCGTGCACGAGCGCCTGCTCAAGAGCGTCAAGTACGACCACGGACGGCATTTCTCAACCGTGCTGGTGTCGTTCGGACTGAACCCGTCGCGGGTGGTGATCGAGTTGCCGGCGGCGGCGGTTGCGCACAAGACATTCCTCGGCTATCTGACCACGAGCTATCAGCGCTATGGTTTCAAGGTGGCGGGCAATCTGTCGAACGCGGGGCAGATTCTGTCGGTGTCGGAAACGGCGCGGCTCGACTTCATCAAAATGGATGCGGCGATCGCGTTGCGCGATGCCATGGTGAAGCCGCTAGTCGGCTATGCGAGCCGGCTGCGGATTCCGTTGATCTTCAATCGGGTGGTGGATGAGCCGCAATTCGTCGCGCTGCAGCAGTACGATGTGCGCTTCGTGCAAGGGCCGCTGTTTACCGCGCACTATCATGATCGGGCGGTGTGATTGGGTTCGCTGCCAGGCACTTAACCCCGCTTAGCCGGTATCACCGAGGCGACGCGCCAGCGCCTTCAGGCGCGGCGCCACCGTCTCCCTAAACACCGCCTCCCCCATCGACGACGCCGGCCCGCTGCAACTCAGCACCAGCCAGCGGCCTTCGCGCGGCTCGCGAAACGGCACCGCGACCGCGTTCACGTCGTCATGCCATGCGCGGAACGAATAGCAGCAGCGTTCCTGCGCGAAGGCTTCGATTTCCTTTTCGGCGTCTGCTAGCAACGCAGCGCCCTCTTTGCCCGCGGCCCTCTTAAGCTCGACCAGCAACGCGGCACGCACGTCCAACGGCTGTACCGCCAGATACGCGCGCCCCATCGAACTGGTCAGCATCGACAGTTTCGAACCGGAGGCGAGTCCGAGCGTCAGCGCGGTTTCGCTGCGGATTGTCTCCAGATAAATCATGTCGAGGCCGTCGCGGCACCCGAGCGACACCGCCGCGCCCACTTCGCGTGCGAAGGTGCGCATATGCGGGCGCGCGAGTTCGAGCGTGTCGGTGCCCGAGAGCAACGCGAAACCGAGCGACAGCACGCCGGCGTCGAGCGCATATTTACCCAGGGTTTCGTCGAGCCGCAGATAGCCGAGCACGGTCAGCGTGTAGGCCAAACGGTTGACGGTCGCCTTCGGCAAACCCGTGCGTTCGACGAAATCGCGATTGCCGAGCATCGTTTCGCCCGGCTTGAACGCGCGCAGCAAGTCCAACCCACGTGCGAGGGCGACGACGAATTTGCGCTCGTCGAGCGGTTCGGAGAGAGTGGATGTGGGCAGCATGTGGTGATACACTCGGTTGTGGTTTGCAAAACATTGTTTCGCATAGCGGAACTTAAGTCAAGCTCAGACACGTTTTAGTCAAGCAAGGAATCAGGAGATACGTCATGGCAGAGGCCGCGCAGTTTCACTGGGAAGACCCGCTGCTGCTGGATCAGCAGCTCACCGAAGACGAACGCATGGTGCGCGACGCCGCCGCCGCTTACGCGCAGGACAAGCTGCAGCCGCGCGTGCTCGAGGCGTTCCGTCACGAGAAGACCGACATCGAAATCTTCCGCGAGATGGGCGAACTTGGCCTGCTCGGCCCGACGATTCCCGAGCAATACGGCGGCCCCGGCCTGAACTACGTGGCATACGGCCTGATCGCGCGTGAAGTGGAGCGCGTCGATTCCGGCTACCGGTCGATGATGTCGGTGCAGTCGTCGCTCGTCATGGTGCCGATCTATGAGTTCGGCTCGGAAGCGCAAAAGCAGAAGTACCTGCCGAAGCTCGTCACCGGCGAATGGATCGGCTGCTTCGGCCTGACCGAACCGAACCACGGCTCCGATCCTGGCAGCATGATCACGCGGGCGAAGAAGGTCGACGGCGGCTATTCGCTGTCGGGCTCGAAGATGTGGATCACCAATTCGCCGATTGCCGACGTGTTCGTCGTGTGGGCGAAGCTCGAGGAAGACGGTAAAGACGCGATTCGCGGCTTCATTCTCGAGAAGGGCTGGAAGGGGCTGTCGGCGCCGACCATCCATAGCAAGGTGGGCCTGCGTGCGTCGATCACCGGCGAGATCGTTCTCGACGATGTGTTCGTGCCGGAAGAGAACCGCTTCCCCGAAGTCAGCGGCTTGCGCGGTCCGTTCACCTGCCTGAACTCGGCGCGCTACGGTATTGCCTGGGGCGCGCTCGGCGCAGCTGAAGCGTGCTGGCACACCGCGCGTCAATACGTGCTGGACCGCAAGCAGTTCGGCCGGCCGCTCGCCGCGAACCAGTTGATCCAGAAGAAGCTCGCCGACATGCAAACCGAAATCACGCTCGGCCTGCAAGGCGTGCTGCGCCTCGGCCGGATGAAAGACGAAGGCACGGCCGCCGTCGAGATCACGTCGATCATGAAGCGCAATTCGTGCGGCAAGGCGCTGGACATAGCACGGCTCGCGCGCGACATGCTCGGCGGCAACGGCATCTCCGACGAGTTCGGCATCGCGCGGCATCTGGTCAATCTGGAAGTCGTGAACACGTATGAAGGGACGCACGACATTCACGCGCTGATTCTCGGGCGCGCGCAGACGGGAATTCAGGCGTTTTTCTGATGCGCCAATTGCGTTGATGGCGGTGTTTCGTCCTGGCCGCTGGATAGAAAATCGAAGCGTAGAAAAGAAAAAGGCCGGTTCATCTTTCGAACCGGCCTTTTTTCGTTGCGGCACCGCGTTGAAGCTAACGGCGCGCTTCGCGACTCATCAGCCGCTTACCTGTTCGGCTGCGGCGTCAGACGCAGGTACGGACGCAGCGCTTTGTAGCCCTTCGGGAATTTCTGCCTGATGACTTCTTCGTCCTTCAACGACGGCACGATCACCACGTCATCGCCCTGCTTCCAGTTGCCGGGCGTGGCGACCGAGTGATTGTCGGTGAGTTGCAGTGAGTCGATCACGCGCAGCACTTCATCGAAGTTGCGCCCCGTGCTGGCCGGGTAGGTAATGATCAAACGCACCTTCTTCTTCGGATCGATCACGAACAGCGACCGGACCGTGAGCGTTTCATTGGCGTTCGGGTGGATCATGTCGTACAGCTCAGAGACCTTGCGGTCCCCGTCGGCGAGAATCGGGAAGCCGACATTGGCGGCTTGCGTCTCGTTGATGTCCTTGATCCATTCCTTGTGCGATTCAGCACTGTCGACCGACAAAGCGATCGTCTTTACATTGCGCTTTTCGAATTCGCTGGCCAGATTCGCCGTCAAACCCAGCTCGGTCGTGCAGACCGGCGTGAAGTCAGCGGGGTGCGAGAACAGCACGCCCCAACTATCGCCCAGCCATTCGTGGAACTTGATGTGACCGACACTCGACTCCTGTTCGAAATCCGGTGCGATATCGCCAAGACGTAGACTCATAGTGCAACTCCTAGATGGTATTCGGATATTCCTCGTAAGCATCCACCCGCTGCGCCCCACTAGAGTGCGCCCGGCAAAACTACAGCATAAGGGCGTGACAGTGCACAACGAACCAACATTGCGTCACTACTTTATGCGTTTTTGTAATTTTCACCGATTTAGTGGAAACTTTGCGGGACAGATCAACTCCATCTTAAACAAGCTTTGCTGCGTGGTGCCGCAAAGGTGGAGTTTTTAAGACTTTGCTTCAACCGGGAACGGTTCGTGCGTTCATTTTGATGAATTGAGCGCTGCGCTCGCCA
Organism: Paraburkholderia solitsugae; assembly: GCF_013177695.1. Classification (GTDB taxonomy): domain Bacteria; phylum Pseudomonadota; class Gammaproteobacteria; order Burkholderiales; family Burkholderiaceae; genus Paraburkholderia; species Paraburkholderia solitsugae. The sequence goes on along the minus strand of NZ_WOEY01000130.1, from coordinate 40,014 downwards.
GCGGCCGTTTCTTTGGTTACGATTCACGCGTGGCGTGAGACGAAGGGAGCTGTCAATGTCGGAAGTCAACAAGGAGAGATTGATGTCGGATATCAAAACCGTCCTCGCGGACGCTGAAGATTTGCTGAAACAGGCCGCGAGTGCCACCGGCGAGCGCGCCTCGGAACTGCGTGAAACGGCGCTTTCGCGCCTGAAGCAGGCTAAGGAAAAAGCGGCTGACGTGCAGGTCGTGGTGGTCGAGAAAGGCAAGAAGGCCGCACGCGCCACCGACGACTACGTGCATGAGCATCCGTGGGCATCCATCGGCATCGCGGCGGGCGTCGGCGTTCTGCTTGGGCTGTTGATCAACCGCAAGTAACACGGGTAACGCTGCCGGGCAAACCGCGTCCGGCACACCCGCGAATCGAGTTGACCGGCGCACGTCTGGCCGGTCCGCTTCTCTTGGCGCGCTCGTTTTCACGCGCCGCTTAGGCCTTCACGCGCAACGCCCAAAGCCATGACGATCGAATCACAATCGCAGCACGGCGAACATAGTCCGTTGCGCCGTATCATCGGATCCGTGTTTGCCATGATGCAAACGCGGCTCGAGCTGGTCGGCATCGAACTCGCCGAAGAAAAAGACCGTCTGCTCGGCGTGCTGTTCCTCGGCCTCGCGGCCATGATGCTCGCAACGATGGCTTTGATCGCATTGACGGCGCTGATCGCCATCGCGTTCTGGGACACCTACCGATGGCAAGCGCTCGCCTGCATCACAGTGGTTTATGCCATTGCAGGAATAGCCTGTGCGCTGAAAGCGCGCAGCGGTTTGCGCAATGCCCCAATGGTGTTCGAAGCCACCCTTGCCGAGTTCGAAAAAGACCGCGACCTGTTCCGCAAACCGTGATGCGGCAAGCGTAACGGGCTCATGGGCGTGCCTCAACGCCCTGCGCCTTCGCAGATACTTCGTCAACATCTCGAGCGATTCGCAGCACAGTTTTACCGCCCCACTTCCACTGCCGCCGACACGCCATGAGCCAAACCCATTCCGATACCGCCTTCCGCAACAGACGCCCCCAGGTCAGAGATCTGAGTGCGCCGCACCTGCGAGCGCTACGCAAGGAACTGCTGATGGTGCGCGCGGATGTCGAGCGCATGGAACTCGCTCAGGCAACCACCCAATTGCGGCAGGCCGTCACGCGCTTCAGCTGGCTCAAATTCATTGTGCCGGGCTTCGGTGGCATGCGCACGGGCAGCGGATCGAAGACGAGCTTTCTCAACGCGGGCAGCATCGGCGCACTCCTCAAACAGTATCCGTTCATCAGTTCGATCGCTTCGCTGCTATTGGCCAAACCGCTGCGCGCGACCATTGCAGCGGGTGCAAAACCCGCGCTCAAATGGGGCAGCCTTGCACTTGCCGGCTGGGAAGCCTATCGAATCTGGCAGCAGATAAAGAATGATTCCGCCGCGTCTACCCGCGACAAGGAAAGGGCCGTCGATAGCGGGTACTGAAGCGCCGCGCAAGAACGGTCTGCCTGCCTTCCATTGAGTTTCGATTCCCTGGTTGGCTCGCTCGCCAGTGGCGCATCCTAGCTCGTATTCCAGCACTCGCCGCTTGCCGGCGCTGTTCCGCTTGCACCGCTTCTATTGCCGCGCAGCCCTGTTGCATCCAGGGTGAAGATGCCGCAAGCATCGTCGCGCATAGGGCCGATTTCGGTCGGTGCTGCCTCTACCGAATAGCAACCGTTTGTGTCGTCCGCCGGCAGGACGTGCAACCGGTAGATTGGCGTGCCGAATTGCGGCGCCTGATCCAGACCCGGGGGCAATGTCGCAGTGCCGTCGCTTGCCGCGCCCTCGACGAATTGCGCTGCCCGATAAAGGGCGGACGCCGCGTCGACCCTGTGTGTTCGCGCGACATGGCTCCGATACGAGGGCACGGCAAACACAACCAGCGTGGCAGCTATCGCCAGCGCGATCATCAGTTCCAAAAGCGTGAATGCGGATGGTTGCGGCCTCGTCATGACCCTCCCGTCAAAATGGGCGTGCGGCGACGCGACGCCAATGGTGCTCGGTCTGCTCACCTGCGATCACGAGTTCCATCTGCAACCAGACCTGCGACTCTTTGGTCCGGCCAAAACCACGCGAAGTCAGTAAATAGGCCCGGGCATCGGCGCGCGTGCTCAGCCGCCACGCTTCGATCAAACATTGCGGCGCACGCAGCGATCCGGGCCATTGCGCGACAGGCGCGACGGCGCCAGCCTCGAACGCGGCTTCGCGCTTCCATTGCGTCGGCTCACCGGGTGCGAGCGACGCCACTGGCTGCGGCTCGAAACCTGCCGCGGCAATCACGCTCCGGGCGCACAAGTTCAGCGCCGAATCCGCGGCATGAAATGCCTGCAAATAGTCGCGAACGTTGTTAGCGCCGCGCGCCGCCGCAAGCGATGTTTCGAACCAGGCTGCGGAGGTGGTCAACATCATCGCGGAAATCAGCAGGACGATCGGCAAGACGGTACCGCTATGGCGAACCCGTGATCGACGACGTGTACGGATAAGACGTGCCCCATGGTTCGACGCCGCGCGCTGCGTTGCATTGCAAGGTCCTCCTGTCACAGGGAATCCTCCGCGTGATTGCGTATCGCTACCCGCCGCCAGAAAGCCTGCCGCGCCCGCATGTCGGCACCAAGCGCGCTCACGCCGTCGCAATCGACATAGCGCACACGCCGTCCTTGCGGAGCGCCGCGAACGAGCACGCAGAGATCGACGGCGACGATCTTTGCCCATTGACCGGCCGTCACCGCCGCCGCATCTATTGCAGTCAGCCCGCCGGCCAGCCAGTACTTGAGCCGCACGCGTTCGACGCCTTCCACCAGCGGTTGCGCGGACCCCGCCTTGCATTGCCTTCGCAGTAAAGTTCGGGCTCGCCCGTCGAACCACTGACCCTGGCGAAGTATCGGTTGACCACCAACACGCCCTGCCCGCCAAGTGCCGCACTGGTGTTCGTTACAGCTTGACCGAGGCAGTCGGTCGATTGGCCGGTCGCTGACGGCCACGTCGAAACGTTGTCCCCGACATAACGAACCACGAGACCGTCCGAGCGGTTCGGCAACGCCTCGCAGGCCACGCTATCATCCGCACCGGTCGGGCGGCCGCCCGAACAACCGAATAACGGCGGCGGACTATTGAACCTCGCGACGCCCGCGGGCACGAAGCCGGCCATTTGAAGTTGTTGGCCCATCAACGTCAGCGCGGTCAGGCCGGCTTCGCGGATTCGCATCGCGTCACCCGCGCGCTCGAACACGCTACGCTGAGTTGTATAGAGCGAGGCCGCGCCGGCGGTCACCACCAGCCCCAGCACAATGGCGATCACAAACTCGACGAGCGTGTGGCCACGCACAATAACCCTACGCTGGGTCATTTCACGAACGCCAGCGCAACGCATGAGGCGCCCGCGGGAACATCCGCGCCACCGCACGACGCGGGCTTGTCGATGACATCGTCGGCACGCGGCACATCACGCAGGGCCGTCCACGTGACACGTGCGGCGGACACCCCGCCGCTTTCCACGATCGACGCTTCGCCGTGCGGCAACAGAGCCGTTGCACGCGTGCGCCATTGCCTGGTCGCAGCATCGCCTGTTGAGGGCTCGCGCATCGCTTCGACGATGGAATCGGCTATCCATGCTGCGTGCTCGCGCATTGCCGTCGCACGGGCTTCGCGCGCAGTCCACAATTGACCGGCGATCAACCCGAGCACCGTCACCGCCATCAGGGTAACGGCTAGCATCACTTCAATCAGCGAGCTGCCTCTATACCTTGTTGTGCGCCTTGCTGGATAGCTGCGCACCCATAGGTTCAACGGGTATAGATTTATGATGCCGCTCCGCACGCGCCCTCGACAATCCGCGCGCGCCCGCCCGCCGCGATGCGGATGCAACGCCGCCACTTGTCGCCCTGAGTCGCTTTCGACGGCACACGCGGCGCGATATCGAAGCTGCGAAAGGTGCCGATCAACTGCCCCGCCGGCGGCGTAAACGTGAGATTTGTCTGCGTCCCGGTAATGCTGACCGCTGCGAGCAAGGGATGCGCACGCAGCAGCGAGAACGTGCCACCGCGCTCGGCCAATACGGCCCAGCCGCACGACCAGTCGGTGACGCCATTGCCGCAAGCTTGCCCTGCGGCAAGACACCGGCGCGCCGCGTCGATTCGGCACACCGTGACGCGAGCCCCACGGCGCAATGCTTCGCTGCGCGCATACGCGAGGGTTGAAGCAAGCGCTTTCGCGCGTGCGTCGACCTGGTCCCGCAGGTGCCACGCAACGAAGGACGGTGTCGTCATCACCGCGATCACCGCCAGAAGCGCGACAACGGCCAGTGTTTCGACAAGCGTAAAGCCGCGCTGCGGCTTCAAACAGACTGCATCCCATTTCATCTGCATCCCTGATCGTTTCAAAGAATGCAGCCAATCTAGCGATTCGCAAACGGCTCAACAATCGGCCGAATGGCCAGGTGGCACTCGGACGCTATCCCGCGCAAAAATGCACGCATGACGAACCATAACGGGAGCGGAGATGCAGATGCGCGAACCTACGCAGCGGACAACAAAAACTGGCGCGCAATTTCAGGCGCGACAGCAATCAACGCTTGCGGGACGGCTTGGGAGGAGAAGATGCGCGGCGAAATTCTTCGATCACGTCCTCGAATTCGGAGACGTCTTCGAAGCGCCGGTAGACAGAGGCGAAACGAACATAGGCAATGGTATCGAGCGCACGCAACTCGTTCATCACGAGTTCGCCGAGGCGCTCGCTGCGCACCTCGCGCTCGCCGCTACCGAGCAGTTGATACTCGATGCGGGCGACTGCCGCGTCGATCGCGTCCGCTGCCACCGGGCGCTTACGCAGCGCCAATTGCATGCTTGCGACGATCTTGCGGCGATCGAATTCCGTGCGGCTGCCATCCTTCTTGACGACCGACGGCAACGCCAGCTCGACCCGCTCATACGTCGTGAAACGTTTGTCGCAGGCCGGGCAGCGGCGGCGCCGGCGAATCGTGGCGCCGTCTTCGGATACGCGGGAATCCACAACTTGCGTATCGGCGTGACGGCAGAAGGGGCAGTGCATGGCGGCTTAGCGGTAAACCGGGAAGCGCTGGGTCAGCTCGGCGACTTGCGCACGCACACGTTCGATCGTGGCTGCGTCTTCCGGGTTGTCCAGCACGTCGGCGATCAGGTTACCCACCTGCTCCGCTTCCTTGACGCCGAAACCGCGCGTGGTCATGGCCGGCGAGCCGAGACGCACGCCGCTCGTGACGAACGGCTTTTCCGGGTCGTTCGGAATCGCGTTCTTGTTGACCGTGATGTGCGCGGCGCCGAGCGCAGCTTCCGCTGCTTTACCCGTGATCTTCTTCGCGCGCAGGTCGACCAGCATCACGTGGCTTTCGGTGCGGCCCGAGACGATGCGCAGACCGCGCTTGACCAGCGTTTCAGCCAGCACGCGCGCATTCTCGACGACTTGCTGCTGATACGCCTTGAACTCCGGCGACAGAGCTTCCTTGAACGCGACGGCCTTGCCGGCGATCACGTGCATCAGCGGACCACCCTGAATGCCCGGGAAAATGGCCGAGTTGATCTGCTTTTCGAACTCGGCCTTCATCAGGATCACGCCGCCGCGCGGGCCGCGCAGGCTCTTGTGCGTGGTGGTGGTGACGAAGTCGGCGTGCGGCACCGGATTCGGGTAGACACCCGCGGCGATCAGGCCGGCATAGTGCGCCATGTCGACCATGAAGTACGCACCGACCGACTTGGCGATCTTCGACATGCGTTCGAAATCGATACGCAGCGCGAATGCGGATGCGCCGGCCACGATCAGCTTCGGCTTGTGCTCTTGTGCGAGCTTTTCGGCCGCGTCGTAATCGATGTCTTCGGCTTCGTTCAGGCCGTAGCTCACCACGTTGAACCACTTGCCCGACATGTTGACCGGCGAACCGTGCGTCAAGTGACCGCCGTGCGCAAGGCTCATGCCCATGATCGTGTCGCCCGGCTTGAGCATGGCGAAGAACACGCCCTGGTTCGCCTGCGAGCCGGAGTTCGGCTGCACGTTGGCGGCTTCAGCGCCGAACAGTTGTTTGACGCGGTCGATCGCCAGTTGCTCGGCGATGTCGACATATTCGCAACCGCCGTAGTAGCGCTTGCCCGGATACCCTTCGGCGTACTTGTTGGTGAGTTGCGAGCCCTGCGCAGCCATCACGGCGGGGCTCGTGTAGTTTTCCGACGCGATCAGCTCGATATGCTCTTCCTGACGGCGGTTTTCCTGCTCGATGACCTTCCAGAGTTCAGGATCGACGTTGGCGATGGTGCTTTGGGCTCTGTCAAACATACGGATTCCGTTGAGTGTGTTCAGGTTGACCGGATCGTGCGCCGAATCTTGCGTAGAGGGTACGCAGCGCTGCTGGCGGCTGGGCCAGCCCTGACGTGGCGGATGGAGAGTCGCCGCACACGCAAGGCAGGACAGCCACCGCCAGCGCAGATCAATGCGCGCGGATCACGGCTGCCCAGGCGAACGGCAAAACGGCACCCTGCGCTTCACGGTGGGTTGTTCCACCTTGAACCCGATTGCTTGAACCGGTTCTATCGCCAGTCACGCAGGGATGAGCGCGTTAGTTTATTGGAAGAGGATCGAATAGGCAACCGGCTTCCTGCCGGACCGGCGGGCGCTCGCGCAGCCGGTTATGGCACCGGTGCGGGCGGCGCGCAAAGGTCTGATGAAAGCGCGCCCGGAACCCACTCCGCGCCCCTGCCACAGCCGCTCGTTACGGCTGGTTCATCCTTGCCGCAGCGCCGCATTGGAAGTAGGCTTGGGACCTTTCTCTTTTACCAGCCAGGGAACCGCAATGATCGTGTTCGTCACCGGAGCGTCCGCGGGATTCGGCGCCGCTATCGCTCGCGCTTTCGTCAAGGGCGGCCATCGTGTCGTCGCCACCGCGCGCCGTAAGGACCGCCTGCAGGCACTCGCCGACGAACTCGGCGACGCCCTTCTGCCGTATGAACTCGACGTGCGCGACCGCGCCGCCGTCGAAGCCGTGCCGGCCTCGCTGCCCGCCGATTTCGCCGCGCTCGACGTGCTCGTCAATAACGCCGGCCTCGCGCTCGGCGTCGAGCCCGCGCAAAAGGCGAACCTCGACGAATGGAACACCATGATCGAGACCAACTGCACGGGCCTCGTGCAGATCACGCACGCCCTCCTGCCCGGCATGGTGGAGCGCAACCGCGGCCACATTTTCAACCTGGGTTCGGCGGCCGGCAGCTGGCCGTATGCGGGCGGCAACGTGTATGGCGCCACCAAGGCGTTCGTGCACCAGTTCAGTCTGAATCTGCGCGCCGATCTGGCCGGTACGGCATTGCGCGTGACCAATATCGAGCCGGGCCTGTGCGGCGGCACCGAATTCTCGAACGTGCGTTTCCGCGGAAACGACGAAAGAGCGGCCAAAATGTACGAGAACGTACAACCGTTGACACCCGAAGATATCGCCGACTCGATCTACTGGATCGCCACCCGGCCTGCCCACGTCAACATCAACACGATCGAGCTGATGCCGGTGGCCCAATCCTTCTCCGCTTTGTCGGTTCATCGCGGCTGAAATTGCGGCTGAAATTGCGGCTGAGGCCCGCCGGGCGGGGCGCACATCTTGAAACAGACCTCGGGGGGTGCGTTCCGGTAAAATGCGCGGCATGAATATGTCGACCAGCCAGCCCGGCACGGAAATCGGCTTCACGTGGCCAATCCGCGTGTACTACGAAGATACCGACGCCGGCGGCATCGTGTTTTACGCGAATTACCTGAAATTTTTTGAGCGGGCGCGCACCGAATGGCTGCGCGCGTGCGGCGTCGACCAGAACCGGCTGGCCGACGAAGCGGACGCGATCTTCATCGTGCGCAGCACCGCGGTCGACTATCGGGCGCCGGCCCGGCTCGACGACGTCGTCAAAGTCGTAAGCCGAATCGAGCGTCTTGGCCGCGCGTCTGTTGATTTTGCGCAGGAAGCGTGGCGGGACGGCACGCTGCTTGCCACCGGGTCCATCAGGGTCGGCTGTGTCGACCGCATTGCGCTGCGGCCGGCCGCGATTCCTCCGCCGGTTCTCGCTGCTTTGCGGCGCGGGCCGAACGTGAACGACCGCGGTCTGTCAACGGACAACGACTGAACCCCGTTGTTACGGGGCCAGTGAACTCATATCGATCAAGCAACACAAAGCATGGTTCGGCTTGCAATATTGCCGATGCTTCCGTTTTGCTCACGGCAAGCTTCGAGTGACCTTGCAGCCGGACGCCCCCTTCCGGGACGTTAAAACGAACCTTTATGAACACTACACAAGATCTTTCGATCATTTCCCTCGTACTCAATGCGAGCCTGCTGGCGCAGGCCGTCATGGCGCTGCTGCTTCTACTGTCGCTGTTGTCGTGGACTTTCATCTTCCGCAAGTGGTTTGCGATCCGCCGGGCGCGCGCGCAAACTGAACGCTTCGAACGCGATTTCTGGTCGGGCGGCGACCTGCAGGCGCTCTATCAGAGCGCCGCGAACAATCGCCACACGATCGGCGCACTGGAACGGATTTTCGAGTCCGGCATGCGCGAATTCCTGAAGGGCAAGGAAAAGCGCCTGAACGATTCAGGCGCGATTCTCGACGGCGCACGCCGCGCCATGCGCGCCGCGTTCCAGCGTGAAATGGATGTGCTCGAGGCCAATCTGGCATTTCTCGCGTCGGTCGGCTCGGTCAGCCCGTATATCGGTCTGTTCGGCACGGTTTGGGGGATCATGAATGCGTTCCGCGGCCTCGCCAACGTGCAGCAGGCTACGCTTGCGAACGTCGCGCCGGGTATTGCCGAAGCGTTGACCGCCACCGCAATCGGCCTGTTCGCCGCGATTCCGGCTGTGGTCGCCTACAACCGCTACGCGCACGACATCGACCGTCTGGCGATCCGCTTCGAGACGTTCATCGAAGAGTTCTCTAACATTTTGCAGCGTCAGGCACAGTAAGGAGTCCACGATGGCAGGCTCTTCCTCCAGCATGCGCGGCTCCCGTCAGCGCCGCGCGATGGCCGACATCAACGTCGTGCCGTACATCGACGTGATGCTCGTGCTACTCGTGATCTTCATGGTGACCGCGCCGCTGGTCGCCCCGTCGATCGTCAATCTGCCGACCGTCGGCGGCGCCGCGCCGCAGCAGCAGACTCCGCCTGTAATCGTCAATATTCGCGCAGACGGCAACATGAGCGTCAAATACAAGGACGACGCAGGCGCGCAGCAACAGGAAGACATGACGAAGGCCGACCTGCACGGCTTCATTGCCGACCGCGCGCAATCGCATCCCGACCAGCCGGTCGTGATCGCTGCCGACAAGACCGTGCGGTACGAAGTCGTGATGAATGTGATGTCCGAGTTGAAAGCTCAGGGCGTCAAGCGCGTTGGACTGCTCGTCAAATCGCAATGATCCGCAAGAATTCCGAATACCCGCTCCAGCCACCGCGTGAACGCGGCACCGGGCGAGCCTTTGCGTTCGCGCTGGTGATGCATGCGCTGCTCGGATTTTTCCTGTATCACGGCATTCAATGGCAGAACAGCACGCCGGCCGGCGCGGAAGCCGAACTATGGACCGAGGTGCCCGATACGGCCATCCCGCGCCAACCTCCGCCGCCGCCCGTACCGGTAGCCCCTGCCCCGCCGTTGCCGGACGAACAGGCCGACATCGCGCTGCAGGAAAAGAGACGCCAGCAGCAGGAAGCCGCCCGTCAGGCACAACTGGCTGAGCAGCAGCGTCAGCAGAAGCTGCAAGCCCAGCAGGAAGCCGATGCGAAGCGCCAGCAGCAGTTGGCGGCCGATCAGGCTGCGCAACTCGCCGCGCAAAAAGCCGCGGCGGCCAAGCAGAAACAGTTGCAACAACAGCAACAGCAACAGCAGCAGGCCGAGAAACTGAAACAGCAGCAATTGGCCGATCAGCAAAAGCAGCAGCAGGAGCAGCAGAAACAGGCCGAAGCTGACGCGCAGAAGAAGGCCGACGCGCAGAAAGCGGCGAAAGCCAAGGCTCAGTCCGATGCTGCGGCGCAAGCCAAGAAGCTGGACGCGGAGCGGCGTGCGCGGCTTGCCCAGATGCAAGGTTCGGCGGGCGGCGAAGGCTCGACCGGCAATGGGCTTGCGAAGAGCGGCACGGGTAGCGGCTCGGGTGGCACGTCGACGTCGCCGGGTTACGCCGACAAGGTGCGTCGTGTGGTGCGCCCGAACATCTCCTGGGGTGGTGAAACGGAAGGTCTGGAGACCGTCATCTCCGTGCGCTGCTCGCCGACGGGCACGCTGCTGGACGCGCAGATCTCGCGCAGCAGCGGCAACCCGGCGTGGGACGATGCGGCACTGCGGGCCGTCCAGCGCTCCAATCCGATGCCTCAGGATATCGATGGGAAGACGCCGACCAGCTTCAAGATTACGTTGCGCCCGGCAGGGTGATTGCAGCAATTTGACAGTCAGTTGACAGCAGACGCCGCGCCCCGCCCAGCGCGGCGCGGCCGGGAACGAATTAGATATTCTCGGGTCTCTCTGCTGTCATGAAGTGTTAGTAAAACCGTTTTTGGGGAAACCATTCAGCATGAGTTTGATGACCAAGCTAGGCCTGCGGACACTTGTAGCATCGTGCCTGATCGCCGTTGGCGGCGCCGCCAACGCGCAACTCAACGTCCTCGTGACGGGCGTCGGGTCCACGCAGTTTCCGATCGCAACGGCGAATTTCGCCAATGAAGCGAACTCGCCGCAGCAGGTCAGCACGATCGTGCGTCAGGATCTGCAACGCAGCGGGAAATTCACCAATATCGACGCGGGCAGCACGCCGGTCTCTGAAACCGATTCCGTCGACCTCGGCAGCTGGAAGGCCAAGGGCGCCAACGCGTTCGTGTCGGGCAGCGTGAACCGCTTGCCGAACGGCCAGTATGAAGTGCGTTTTAAACTGTACGACACGGTCAAGGGCGAAAGCCTTGGCGGCCTCGTGCTGGTGAGCCCGGAAAGCGGCTTGCGCATGAGTGCGCACAAAGTCGCGGACTACATCTACGCGAAGCTGATGGGCGGCCGCGGCGTGTTCGCCACGCGCCTCTCGTACGTCATCAAGACCGGCGGCCGTTATCAGTTGCAGATTTCCGATTCGGACGGCCAGGACGCGCACATCGCGCTGTCGAGCCCCGAGCCGATCATCTCGCCGGCATGGTCGCCTGACGGCACCAAGGTGGCTTACGTTTCGTTCGAAAAGAAGAAGCCAATCGTCTATATCCACGACCTGCCTACGGGCCGCCGCGTGATCGTATCGGACCAGAAGGGTAACAACAGTGCGCCGGCGTGGTCGCCGGACGGCCGCACGCTGGCCGTCGCACTTTCGCGCACCGGCAACACGCAGATTTTCGCCGTCAATGCGGACGGCAGCGGTCTGCGGCGCCTGACGCAAGGCACTTCAATCGACACTGAACCGTGCTTCTCTCCTGACGGCCAGTCGATCTATTTCACCAGCGACCGCGGCGGTCAACCGCAGATCTACAAGATGTCGGCCCAGGGCGAGAACGCCGGCGCCGCGCAGCGCGTGACCTTCACAGGCAACTACAACACGAGCCCGCGCGTCAGCCCAGACGGCAAGCAACTCGCCTATATCTCGCGTGTCGGCGGCGGTTTCAAACTGTATATCCAGGACCTGCAAGGCAATACGGCCACGGGACTGACGGACACCACACATGACGAATCGCCGAGCTTCGCGGCGAACGGTCAGTACATTCTTTACGCCACAGAGGTGAACGGCCGTGGCGTGTTGGCCGCAGTATCGACCGACGGTCGCACTCGGCAGGTCCTGTCCGTTCAGGGTGGCAGCGTACGCGAGCCGTCCTGGGGCCCGTTTATGCAGTAATTGTTGATGCAATAACACAAGGAGAGTAACAAAATGATGTCAAAACTTCGTTTCGCATTTGCCGTATTGATGGTCGGTGCGCTGGCTGCATGTCACTCGGGCGTCAAGCTCGACGAAAACGCTAACAAGGGTGGTGCAGTTTCGACGCAACCGAATCCGACTGATGTCGCTCAGGTCAACGTCGATCCGCTGAACGATCCGAACAGCCCGCTCGCCAAGCGCAGCATCTACTTCGACTTCGACAGCTACTCGGTCAAGGACGACTACCAATCGCTGCTGCAACAACACGCGCAATACCTGAAGAGCCATCCGCAACGTCACGTCCTGATCCAGGGCAACACCGACGAACGCGGCACCAGCGAGTACAACCTGGCACTCGGCCAGAAGCGCGCTGAAGCTGTGCGCCGCTCGCTGTCGCTGATGGGCGTGGCGGACTCGCAAATGGAAGCCGTGAGCCTCGGCAAGGAAAAGCCGCAGGCGACCGGTCATGACGAATCGTCGTGGGCACAAAACCGCCGCGCCGACCTCGTGTACCAACAGTAAGTAACAGGTGATGAGCCGAATGACGCATCGTTTCTCCTGGCTGCGGTTTGCCGCAGCGGCCTGCGTCGCGGGCACGGCCTTCGCGGCTGTGCCCGCGCATGCGGGCATCTTCGACGACGATCAGGCCCGCCAGGCCATTCTCGATCTGCGATCGAAGACTGATAGCCTGTCGAGCCAACTGTCGGCCGCACAGCGCACGATCCTCGATCAGTCCAACCGCCTCGATCAGCTGAATCAGCAGGTCGCGACGTTGCGTGGGCAGAACGAGGATATGGGCAACCAACTCGTTACGCTGCAAAAACAGCAGAAGGACTACTACACCGATCTGGATACGCGGCTGAAGAAATTCGAGCCGCAGCAACAGACGGTGGACGGCGTCCAGGGCGAGGTGCAGCCGGGTGAAACCGATTCGTTCAACGCGGCTTCACAGCTGTTCCGCAACGGCGACTTCAAGAATGCGGCGGCGTCGTTCCGCAGCTTCATCTCCAAGTATCCGAACAGCCCTTACCAGCCGACCGCGCAGTACTGGCTCGGCAACGCACTGTATGCGCTGCGTGACTACAAGGGCTCGACGGCGACCTGGCAAGGTGTGGTGAAGAACTACCCGCAGCATCCGCGCGCACCGGATGCGCTGCTCGCGATTGCGAACAATCAGCTCGAGCAAGGTCAGAAGGCCGCGGCCAAGAAGACGCTGGAGCAGATCGTCGCGCAGTACGGCGGCTCGGACGTCGCGCAGTCGGCTCAGAGCAAGCTGTCGCAGATCAAGTAGTCGTAGAAGGTTTAGCAGTTGGCGTAACGCGCAGTGGCCACGCAGTCTCCAAATCAACAGCCACGCGCGCCTCTCGCTGGAAAGCCCGGGGTAGTAATACCTCGGGCTTTTCACTATCTGAAGTGCGGATAGCTCGACTCACCGCCATGGGTTGACAGCCCATCGGTGCTATCGCTATAATCTCGCTTCTCTTTTGGGTCGTTAGCTCAGCTGGTAGAGCAGCGGACTTTTAATCCGTTGGTCACAGGTTCGAATCCCGTACGGCCTACCAAAAGATTCAAGGGCTTGCACGCGTCAGCGTCGCAAGCCCTTTTCTTTTTGTGGGCCGCGAATCGCCCTCCCCGCTCGATCCCCAAAATAGTTCGGCACCCCACAGACCGCCCACGTCTTGCGCAAGCATGATCGCTTCACGGTGCCGGAAGAGCGCCCCAAAAAAAAGACCAGGAGACAGGGCTGCCAGGCTAAACGACCCCGCTGCCCAACCGCCCAGGGGGCGCCCATGAACACTGCAAAAGTAATCTGGGTAGCAGGTTTGGCAATCTCGATCGAAACGTCGCACGCTCAGGAAGTATTCATCGAGGGCGGAACGCTCGGAGTTGGCATCGGCGCGGCGCTGAGCGTCACGTCCTGGTCCGGCATACACGCGGACTTCAACGCGATCAACCTCTCGCATGACTTTACGGTAGGCGGAAATCGCTATGACGACAGCGTGCGTCTTCGCTAGGGAGGTCTCTACGGCGATCTGTTCCCGTGGTCGAACAGCGGCTTTCGCGTCACCGCCGGCCTTCGCTTCACGGACGATGAGGTCAGCGGCAATTCCGTTCCCACGAACGGCACCTACACATTCAAAGGCACGACCACGCCGGCCTTTCCGGGCGAATATGCGACCGCCACCGTCAAGTACCCTACCGTGATGCCTTATCTGGGCGTGGGCTACGGCTTGCAACCCGCAGCCAAAGGATTCGGCCTGGTGGTCGATCTCGGCGTCGCTTATGGCGTACCGCGCTCGTCCTATACGTTGTCGCCGGCTCTGACTCAGGCCGCGGGTCCCGCCATGTGCCAGGAGATCATCGCGACCGGCTTGCAACAACTGAGGGACAAAGCCTCGCCCTATCGGTGGTATCCGACGCTGCAAATTGGCCTTTCGTACCACTTCTGATGTGACGCGCGACACCGACGGAATCGAAGCGATATCGCCCCGGTCTTTCGCACGGGCGTGAAACATTCTCACAGCGCCTATCATCATGACGCAGGCAAGGACGAGGACATTCCTACATCACGCCTCTTCGATTCTGAACAGATACAACGGACTCCGAACATTGACATTTATTGAGATGTAAAGACGTGCAATGATCGCCGCCGATTCTGCGAATCACGCTGCAACGCTGCGTGAGCAGACGCTTTGGCAACACCGCAGATCCCTGCGCGTTCATTCCGTCACCATGACCAATTTTCTGTTCGACCTCGTCTCGAACCTAACTTTGCTGGCTATCGTGCTGTGCGTGTGTCATCTGTGCAACCGGCTCGTACCCGGCGCCGCGCTCAATGGCGCGCATATTTTCGTCGCGCTGGCCTTGGCGGCCTTGCTGCTCGACGCCGCGCTGACTTTTCTCGTGTTCGCCGACGCGCAGAGCCGCTATGGCCATTTCAGCACGTCGAGCGCATTCTTCGAACGCGACAGCTCGTACGTGCTGGCGGCCATTGCAGCGTTAGCGTGGCAGTACGCAGCACGTCGCGCGCGCGCCGCCAAAACGAACAACAACACGCTGGTCATTCGCACGTCCTCGTACTCCGAATCACATCTGCCGATGTAATCCCACGCGGTCCGTTTTCTTCCTTCACGCAATCCGCATCATCAACGGGAACGGACCTTGCGTCTGCGCGCGCCGTCGCGTATAACTTCCGAAGATTGAGAGTTACCGTCTGCGCCCGCTGCCGGGCATTTGCCGCTGTATTGCACTACCGTCGTTCAATCAGTCGAAGGCAACTTAACCAGCGAGGAACATCTTGGATCTCGATACCGTACGCGTGTTCATCATGACTCGAGGCATCGACCTCGGCACCAAGGTACTCGGCGCGATTGTCTTGTGGGTCGTCGGCCGCTGGGTCATTGGCCTGATCACCGGCCTGCTTCGCAAACTGCTGGCGAAAAACGGCCGCGTCGATCCAACCCTCGCTCACTACCTCGGTTCGATTCTCGGCGCGCTGCTGAACCTGCTGCTGATCCTCGCGATCCTGCAAGTGTTCGGCGTCCAGACTACCTCGTTCGCCGCCTTGCTCGCCGGCCTCGGTCTTGCAATCGGCACCGCATGGGGCGGCTTGCTCGCCCACTTCGCGGCAGGCATCTTCATGCAGGTGCTACGGCCGTTCAAGGTGGGCGATTTCGTCATGGCGGGCGGTGTCACGGGCACGGTCTCGGAACTGGGGCTGTTCGGCACGACCATCGTGACGCCGGACAATGTAGTAACCATCGTGGGCAACAACAAGATCTTTTCGGACACAATCTCGAACTACAGCGCATTGCCGGTGCGGCGCGTCGAGCTGACCGCGAAGATTGCGAACGGCGTCGATCCTACGGATGCGATGAGCCGGCTGAAGGCGGCCGTTACGCAGATTCCTAACGTGGCCGAGAGTCCTGCACCGGATATCGAAGTGCTGAGCTTCACGCCGGAAGGACCGTTGCTGTGCGTGCGGCCCTACACGCACACCGACCATTACTGGCAGGTCTACTTCGACACCAACCGCTCGATCATCCAGACATTCAAGGATGCAGGTTATCCGACACCGGAAACGCCGCTTGCGCCGCGTATCGTCAGTTGAGCACGATCGGAGCTTAGCGCTCTGGACTGAGGTTGACGCTCGCTAAGGTGAAGCATTTCTTCGCTGCCTCAACGGTCCAACTCATCGGGAACCAGACCGCACCAAACGAAAACGGCGTCGCGAGATTCGCGACGCCGTTTGTTCGTCTAGCTTCATACTACGCGAGGCGTCAGCGGCTACCCGGCTTGGCCGCGGCGTTCTTACGCGTCACTTTCCACAGCGCGCCAAGCAGAACCGGCACCACCGCCGCGCCGATACCCACCAGCACGATCACATTCAGATATTGACGGATGAACGGAATGTTGCCGAAGAAGTAGCCGAGCAACACCAGCAGCAATACCCACAACAGCGCGCCAAGGATATTGAACAACTGGAACCGGCTAACCGTCATCTCCGATGCGCCGGCAACGAACGGCGCGAAGGTGCGCACCACCGGAATGAAACGCGCCAGGACGATCGTCTTGCCGCCATGCTTTTCATAGAAGTTATGGGTCTTCTGCAGCGCGGCGCGATCGAGGAAGCGCTCAAGGAAAGGGATGTGCGAATTGAACACCCGTGGTCCGATGGCCCGCCCAATCATGTAGTTGACCGTATTGCCGGCGACCGCCGCAACAAGCAGCAGCACGATCAGCAGGCCGAGATTCATTTCACCGCTCGCGCAGAACGCGCCGCCGATGAACAGCAGGGAATCGCCTGGCAGAAAAGGCAGAACGACCAGCCCGGTTTCACAGAACACGATAAGAAACAGCACCGCGTAGACCCAGGTGCCGTACACGTGAATGAAGTCGCCCAGAAACTTGTCGATATGCAAGACAAGGTTGACGAAGTGTAGCAACGTGTCCAAAAAGCGTCCTTTATTAAGCGAATATGACCGTGGCGGGAACGGCGGCGTCAGCAGCCTTGCCGGTGATGCGCAGCGAGCGCGTGCTCGCCGCCGGAAATTGACCGCGTCATGATACCGAAAGTGCCCCGTTGCGATAAAAAAACTGCTCGCGCCGAATCGCTATAATTTCGCCATGTCAGAATTCTCCGAAACGCCTGCCGGCACCGCCGACGCGGCCGCAGTTTCCGCCGCCGCGCCCGTCTCACGCCCGTTGCGGGCGATCCAGCCCCTTCCCGATCAGTTGATCAGCCAGATTGCCGCCGGTGAAGTGGTCGAGCGGCCGGCCTCGGTGGTCAAGGAATTGCTGGAAAATGCGCTCGACGCCGGCGCGCAGACGCTGCGCATCCTGCTCGACGAAGGTGGTGTCAAACGTATCTCGATCACCGACGACGGCTGCGGCATCCCCGAAAACGAACTCGCGCTCGCACTGATGCGTCACGCGACCAGCAAGATCCGCTCGCTCGCCGAACTGGAAGCGGTCGCCACGCTGGGGTTTCGCGGTGAAGCGCTGGCGTCGATTGCGTCGGTCGCGCAGATGGCCATCACGAGCCGCACCGCCGAGGCGCCGCACGCCGTTCGCGTCGACGCGCAAACCGGTGTACTGAGCCCCGCTGCCGGTACCCGGGGCACCACGATCGAGGTCCGCGAGCTGTACTTCAACACGCCCGCGCGCCGCAAATTCCTGAAAAGCGAGCAGACCGAACTCGGCCATTGCCTCGAACAGATTCGCCGCGCTGCGTTGGCGCGGCCGGATGTGGCGATTTCGGTCTTGCATAACGGTAAGGCGGTCGAACACTGGAATGCCAGCGAGCCGCCTGCGCGGGTCGCGAAGATTCTGGGCGAGACGTTTGCGACGGCTCATCTGCCGCTCGACGAATCCGCCGGACCGCTCGCCGTCTATGGCTGCGCCGGGCTGCCGACCGCGAGCCGCGGGCGTGCCGATCAGCAGTATTTCTTCGTCAATGGCCGGTTCGTGCGCGACAAGCTGCTCACGCACGCCGTGCGCGCCGCCTACGAAGACGTGCTGCACGGCGACCGCTATCCGTCCTACGTGCTGTTTCTCGATCTGCCGCCAGAAGCGGTCGATGTGAACGTGCACCCGTCGAAAATCGAAGTGCGGTTTCGCGATTCACGTTCGATCCACCAGTTCGTGTTCCACGCGGTGCAGCGCGCGTTGGCGCGGCACGCGGGCGCGTCGCCGGAAACGACCGCCGGCGGGCATGCGGCGCATCTGGAAGCGTCGCCGGGTGGGCCGGCTTCGTTCGGCGCTACGCCGCTGGGCGGTGCGGGCCCAGGCGCAGCCGGCGGTGGCTTCGGCACCGGCGCGGGCGGCCTCGGCGGTGGGATGGGTAGCGGATTCGGATCCTCGCAGCCAGGCAATACCTGGATGCGCCAGGCGCGCATGACACAAGGCACGCTGCCGGTTGCCCAACCGCTGGCGTTCTACGACGCGCTTTTCGGCCGTAGAGACACGAACACCGGCACGGCGGAAGGCGCGACCTTGTTCGAAGCGCGCGACTCGGCTGCGGAAGGGCCGTCCCCGTACAACACCTCAGGGCCATACGCATCGCCTGCGTTCAATGCCTCAGACGAGCAACCGCTTGGCTTCGCCCTCGGCCAGATTCACGGCATCTATGTGCTCGCGCAGAATACGCACGGGCTGGTGATTGTCGATATGCACGCCGCGCACGAGCGCATCCTGTACGAGCAGTTCAAGAATGCGCTGGCCGATCGCACGATCGCCGTGCAGCCGCTGCTGATCCCGCAGACGATGCAGGCCGATCCGATCGAAATCGGCACGGTCGAAGAAGAGCGCGACACACTGGACGCACTAGGTTTCGACCTCGCCGTGCTGTCGCCGACCACGCTTGCGATCCGCGCCGTGCCCGCCTTGCTGAAAGATGCCGATTTGCAGGTACTGGCTCGCGCAGTTCTCTCCGACCTGCATGCCTTCGGCGGTTCACGCGTGTTGACCGAGCGTCAGCACGAACTGCTCGGCACACTTGCCTGCCATCACGCGGTGCGCGCGAACCGGCGCCTGACGCTCGATGAAATGAACGCGCTGCTGCGCCAGATGGAGGCGACCGAGCGCGCCGACCAATGCAACCACGGGCGTCCGACGTGGTATCAGTTGACGCTGTCCGATCTCGATCGGCTGTTCATGCGCGGGCAATAACGGTGCACCTGATTACGCTTATCCGGCGCGCGCCGTCCTGCCGATGACTTCTCGCGCCCCCACGACAGTCCCTTGCCTGCTCGGCCCCACCGCATCCGGCAAAACCGCCGCCGCGCTGGCGCTGGCCGTACGGCGGCCGGTGGAAATCATCAGTGTCGATTCGGCGCTGGTGTATCGCGAGATGGATATCGGCACCGCCAAGCCGACGCCGGAAGAACGCGCGGTGGCACCGCATCATCTGATCGATATCGTCGATCCGGCCAACGCGTATTCGGCGGCGGAATTTCGCAGCGATGCGTTGCGCCTGATCGGCGAGATCAGTGCGCGCGGGCGGCTGCCGTTATTGGTCGGCGGGACCATGCTGTACTACAAGGCGCTCACTCAGGGACTCAACGACCTGCCCACCGCCGATGCCGACGTGCGTGCGACGCTCGATGCCGACGCCGCACGTGACGGCTGGCCGGCGATGCATGCGCGGCTTGCCACTGTCGATCCCGTTACGGCTGCGCGACTCGCGCCGAACGATTCGCAGCGAATTCAGCGGGCGCTCGAAGTTTTCATGCTGACCGGGCAAGCGATGTCCGCGTTGCTGGCGGCACCCGCTCGCACGGATGACGCCGCTTTGGTGTGGCGTTTCGTGCCGATTGCGCTTGAGCCTTCCGACCGGAGCGTGCTGCATGCGCGCATCGAAAAGCGCTTCGATGCCATGCTGGCCGACGGCTTTATCGACGAGGTGGTGAAATTGCGCGCGCGCGGGGACTTGTCACCGGAGATGCCGTCCATGCGCTGCGTGGGGTATCGGCAGGTCTGGGAATATCTCGACGGGGCGGTCGATTATTCGACCATGCGGGATAAAGGGGTCTTTGCTACCCGGCAATTGTGCAAGCGGCAACTCACGTGGCTGCGCAGCATGACAGAGCGGGTTGTGGTTGATTGCTGCGATCCTGGCGCGACTGCGCAGGTCGTCAGCTTGATTGAAGAACTGATTTGAGGTTTTTGCCCGCGCGGCGCTTTCTTTCCGTGCGCCGCGCAGGCAAACCAGCCTTGGGTGAAGCTGGCTGGTTAGATAACTACCGTTTGAGCTTCACCAGCCGCGCTCTCGCGAATCACGCCGATCTTCCAGACCTGCTCGCCAGCAGCCGACAAAGACGCGATCGCAGCGTCGGCATCAGCGGCGGAAACCACCACCGCCATCCCGATCCCGCAGTTGAACACGCGGTGCATTTCCGCATCCGCCACGCCGCCGTGCTTCTGCAGCCACGAGAACAGCGGCGGCATCGGCCAGCTAGTGTGATCCAGCTCAGCCGTCAGGCCTTCACGCAGAACGCGCGGAATATTCTCGACCAGCCCGCCGCCCGTGATGTGCGCCATACCCTTCACAGCGATCTGCTGCATCAAGGCCAGCAAAGGCTTCACATAAATATGCGTCGGCGCCATCAGCGCGTCGGCGAGCGTTCGGCCATCAAAATCCGCGTTCAAATCCGGCTGCGCGCGCTCGATGATCTTGCGCACCAGCGAAAAGCCGTTCGAATGGATGCCGCTGGAAGCCAACCCCAGCACCACATCGCCCGGGGCGATCGTGCTGCCGTCGATAATCTTGCTCTTTTCTACCGCGCCGACTGCAAATCCGGCCAGATCGTATTCACCGTCCGGGTACATGCCCGGCATTTCAGCCGTCTCGCCGCCGATCAGCGCGCAGCCGGACAGTTCGCAGCCATGCGCGATACCCTTCACGACCGTTGCCGCCGTAGCGACGTCCAGCTTGCCGCAAGCGAAATAGTCGAGGAAGAACAGCGGCTCGGCGCCCTGCACCAGAATGTCGTTGACGCTCATCGCCACCAGATCCTGGCCGACGGTGTCGTGTTTGTTCAGTTGAAACGCGAGGCGCAGCTTGGTGCCGACACCGTCCGTGCCCGACACGAGCACCGGTTCTTTGTACTTCTTCGGCACTTCAAACAGCGCGCCAAACCCGCCGATGCCGCCCAGCACGCCGTCGCGCATCGTCTTTTTGGCAAAGGGCTTGATCGCGTCAACAAGGGCGTCGCCCGCGTCGATGTCCACGCCGGCGTCGCGATACGACAACCCTTGGGCGTCAGGGGCGGATTTCGGTTGATTCATGGGGAAGGGCAAGAAGGTCGGTAAAATGCGATTTTACCCGATGCCGGCCGTCTGGCTGGAATTTGAATCATCCTGAATCTTCCGGTCGGGACGACACCTGGGAAACAACTTTGCAACAGAACTCCTCGATCCTGACGCCTGTGCAGCGCCGCGCCTTCATCTGGCTGGCGATCGCGCTGGTTGTCGGCATTCTGCTCTGGCTACTGAGTCCGGTCCTCACGCCGTTCCTGCTCGGCGCCATTCTCGCGTACATTCTGCAACCGGGTGTCGCGTGGATGGTGCGCCGCCGTGTGCCGCGCGGACTCGCCGCCTTGCTGATGATGCTGCTGTTCTCGTTGCTGATGACGCTGCTCGTGCTGCTGGTGCTGGCCGTCATCCAGAAAGAAGGCCCGCAGCTGAAGCAACAAGTGCCCGTGCTTTTTGCACACGTGAGCGCCTGGCTGCAGCCCAAGCTTGCCATGCTGGGCCTTGCCGACTCGCTCGATTTCGCCAGTATCCGCGATCTGGTGATGGGGCAGCTCGAAGGCAGCGCGCAACAAGTCGCGCTGTATGTGTGGACGTCCGTTCGCACCAGCGGCAACGTGATGATGACGGTGGTCGGCAACCTCGTGATGGTGCCGCTCGTGCTGTTTTATCTGCTGTACGACTGGAACCGCATGCTCGCGCGCATGCAGATCGTGGTGCCGCGCCGCTGGCTCGACAAGACGCTGCAACTCGCGCGCGACATGGACCAGATGCTGTCGCAATACCTGCGCGGCCAGTTGCTCGTGATGGCAGTGCTCGCGGTCTATTATGCGATTGCGCTGACCGTCGCCGGCTTCGAGATCGCGCTGCCGGTGGGTATTTTCACGGGCCTTGCCGTGTTCATCCCGTACATCGGTTTCGCAACCGGGCTCGCGCTGGCGCTGCTCGCGGCACTGCTACAGTTCGGCGACTGGTACGGCTTCGGCGCCGTCGCATTGATTTACGGCGTCGGTCAGATCGTGGAGAGCTTTTATCTCACGCCGCGCCTCGTCGGCGAACGGATCGGCCTGCACCCGCTCGCGGTTATCTTCGCGTTGCTCGCGTTCGGCCAGCTGTTCGGCTTTTTCGGCGTGTTGCTGGCGTTACCGGTCAGCGCCATTCTGTCGGTAGCGATGCGCGAGTTGCGTCAAAGCTATCTGGCGAGCACGCTTTACAACAACTGAGTCATTGACTCTTTATTGACGTTTCAGGGCCCGAAGTCCGGGCCATTTGCGGCCTAAGCCTCATTTTCGGCATTAACCTACTGTGCTTCGTCAACTGACGCTCGATCTCGGCACCCCGCCGCCATCGACATTCGACAATTTCTTCGCCGGCGCCAACGCCGAGCTGGTCACACGGCTGCGCGAGCTCGACAACGCGCTCGCGGCCGGTCCAGTGGCCGATCGCACCTTCTACATCTGGGGCGAAGCCGGCAGTGGCCGCACGCATCTGCTGCAGGCGCTGGTCCACGAAGCGCCGCCGGGCCATGCGCGCTTTGCCGGTCCGCAGAGCAGCCTTGCCGCCTTCACGTTCGACCCGCGCGTCGCGCTGTATGCGATCGACGATTGCGACGGCCTGTCCGCGGCGCAGCAGATTGCCGTGTTCAACCTGTTCAACGAAGTGCGCGCGCATCCGACCAGCGCGCTCGTCGCGGCGGGCAATGCGCCGCCGATCGGCATGACGGTGCGCGAAGATTTGCGCACGCGCCTCGGCTGGGGCCTCGTGTTTCACCTCGCGCCACTGCCGGACGAAGGCAAAGCCGCCGTGCTGAAGCACGCGGCCCGCGAGCGCGGCCTCATGCTTGCCGACGACGTCCCCGCCTACCTGCTCACGCATTTTCGCCGCGACATGCCGAGCCTGATGGCGTTGCTCGACGCACTCGATCGCTTCTCGCTCGAACAGAAACGCGCGGTCACGCTGCCGCTTCTACGCACCATGCTGGCCTCGCCCGACGCCGATGATCGGCGCACGGCACCCCCTTCATCTGCGTCACCCGCCGCTTCAAGTAAAATAGGCCCCCATGGCTAACCTCGCACTCTTCGACCTCGACCACACGCTCATTCCCACCGACAGCGACCACGAATGGGGCCGCTTCATGGTGAAACAAGGCATGGTCGACGCCGAAAATTTCGCTCGTGAAAACGACCGTTTTTTCGCCGACTACAAAGCCGGCAAGCTGGACATTCACGCTTATCTGATCGCCATGCTCACGCCGCTCGCGAAATACACGCGCGCCCAGCTTGCCGACCTTCACGCGCAATACATGCATGAAGTGATCAAGCCGGCGATCTTTCCGGTCGCGCTGGAGCTGGTCAGGGAGCACCGTGAAGCCGGCGACCTCTGCTGCGTGGTCACCGCGACCAACGAATTCATCACCCGCCCGATCGCCCAGGCGTTCGGCGTCGATGCGCTGATCGCCTGCGAGGCGGAAACCGTCGACGGCCAGCCGCATTCGCCGTACACCGGCCGCCCCACCGGCACGCCGAGCTACAAAGAAGGCAAGATCGTCCGTACCGAGGCGTGGCTGGCATCGCTTGGCAAGACCTGGAGCGACTTCGAGCACAGCTATTTCTATAGCGACTCGCACAACGACATCCCGCTGCTCGACAAGGTCACCGATCCGATCGCGACCAATCCCGACGACACATTGCGCGCCCATGCGCAGGCCAAAGGCTGGCGCATCCTCGAACTCTTCCAACCCTCGTGATCAAAAAACTTATCCGCAAGCTATTCGGCCAGGACTCGGCGCCCGCTGACGACACCCCGCCCGCCGAAGCAGACGAAACCGGCGAGGCACCGGCACGCAACGCGTCCAGCGCCAGCAAAGCGCGCCGTAAGCCGGCGCGCCCCGCCGCCCAAGCCGTGCGGGACCCCGACGTGCCGGTCATCATTCCGCACGACGTGCATGGCATCGATCAGTCGCTGATCTCGAGAAACGCGATTCGCGTCACCGAGGGTCTGCAGGAAGCCGGGCATCGCGCGTTTATCGTCGGCGGTGCGGTGCGTGATCTGCTGCTCGGCATCAAGCCGAAAGACTTCGACGTCGCAACCGACGCAACGCCCGAACAGGTCCAGAAGCTGTTCCGCCGCGCGCGCATTATCGGCCGCCGGTTCCAGATCGTGCACGTGCAGTTCGGCCAGGAAATCATCGAAACCTCGACGTTCCGCGCGCTGGTCGATCCGCCCGCGGCCGACGCAGCGCCGCCGCGCCGCCTCAAGCGCGACGAGCTCGACCGCCGCACGCATGCGGTGGACGCGAGCGGCCGCGTGCTGCGCGACAACGTCTGGGGCGAGCAGCATGAAGACGCCACGCGCCGCGACTTCACGATCAACGCGATGTATTACGATCCGGCCACGCAAACCGTGCTGGACTATCACAACGGCATGGCCGACATGCGCGCACGTCTGTTGCGCATGATCGGCGACCCGGCGACCCGTTATCGCGAGGATCCGGTGCGCATGCTGCGCGTGGTGCGTTTTGCCGCCAAACTCGAGTTCGAGATCGAAGACACGACCCGCGCGCCGATCGCCAACATGGCCGATCTGATCAACAACGTGCCGGCCGCGCGTCTGTTCGACGAAATGCTCAAGCTGATGCTGTCGGGCCACGCGCTCGCCTGTCTGAAGCGTCTGCGCCAGGAAGGCCTGCATCACGGCCTTCTGCCGCTGCTCGACGTGGTGCTGGAACAGCCGATCGGCGAGAAATTCATCACGCTCGCGCTGACCAATACGGACGCCCGCGTGCGGGCCGGCAAGCCGGTTTCGCCGGGCTTCCTGTTCGCCACGCTGCTGTGGCACGACGTCCAGACGCGCTGGCAACAATTTGAAGCGAACGGTGAATATCCGGTGCCGGCCCTGCATCGCGCGATGGACGAAGTCCTCGACATGCAAACCGAGAAACTCGCGATCCACAAGCGCTTTTCATCGGATATGCGCGAGATCTGGGGCCTGCAGTTGCGCCTCGAGAAACGCTCGGGAAGAAGCGCCCTGAAGCTGCTGGAACACCAAAGATTTAGAGCGGGGTATGATTTCCTCCTGTTGCGCTGCGAATCGGGCGAACTCGAAGAGTCGGTCGGTGCGTGGTGGACGGAGTTCATCGAAGGAGACGTCGCTGCGCGTGAGACCTTGCTCACGCAAGGCGGGAAGGACCGAAGCCCCAGAAAACGACGGCGGCGCAGCAGTGGCGCCAGAACCCGCAAACCGGGCGACGGAATGGAGGGCGGTTCGCCAGAACGCACAGTCAACGACGCGGGCCATGACGGCCCGCACGAAGACTGACACAGCGTTGGCTGTAGCCGTCGAACGATAGTTGCAGGAAGTTATGCCATGACGGTTGCCTATCTCGGCCTCGGCGCGAATCTCGGGGACGCGCGCCAGACCCTGAAAGACGCGGTGGTGTGCCTGGCACAACAGCACACCATCTCCGTGCTCGCCAAGTCGAGCCTGTATCGCACTGCCCCCATCGACGCGGGCGGTGACGACTATTTCAACTGCGTCGTGAAGGTCGAAACGACGCTCCCCGTGCGGCATCTGCTTGCGCTGTGCCACAAGATCGAGCATCAGTTCGGCCGCGAGCGGCCGTTTCGCAATGCACCGCGCACGCTCGATCTGGACATTCTGCTCTACGGCGATCAATCGATCGACGAAGCCGATCTGATCGTGCCGCATCCGCGTTTGATCGAACGCGCCTTTGCTCTCGTGCCGCTCGTCGAAATCGACGCAGCGCTGATCATCCCGCAACACGGCCGTGCCGAGGCGTTGCTTGACCGCGTGAGCGATCAACGCATCGAAAAGGTGAAGGGGCCTTGCCAGTGTCCAATGCTCAATGCATTGAATGCCGGCGCCCCTGCTGCGGACAAGGGCCGTTGCGAATGAGTTCGCCACCGCTCACGGTCACCGCACCGCAACTGCGGCCGCCCTTCGGCTATCTCGCGATCGAAGGGCCGATCGGCGTCGGCAAGACGTCACTCGCACGGCGGCTCGCACAGCGCTGGTCGATGCAGGAACTGTTCGAGCGGCCGCAGGACAATCCCTTTCTCGAACGCTTTTATCGCGACACGACGCGCTATGCGCTGCCGACGCAATTGCACTTCGCTTTGCAGCGCGCGCAGCAGGTCCAGGAAGTGGTGGCCGCGAATGTGGCGGGCAAACTGCTGATCACCGATTTCATGACGCAGAAGAACGACATCTTCGCGCGTCTGACGCTGCAGGAAGACGAGTGGCAGCTTTATCGCGCGCTCGCCGCACGACTCGACGTGAGCGGGCCTGCGCCGGATTTCGTGGTCTATCTGCAAGCCAGTCCTGAAGTACTGTTTGCGCGGATCCAGAAGCGCGCCGTGCCCATGGAACTGCAGATTTCCGATGCCTATCTGCACGCACTCTGCGACGCCTACAACGAGTTTTTCTATCACTACGACCGCGCACCTGTGCTGACGGTCAACGCTGAACATCTGAATCCGCTCGACTCGGACGCGGACCTTGCACTACTCGCCGAACGCATCGAAACCATGCGCGGCCGCAAGGAATTCTTTGTCAAAGGCACGTCGCTTTAAGCGGCGCGCCCTCTCTTTTTTCTACGGATCTTCCCCATGACCTATTTGCAGGAAGCGAGCCGGAACGCCATCACCGTGCCGAAACTGCAGGCGATGCGCGACGCCGGCGAAAAGATCGCCATGCTGACCTGTTACGACGCGAGCTTCGCCGCACTGCTGGATCGCGCGGGCGTCGACGTGCTGTTGATCGGCGATTCGCTCGGCAACGTGCTGCAAGGCCAGACGACTACGCTGCCGGTGACGCTGACCGAGATCGCCTATCACACGGCGAGCGTGGCGCGGGCGCGGCCCTCGGCGCTGGTGGTGGCCGACTTGCCGTTCGGCACGTACGGCACGCCGGAGGACGCCTTCAGGAGCTCGGTGGAACTCAT
This sequence comes from Paraburkholderia solitsugae, assembly GCF_013177695.1. Classification (GTDB taxonomy): domain Bacteria; phylum Pseudomonadota; class Gammaproteobacteria; order Burkholderiales; family Burkholderiaceae; genus Paraburkholderia; species Paraburkholderia solitsugae. The sequence goes on along the minus strand of NZ_WOEY01000130.1, from coordinate 12,885 downwards.
GCGTGCCGGCGCGCAGATGGTGAAGCTCGAGGGGGGTGAGTGGCTCGCGGACACGGTGCGCTTTCTGGTCGAACGGTCGGTTCCGGTGTGCGCGCACGTCGGTCTGACGCCGCAATCGGTGCATGCGTTTGGCGGCTTCAAGGTGCAGGGCAAGACCGAAGCGGGCGCGAGCCAGTTGTTGCGCGACTCGCTCGCCGTGCAGAATGCGGGTGCTCAACTGATCGTCATGGAAGCGATCCCAACGCTGCTCGCGAGTGAAGCCACGAAGCAATTGCGGATTCCGACGATCGGCATCGGTGCAGGCGTGGAGTGCTCGGGTCAGGTGCTGGTGCTGCACGACATGCTGGGCATTTTCCCTGGCAAGCGGCCGCGCTTCGTGAAAGATTTCATGCAGGGGCAGCCGAACATCCAGGCCGCCGTGGAAGCGTATGTACGTGCGGTGAAGGACGGCTCGTTTCCGGGACCGGAGCACACGTTCTAAGCAGCCGGCCTGCTAGCGAATCATATTAATCAGGCGCATTCGCGCCTGTTTTGGGACCCGTCTGATATCGCCTAGGAACCTGGTCGTCTATCTTCGTCTACCTTGTTAACGCGGCTTTGCCGCTCGCCGAAGAGAGATGACCATGAGCCCCTTTTGCCTGATCGACGTAGCGGAAATCCGCAACCACGCCACCGCACCGCATGACGTGCGGGAATCCACATGGCTCGCACGCCTGTCCGGATGGATGATCCGCTTCGTGCCGGCTCGCCACAGTTGAGACAATGCAGCGGCACGCGACGCTCAAAACCTGCAGCGCGTAGCATCACAAAGCCTTAGCCCGACCTTAGCCCAGCACGTGCGCCTGTACCGCGCCTCGCAGTGCGTTGCACACCAGAAGCGCTTCGGCATTCTGCACATCGACCCGCGTCAGCACACGCTCAGCCGCTTGAAGGCTCGTATCCTCTAGCAGCACACCCCGCATGATCCCGGGCAGCACGCCCGACTTTAATGGCGGCGTCCACCACCGTCCGGCCAGCTTCACAAACACGTTCGACCGGCCCCCTTCGGTCAACTCGCCGCGCTCGTTAAAAAACAGCGTGTCGAAAGCACCCTTCGCTTCCGCTTCGCGCCAGCCGCGATCGTATTCGGCGCGCCGCGTGGTTTTGTGGTGCAGCAGCGGATCATTGGCGTTCGTCGCGGAAAACGCGTGGTCCGGCCCGAGCAGCACGCCGACCTTCGAGTCGGCCAGCGGCGTCAGCACTGCCGCAGTGATGTGTACGGTGCCATTTTTGCTCAGCGCGAGGCGCATACGGTGTGGGGTTTGCGCTGGCAACGCCGCACATTTCCCTGCGATTTGCGCGCGAATTTCAATTTCGCCGTCGAGTTTGAAACCCAACGTCGCGGCACTCGCCGAGAGTCGCGCGAGATGGCGCGACAGGTGCCGCACGCCCTCTTCCCGCGTCGCATACATCGTTTCGAAGAGCTCGAAACCCGGTTCGGCGCCGGTCAGAAAGCGGGCCTTCAATTGGCACTCCGCATATTCATCGGCGGCGACGCTGTCGAGCACGATACCCGCGCCCACGCCCATCTTGCCTTGTAGCTCACCCTGCTGCGCGGTCGGGCTTAAGGTCAAAGTGCGGATCGCGACGGACAGGCAGAAGTCGCCGCAGGCGGTGTTGCTTGCAGTGACTGAGGGCGTGGCGCCTAAAGATGCTACTGCGACAGTGGTGACGCCAGCGGCGTCAACAGCAGTGTTGGCACTGGAAGTGGCGGCGACTTCGGCAGCAACCGCAGGCGCATCGAGCCAACCGATCGCGCCAGTGTAGAGTCCACGCGGCGTGCTTTCGAGCTCGTCGATCAATTGCATCGTGCGATGCTTCGGCGCACCGGTGATCGAGCCGCATGGAAACAGTGCGCGCATGATCTCGGCGAAAGACGTACCGGCGCGCAATGTCGAATGGACCGTCGACGTCATCTGCCAGACCGATGCATACGGCTCGACCGAAAACAGCGCGGGCACATTTACCGAACCCGTCTGCGCCACGCGCGACAGATCGTTGCGCAACAGGTCGACGATCATCACGTTCTCGGCGCGATTTTTCGGGTCGTTTGCGAGGAACTCGGCGGCATGGCGATCGGCCACGGGATCGGCTGATCGTGGCGCCGTGCCTTTCATCGGCCGGGCGCGCAACATGGCGCCTTCCTTTTCGATAAACAATTCCGGCGAGCACGACAGCACCCACGCGTCGCCCGGCAACGCGATCAGCGCACCGTACGGCACCGGCTGACGGGCCCGCAGGCGCCGATAAAGCGCGGTCGGAGAGCCGAATACATCGAAACCAAGCCGATACGTGTAGTTGACCTGATAAGAATCGCCCGCGCGCAGGGCGGCATGGATCGCGTCGATCGCTTCATTGAATTGCTTGGGATCGACGCTCGCGCGCACATTCGCCGTGCCCGCTACCGACGCCTCGGCCGCGCCGCCATCGCGTTCCACGAGCCATGTATCGACATCGTCGCGCGACAGTTTCTCGCAACGTCCAAACAATAAAAAACGCAGCGTGGCATCGCCACGCTGCGTTTCGTTCAATACCCGGTGAGTTTGGCCACCGTCGAGAAGACAGCGGCCAAACTCGTAGTCGGCGAGCACGACCGCATGCAAACCACGCCGCGTATCCGCGGCCACGGTCTCGCACACGGTTTCAAGTTGCGCGGCGTCCGCGCAAACCCGTTCATGCACAAAACCCGTGTACAGACGACTCGAACGGCGCGCCGCCGTCGCGTCGCAATCGTCGAGCAACGCGAACACTGCGTCGCGCTCATCTGCCGTCATGCTTGCCGCCAAATCAAACTGCCATTAATCGAAGAAGCTCTTCACCCGATCGAACCAGCTCTTGCTCTGCGGGCTATGCCGCGCACCGCCTTCCACGAGTGCCTTCTCGAATTGCTGAAGCAACTCGCGCTGCGGCTCGGTGAGCTTGACCGGCGTTTCGACTTGCACATGCACGTACAGATCGCCGGCAATGCTCGAACGCAGCCCCTTGATACCCTTGCCACGCAGACGGAACGTCTTGCCCGACTGCGTGCCTTCCGGCACCGTGAAGCTCGCGCGGCCCGCGAGAGTCGGCACTTCGATTTCGCCACCGAGCGCCGCCGTGGTGAACGGAATCGGCATCTGGCAATGCAGGTCGTCGCCGTCGCGCTCGAACACCGAGTGTTGCTTGATGTGAATCTCGACGTACAGATCGCCCGACGGACCGCCGTTGATACCCGGCTCACCGTTGCCGGCCGAGCGGATGCGCATGCCGTCGTCGATACCAGCCGGGATCTTCACTTCCAGCGTCTTGGTTTCCTTCACCTTGCCCGCGCCGTGGCAATGGCCGCACGGTTCAGGGATATAGGTGCCGGTGCCGTGGCACTTCGGGCAGGTCTGCTGGATGCTGAAGAAGCCCTGCGACATCCGCACCGAACCCGAACCGCTACAGGTCGGGCAGGTTTCCGGCTTGGTGCCGGGCTTCGCGCCCGAACCGTGACAGATTTCGCACGACACCCAGCTCGGCACGCGAATTTGCGTGTCGTAGCCGTGTGCGGCCTGTTCCAGCGTGATTTCCATGCTGTAGCGCAGATCGGCGCCGCGATACACCTGCGGGCCGGCACGGCCTGCGCCGCCGCGTGCGGCACCGCCGGCCGCCTGGCCGAAAATGTCGCCAAAAATATCGCCGAACGCATCGGCAAAACCGCCGAAGCCTTGCGCGCCGGCTCCACCCATGTTCGGATCGACGCCCGCGTGGCCGTACTGATCGTACGCAGCACGCTTTTGCGAGTCCGACAGCATTTCATAGGCTTCCTTCACCTCTTTGAAATGCCCTTCCGCATCCTTGTTGCCCGGATTGCGGTCAGGGTGGTGCTTCATCGCAAGCTTGCGATAAGCCTTCTTGATTTCGTCGTCGCTCGCGTTCTTTGCGACGCCCAGAACCTCGTAGTAATCCCGTTTCGCCATATCGGTTCAACGCCACTCGCGCAATGGGGCGCGGTGGCTCCTCTTGAATGCTGGAGTCTTGCGACTCGTCCGGCCGCTGTTCAAACCGTTTTCTACGCGGCTCAGACAACGCCCTCCATAAAACAAATGTGCCCGGAGAGCCCAAAAAGGCTCACCAGGCGCGATAACCGCTTTGCAGGTTCATGCACCCGGACGGGAGCAAACCGTTTTGCAGCCGGGCCGCACACAGTGTTGTGTGCGGCTTTACGGTCCAATTGCGACCCGGCTTTAGTCTTTCTTCACTTCCTTGAACTCGGCGTCGACCACGTCGTCCTGCTGCTGGCTCGCGCCACCCGCCGATGCGCCCGCACCTGCCGCGCCCGCTGCCGCAGCTTCGGCACCTTGCGCAGCCTGCATGTCGGCGTACATCTTCTCGCCCATCTTCTGCGAGGCGGTCGCCACCACTTCGATCTTGGCTTCGATCGCGGCCTTGTCGCTCGAATTGCTCTTCAGCGTCTCTTCGAGGTCCTTCAGCGCGGTTTCGATCGCTTCCTTCTCGCCGGCGTCCAGCTTGTCGCCGTATTCGGTGAGCGCCTTCTTCGTGCTGTGGACCAGCGCGTCACCCTGGTTGCGGGCATCGGCCAGCTCACGCAGCTTGTGATCTTCTTCCGCGTTCGCTTCGGCGTCCTTCACCATCTTCTCGATTTCGGCTTCGGACAGACCCGAGTTCGCCTTGATCGTGATGCGGTTTTCCTTGCCGGTCGCCTTGTCTTTCGCGCCGACGTGCAGAATGCCGTTCGCGTCGATGTCGAAGCTCACTTCGATCTGCGGCGTGCCGCGCGGTGCCGGCGGAATGCCTTCGAGGTTGAACTCGCCCAGCAGCTTGTTGCCTGCTGCCATTTCGCGTTCGCCCTGGAACACCTTGATCGTCACGGCGCCCTGATTGTCGTCAGCCGTCGAGTAGACCTGTGCGTGCTTGGTCGGGATCGTGGTGTTCTTGTTGATCATCTTCGTCATCACGCCGCCAAGCGTTTCGATGCCGAGCGACAGCGGAGTCACGTCGAGCAGCAGAACGTCCGTGCGGTCGCCCGACAGCACCTGGCCTTGGATCGCGGCGCCAACAGCCACGGCTTCGTCCGGGTTCACGTCACGGCGCGGATCCTTGCCGAAGAATTCCTTAACCTTGTCCTGCACCTTCGGCATGCGGGTCATACCGCCGACCAGAATCACGTCGTCGATTTCGCCGACCTTCACGCCTGCGTCCTTGATCGCCGTGCGGCACGGTTCGATGGTGCGCTCAATCAGCTCTTCAACCAGCGCTTCCAGCTTGGCACGCGTAATTTTCAGGTTCAAGTGCTTCGGACCCGACGCGTCGGCCGTGATGTACGGCAGGTTGATTTCGGTTTGCTGGCTCGACGACAGTTCGATCTTCGCCTTTTCAGCCGATTCCTTCAGGCGTTGCAGCGCGAGCACGTCTTTCGACAGGTCGACGCCCTGTTCCTTCTTGAACTCGCCGATGATGTAATCGATGATGCGCTGGTCGAAGTCTTCACCGCCAAGGAACGTGTCGCCGTTCGTGGACAGCACTTCGAACTGCATTTCACCGTCCACATCCGCGATTTCGATGATCGAGACGTCGAACGTGCCGCCGCCCAGGTCATACACCGCAATCTTGCGGTCGCCCTTTTCGGCCTTGTCCAGACCGAATGCCAGAGCGGCTGCGGTCGGCTCATTGATGATCCGCTTCACTTCCAGACCGGCGATGCGGCCTGCGTCTTTGGTTGCCTGACGCTGGCTGTCGTTGAAGTACGCGGGAACCGTGATCACTGCTTCCGTGACCGGCTCGCCGAGGTAGTCTTCAGCGGTCTTCTTCATCTTGCGCAGCGTTTCCGCCGAGATTTGCGGCGGTGCCAGCTTCTGGTCACGCACTTCGATCCATGCGTCGCCGTTGTCGGCTTTCATGATCTTGTACGGCATCAGACCGATGTCTTTCTGCACTTCCTTTTCTTCGAAACGGCGGCCGATCAGGCGCTTGACGGCGTACAGCGTGTTCTTCGGGTTCGTGACCGACTGACGCTTAGCCGGCGCGCCGACGAGAATTTCGCCGTCTTCCATGTAAGCGATGATCGACGGCGTGGTGCGCGCACCTTCCGAGTTCTCGATCACTTTGACCGAATTGCCTTCCATGATCGCCACGCACGAGTTGGTCGTGCCGAGGTCGATGCCGATGATTTTGCCCATTTTTACTAATCTCCTGACTTTGATCGCTGCGGGAATCGCCTTTTTTGCCCAGTTGGCGGTAAAGCGATCCGCTCTCAATTCCTACCTGCACTGAACATAAGTGCGTCCGCATCGTTTTCAAGACCTCTTTTGCGATGCGGTCTTTAATTTTTTTCAATCGGCCGAACTTTTGCCGCTTTTTTCACCATGGGTCGCGCTACCGGCCGCATTGGCCACCCGGATCTTTTCCCGCGCGGCCGCGACCGTCGTCTCGAGCTGCCCGAGGCCGTGCCAGCCGGTTGCCCGGCCGAGCCGCTTGCCGCGGTAAAAGAAGAACCCGGTGGGCACGCCGTGAAGCATGAAACGCCGGCCTGGTTCGCGATGCTCGTAGACGTTGCCGCGAAACCACCTAACGGCGAACGCGGTGGCATCAACGGGCACGTTGCCATGACGGTACCTGTCAGGCGGAACAGACGGCTGATAAACGGCTTGCGATGCGGCCTGTGATGCTTACTTCGGCGCCGCGACGGTCACGAGGGCCGGACGCAGCACGCGGTCGGCGATCACGAAACCTTTTTGCAGCACAGCAACAACGGTGTTCGGCTCCTGTTCGGCCGGCACCATCGAAATAGCCTGGTGACGGTGCGGGTCGAACTTCTCGCCAACCGGGTTCAGGGCGACGACGCGGCCCTTCTCCAACGCGCCGGAGAGCTGGCGCAGCGTGAGTTCGACACCTTCACGGACCTTTTGCAGGTCGTCGGACGAGTGGGCAACGGCTGCTTCGAGGCTGTCGACCACCGGCAGCAAATGCTCAGCAAAGCTTTCGATCGCGAACTTGTGGGCCTTGGCGACATCTTCCTGGGCGCGGCGGCGCACATTCTCAGTCTCAGCCTTCGCCCGCAGGAAGCTCTCCTGCAGCTCGACAATTTTCGCCTCGGCTTCGGCCAATGCGGCTTCCGCACCGGCTGCCGGCGCTTCAGGCGCCGCGTTTGCAGCCACGTCCTGCTGGGATGCTGCGGCCTCCGCGGCCTGGCGCGCGGTTTCGTCGGCGGGCGTGGGATTCTGGCTCGTCGGGTTTTCTTGCGTGTTTTCCATGTCGCTGAAAGTCGATAAAAAGTTAAAGCTAACGGTGGCGGCAACGCGTCAAAGCTAGCTCAATTTGTGCGTTGCAAAATTGCCACAGACAACTTGGTGCACAGCTTGATGCGTAAACGCGTATCGAAACGGCAGATGGGGCCGGAAAGGCCCATTTCAAGCGCCTCTCCCGGAACTTTTCGCACCACGGACGGGCGGCGGAAATGCCCGGTTACAACCATTATTGCGTCGCAATCAGATCGAGATTGAGTGCGCTAACCAAGTGGCCTATGCTCCAATAAAGCGTCGGAAAAGACACGTTAACCCTAATCTAACGCGAACCTTACCGATTTCTTGCAATTCCACCTTATTTGCCCGTTTCCGTTCTGAATCTTCCCAAGGGGAGTACCGTGAAACTGACCTTTGCAATATCGGTGGTCGCATTGGTACTGATCGCGGGCACCACGACCATCTGCATGTCCGGGGCCGTCAACGATCACACCACCGAGTACGGCGGTGTGCACGCGGCGATGGAACAATTGTTCAATCCCCACCTGAAAGTTTGTCGATAGTGCGCCGGTCGCGCTTGGTCGGCCTGCCGTGTAAAGCGGCGGCCGGTTCGCGGTACGTCTTGCGCCGCTCCTGCTCGACCTGGCGCTTCGCCTTGCTCTCTTCGGTTTCCGCATAAAGCGTCTGCGCGACGCTGGCTGGGCCACGCACGTCGCACACGCCCAGCACTTCCACCTGCCATACAATCCGTTCGATCTCGATCTCGACCAGGTCGCCGACCCGCACATCTTTGGCCGGCTTGATGCTGGCGCCGCCGATGCGCACATGCCCTTTGTCGACGGCGTCCGCCGCCAGCGAGCGGGTCTTGAAGAAGCGCGCCGCCCAAAGCCATTTGTCGATGCGCAGCTTCGCGCCCGGTTCGGTTGAAATCCTGTAATTCATGAGCCTGCTTAAGCTCCGGTCGTGTGCGGCACCGGCGCCGCTTGCACGGGCCAGCCCTGCAGATTCTGCGCGACGATTTCGCCTAGCGCGGCGATCCACGGCTGCGAGGCGTTCACGCAGGGAATCCGATGGAACTCCTTGCCGCCCGCCTGCAGGAACTCGTCGCGTACTTCCATGCCAATTTCTTCAATCGTTTCAAGGCAATCGGCGGTAAAGCCCGGACAGAACACGTCGGCACGCCGCACACCCGCCGAGCCCAATTCCTTCAGCGTGGGTGCGGTGTACGGCTGCAGCCATTCGGCCTTGCCGAACCGCGACTGAAATGTGATGCGGCATTCCACTTGCGTCAATCCCAGCGCCTGCGTCAACAGCGCGCCGGTCTGCTGGCATTGCTCATGGTACGGATCGCCGAGATCCATCGTGCGCCTGGGCACGCCGTGAAAGCTCAGCACCAGCTTGTCGCCCGCCGTGAAGTCCGGCCGGCCGTGCTGATGCCAGTAATGATGCACCTGAGCAGCGAGCGCGGCGATATACGCCGGATGATCGGCGTATTGGCGCACCGTGCGGACTTCCGGCTGATTGCGCATGCGCTTGAGGGCTGAAAAGGCGTCGTCGAAAGCCGTGGCCGTGGTCGACGAAGAGTATTGCGGATACATGGGCATCAGCAGCACGCGCTCGGCGCCCGCCAGCTTGAGCTGGTTCAACATGGCCGGAATGCCCGGCGTGCCGTAGCGCATGGCGTAGTCGACCAGCACCGTGTAGTCGTTCAGTTGCAACAGATGGCGCAACCCTTCTACCTGCTTCTCCGTGAAGACACGCAGCGGCGAGCCTTCCGGCATCCACACGGCCGCGTACTTCTTTGCTGACGCACGGCTGCGGGAAGGCAAAATCAACACCCGCAGGATCACCTGCCAGAGCAGCGCCGGAATTTCGACCACGCGAGGATCGGACAGGAACTGCGCAAGATAGCGACGGACCGCACGCGGCGTCGGCGCGTCGGGCGTGCCGAGATTGATCAGCAACACGGCGACACGGTGTGACGTGGCGTTCTGTGATGGCCGCTCGAGGTCGAAGCGCATAGGCAGCAGAGGTAACCGCTTTAGGCGGGGAGTCGGTTCAGGTGGGATTCATTATAGCGGCGCGGTCCGTGGCAAGGTCCGCCAGGGCCCCCTGGCCATTCGGCCAATTGGCAAGCCGCGCGCCGTCCCGCATCATTTGCAGCATGCGGTGCCGCAGCCTGCAGGTGCCAGGAATTACTGCTGGCTGAGCGTGATGGAAAGCAGCCGCGCGGTGATATCGACAATCGGAATCACGCGGTTGTAGGCCATACGGGTCGGCCCGATCACGCCGAGCGTGCCGACGATCTTGCCATTCACCTCATAGGGCGCGGTCACCACGCTCATTTCCTCGATCGGCACGAGATTCGACTCGCCGCCGATGAAAATCTGCACGCCCGCGGCGTGACTCGACACGTCGAGCAACTGAAGGAGACTGGTCTTTTGGTCGAACACATCGAACAGCTTGCGCAAGCGCGCCATGTCCGACGACAGGTCGGCGACTTCGAGCAGGTTGCGCTCGCCGGAAATCAATACGTGTTCGCCGGTGTCGGTTTCATCCGTGCTGGCCGTGACCGCAGCGTGCATCAGCGTGGTCATGTCGCCGCGCAGCTCGTCGATTTCTTCGCGCAGGCGGCGGCGCACGTCGTCGAACGAGAGGCCCGCGAAGTGCGCGTTGATGTAATTGGAGGCTTCCACCAGTTGCGACGGCGAAAAGTCACGCTGGGTCGCCATGATGCGGTTCTGCACGTCGCCCTCGGGCGTCACGATGATCAGCAGGATGCGCTTGTCCGACAGGCGCATGAACTCGATCTGCTTGAACACGTGGCTGCGCCGCGGCGTGAGCACCACGCCGGCGAACTGCGACAGATTGGACAGCACGCTGGCCGCCGCGGCGACGATTTTCTGCGGTTCGCCTGCCTGCAGCGTAGTCTTGACGGCGCGCATGACCGCTGCTTCGTCTGCCGCGGATTCCACCGTCAGCATGGTATCGACGAACAGCCGGTAGCCGCGCGGCGTCGGGATTCGACCCGCCGAAGTATGTGGACTGATCACGAGCCCCAGGTCCTCGAGATCGGACATCACGTTGCGGATCGTCGCCGGACTCAGTTCGAGGCCGGAATAGCGTGACAACGTGCGCGAGCCGACCGGCTGACCTTCGGCGATATAGCGCTCGATCAGCGTTTTGAGGAGGGTTTGTGCGCGAGGATCTAGCATGACGGAAAATTTTAGCTCAATGACGCGACTACAGCGAGCGCTAACGGCGCCAACCCCTGACTATCTCGCGCCGCCGGTCTACAACCGGCACGAGTGTCATCAAGGCTTCACCATTCTAACGATAATCGCCCCATGTGCTGGCAGCCTGCTTGCGCAGGCGCCCTACCGGGTCTGTCTGCGATTCTTTTCAGCCTCTACCTATGGTGTAATGCCGGCATGCAAGTGACCAGCCAGTTCAAGACCGTCGCGCTCGTCGGGCGCAACAATACGCCGGGCATCGGCGAGCCGCTGACCGAGCTCGCCTCGTGCATCGCCAGACGCGGCTTCGAGGTTGTGTTCGAAGCCGACACGGCTGCCGAAATCGGCGTCATCGACTATCCGGCGCTACGTCCCGCCGAGATCGGCGCGCGTGCCGACGTTGCCGTGGTGCTGGGCGGCGACGGCACAATGCTAGGCATTGGCCGCCAGCTTGCGCCCTACCGCACGCCGCTGATTGGCATCAACCACGGGCGGCTCGGCTTCATTACCGACATTCCGATCTCCGACATGCGCGAGATCGTGCCGCAAATGCTTGCTGGCAAATTCGAGCGGGAGGAACGCATGCTGCTCGAAGCCCGCATCATGCGCGGCGGCACCCCGATCTATCACGCGCTGGCCTTTAACGACGTGGTGGTCAACCGTAGCGGTTTCTCGGGGATGGCGGAACTGCATGTCTCGGTGGACGGGCGCTTCATGTACAACCAGCGCTCGGACGGCCTGATCGTCGCCACGCCCACGGGTTCGACCGCCTACGCGCTGTCCTCGCAGGGGCCGATCCTGCATCCGCAATTGCAAGGCATCGTGCTGGTGCCGATCGCGCCGCATGCGCTGTCGAACAGGCCCATCGTGCTGCCGGACGACTCCAAGGTGAGCATCCAGATCGTCTCGGGCCGCGAAGTGAACGTCAATTTCGACATGCAGTCGTTCACCTCGCTGGAATTGGGCGACACGATCGAAGTGCACCGCTCGCGTCATACGGTGCCGATGCTGCACCCGGTCGGCTACAGCCACTTCGCGACGCTGCGCAAGAAGCTGCATTGGAACGAATACCCGTCGCACGAAGAAGATACCAAGCCCTGAGCGGCCGGACCGCCGGGCCGGAACACCGGAACGCCGGCCCCCGGAAGGCCGGCCCCCGGAACGCGAACGCCGCCGCTGCCGAACCCTGACTATCAAGCTCATCAGACGACCTCCATGCTTCGCCACCTCTCGATACGCGACTTCGTCATCGTCGCCGCGCTCGATCTCGAATTCGACAGCGGCTTTACCGTTTTCTCAGGCGAAACAGGCGCCGGCAAGTCGATCCTGATCGACGCACTGGCCCTCGCGCTCGGCGCCCGCGCCGACGCGAACGTCGTGCGCACCGGCGAAAGCCGTGCCGACATCACCGCGGAGTTCGAGACTCATGCGCAAGTCGAGCAATGGCTCGACGACCAGGCGCTCGGCATGACAGCCGACGACGGCCATCACGGCAACACCGTCATGCTGCGTCGCGTGGTGGATGCGAACGGCCGCTCGCGGGCGTTCATCAACGGCACGGCGGCGACGCTCACGCAGTTGCGCGAAGTCGGCGAGATGCTGGTGGATATCCACGGACAGCATGCCCACCAGTTGCTGATGCGTCCGGACGCGCAACGCGAACTGTTCGACACCCATGCCGGCCTCACGGAAACCGCGGCAACCGTCTCCCGTGCATGGCGGTCGTGGCGCGAAAAGGTCCAGGCTGTCGAGCATGCGCAAACGCGCGACCGCGAACTGCAGTTGGAGCGCGAACGCCTCGCCTGGCAGCTCACGGAACTGGACAAACTTTCGCCGCAACCGGGCGAATGGGAAGAGGTCAACACGGAGCACCGGCGCCTGTCACATTCGGCCAATCTGATCGACGGCGTTCAAGGGGCACTCGGTGCGTTGTCCGAATCGGACGAGGCGATGATCACGCATCTCGCCTCGATCATATCGAAGGTGCGCGACCTCGCTGAGATCGACCCGGCACTGAACGACGTGCTGGCGGCACTGGAACCGGCCGAGATCCAGTTGCAGGAAGCGGCCTACTCGCTCAGCCACTACGCGCAGAAGCTCGAACTCGATCCCGACCGGCTCGCCCAGGTCGAAAAGCGTCTCGACGCGCTGCACTCGGCCGCGCGCAAATTCCGCCTGCAGCCGGAGACGCTGCCGGAAGAACACGAAGCGCGCCGCGCGCAACTTGCCGCGCTCGACGCCGCAGCCGATCTCGACAGTCTGCACGCAGCCGTTGCCCAAGCTAAAGAAGCCTTCCTCACCGAAGCGAAAAAACTGTCGAAGGCGCGCGCCAAGGCCGGCAAGGCTTTGGGCGCCGCAGTGACCACCGGCATGCAGGAACTGTCGATGAA
>NZ_WOEY01000129.1 GCF_013177695.1 Paraburkholderia solitsugae | reverse complement strand
GTCTCGCATTGGCCGTCATCGCGAGCGCTGCGAGCCCGATACCCACCCTGATCTTCGACGAAGTGGACACGGGGATCGGCGGCGGCGTCGCTGAAGTGGTTGGGCGGCTGCTGCATCAACTGGGACAGGCGCGTCAGGTGCTGTGCGTGACGCACTTGCCGCAGGCCGCCGCCCGCGGCGACCATCATTTCCAGGTGGCGAAGGCGGGCAACGGCAAGGGCGGCACGGTCAGCAGCGTGACCTCGCTGGACCGCGCGAGCCGCGTCGAAGAAGTTGCGCGGATGCTCGGCGGACTGGAGATCACTGCGACTACGCGCAAGCATGCGAAGGAAATGCTGGCGGCCTAGGAACTCGGGCTGGCAATCACCGCGGCCATCGGCGAACGCAAGGCAAAGCAAGGCGGCGAGCAGCGCGTGAGGCATGGCGGCCCCGTGACTCGAGCGTCGGCACGAGGTGCAAATCCGCCACCGGCCGTCCAGGCAGCGCACGCTGCTCCGTGGTGCGCGACGCCGCTACGGGCAGTGCCGGGCGAACCCAGTCAACCGCGGCGAACCGGGTCCGGGCTGCACGAGGTGCTCGACGCGCCTCGCGCTTTCAACCTTCGCCAAACACCCGCTCCCAAAGCCGCAGCACGGCTTCGCGCTGAGCCACCACCAGCGCCGGATCGACCCGCGCCTTCTCCATCCCGTCCAGCCGCAGCTTGTGCTGCAACTTCCGGTAGATCCGATAAGCCGCGCCGACTGTCTCCGCTTCCGCCTCGCTCATCAAGCCAAAGCGCGACACTTCACGCAGCAGCGCGATGTTGCCGGTATTGCGGATCAGTTCAGGATCGCTCGCCGCGTGCAGCAGCACCCAGTACTGCACGGTGAATTCGATATCGACCATGCCGCCGCGATCGTGCTTCAGGTCGAACAGCGCCGTATGGTTCGGATGCCCGGCCTCGACGCGCTCGCGCATCTCGACGATTTCCTTCGCGAGCGGCGCGGCTTCGCGCGGCGTGGTCAGCACCTGTTCCCGGATCTGCTCGAATTTCGCGCCGATTTCGGCGTCGCCCGCGCAGTACCGCGCGCGGCTCAATGCCTGATGCTCCCACACCCAAGCTGTATTCGCGGCGTCGCCTTCGCGCAGTTGATAACGGCGGAATGCATCCAGATCGGTGACGAGCAGGCCCGACTCGCCGTTTGGCCGCAGCCGCAAGTCGACATCGAACAAGGTGCCCGCGCCGGTCGCCGTCGTCAGCCAGGTGATGAGGCGGCGGGTGTAGGTGGCATAGACGTCGGCGGCGGCATCGTCCGGATCATCGTAGAGGAAGATCACGTCGAGGTCGGACGCGTAACCGAGCTCCTTGCCGCCCAGCTTGCCGTACGCGATCACCGCAAACTTCGGCACCTCGCGGTGGCGTTTGGCCAGCTGCTTCCAGACCGCTTCGAGCGTGACGTCGAGCACGGCGTCGGCGAGCTCGGACAGGCGGTCGCTCACATGCTCGACACTCAGCCTGCCGGCCAGATCGATCAGCAGGATGCGGAACACCTCGGCCTGGTGCGCGTGGCGCAACAGGTCCATCTGTTGCTCGATGCCATCCGCCGCGGCCAGACGCAAGCGCAGCGTGCGCTTGAATTCAGGCCAGTCGAACGGGCTGTCCATCGCCTCGTCGTCGAGGAGTTCGTCGAGCAATTGCGGGTGGCGAATCAGATAGCCGGCGGCCCAGCGCGAACCGCCCAGCACCGAGAGCACGCGATGCAGCGCTTGCGGATATTCGGTCAGCAGCGCAAGGTATGCGCCGCGCCGGCTCACGGCTTCGAGCAGGTCGAAGAAACGCGCCACCGTATCGCCGCGCCGTTCGGGCGGCTCCAAGGTACGCGCGGCTTCCAGCGCGCGCTGCGCGACGATATCGAAGCGCTGGCGGCTACGCTCGGCGAGCCCCGCGTAACGCGATGACTGCCACACCGCGCGCAACCGCGCCAGCAGTTCGTCCGGCTCCGGCACGCCCAGTTCGATCAAGCGCGCGCGAAGCGCGTCGTCAGCGCTGTCGTCGGCGAGGGCGCTGCTCCAGACCCACGCCGCCGCGCCGTCTTCCGGCGCGCCGCAGCCGTCGCGGCCGCTCACCTTGTCGGCAAAAATCTGGTCAAACTGCTGCTCGACAAACTCACGGTGCACGTCGAGCTTGAACATCAGCGCGGCATAGTCGTCGCACCCCATGGCGCGCGCGAGCGCCGCACGTTCCTCAGGATCGACCGGCATCGCGTGGGTTTGCGCGTCGTTGCGGTATTGCAGACGGTGCTCGAGTTCGCGCAGGAAGCGGTACGCCTGCGAAAGCTTCACGCAGACCGAGGTATCGATCAGCCCGTGTGTGGCCGCGTGCCGCAACACGGCGAGGGTCGGCCGCACCCGGAAGCCGGCATCCTGGCCGCCCCGGATCAGCTGAAAGACCTGGGCGCTGAACTCGATTTCGCGGATGCCGCCGCGGCCCAGCTTGATATCGTCGGCCTTGTCGGGCCGCATCGAGGCGCGCCGCTGCGCTTCCTGGCGAATCTGCAAATGCAGCGCGCGAATCGCGCTAATCACGCCGAAGTCGAGATAACGCCGATAGACAAACGGCGTAACGATCGCGTCGAGCTGCTTCTGCAGCCGCTCTGCCGCCTCACTCATGCCTTCGGAGACGAGCCGGCCCTTGATCCATGCATAGCGCTCCCACTCGCGGCCCTGCACATAGAAATACTCTTCGAGCATGCCGAGGCTGCACACGAGCGGCCCCGAGTCGCCGTTCGGCCGCAAGCGCATATCGACCCGGAACACGTAGCCGTCCGCGGTCACCTCGGCCAATGCGCCGATCAGGCGCTTACCCAGACGCGTAAAAAAGTCCTGCGTCGCGATCGGCGAACGCTGACCGCCCGCGGTCTCGCCGTCCTCTTCATAGATGAAGATCAGGTCGATATCCGACGACACATTCAGCTCTCGGCCACCCAGCTTGCCCATCCCGACCACGCCGAGCGCGAGCCGCTCGCCCTGCGGTCCGCGCGGTTCGCCGTAGAGTATTTCGAGCTCGGCGGACACGACCGCGAGCGCACGCTGGATCGTCGTCTCCGCGAGATCGGTCATCGCGCCGGTGACTTCGGCGATATCCGCCTCGCCCGCCAGGTCACGCTCCATCACGGCGCAAAATACCTCGGTGCGCAATTGGCGCAGGGCCCGTTTGAGTGCATCCTCGCTCAACGGGCCACCGCCCGCGCCGGCTGCCTCGGCACACAGCGCATCAAAGCGCGCGTCGATCCGTTCGCGTGTGAGCGGTGCGGACGCGAGCGCCGCCACCTGCGCCACAATTTGCGGACGAGCCGCCGCGGCGCGCGCCGCGTAATGTGAATAGCTGGAACTCAGGAGTGTGGCGTCAGTCATCAAGGGTCTGGCTCGCTCGTTGCTTGATCAGCGTTGTTCAGTTCGCTGTAGCACACGGGTCCAGTCGAGGTCCGGCGGCCTCGCGCAGGTCGCGAGACGGCATGGAGAAAGGGTTTGCCGGAAGTTCGCCGACGCTTTCCCGTGTGTTACATTTCGTCGTTAATTCGCAAAACTACCATACGCCCACCCGCCGCAGCATGTCCGAGCGAAACGAATCCGCCGACCCGCACGAAACCAGGCAGGTCCGGCCCGCGAGCGGAAGCGCCCACGTGGTGCTGCATCGGACGTCCCACGTGGTGATGGCGCTTGCACTCGCCTTCTACTTCATCGCGGCGGGTCTGTTTCTCGGTTTGCGTTACGTGCTGCTGCCGCGCGTCGACTCGTTCCGGCCGCGCATCGAAGCCACGGTCTCGGAGAAGCTGCACACGCAGTTCACCATCGGCAAGCTGGCGCCGCACTGGAGCGGCTTTCAGCCGGGCCTCGACGTCACCGATATCGTCATCCGCGACCATGAGGGCAAAGCGGCGCTGACCATTCCGCACGCCACCGCCGCGCTCTCGTGGAAGTCGCTCTGGCAGTTCCATCCCGCGCTTTCCAGCCTGATCGTCGATCAGCCCGACGTGCTGGTGTCGCGCAGCAGCGACGGCGTCATTTCGGTGGCGGGCGTGCCGGTGCCGACCCGGCACAGCGGTAACGACACCCTGTCCACATGGCTATTGCGGCAACAGGCGATCGTGGTGCGCGGCGGCGTGTTGCGCTGGCGCGATGCGCAGCATAACGCGCCGGAGCTTGCCCTGCGCGACATCCGGATCGCGATTCTCAACGACGGCTACGATCACCGGCTCGCGTTGCAAGCGCCCGCCGACGGCCATGTCCTGCACGGGCCGATCGACTTCCGCACGCATTTCAAACACGCCCGCCTCTCCGCGATCGGCAAGCCGGTCAACTGGGCCGGCCAGGTCTATATGTCGACCGGTCCGGTCGATCTGCCGACCCTCGCGGGCTATATCAATTTCCCGATCGAGATGTTCGCCGGCCGCATCGACAATGCGATCTGGGCCGACTTCGCCGATGGCCGTATGACGTCCGCAAGCGGGCAACTGGCCGGGACGGACGTCGCCATGCGGGTGCGCCCGACCCAGCCCAAGCTGGTCGTACCGATCGCCAATTTCTCGTGGCGCGTCGAGGCCGCCCCGGGCAACTACACGCTGCAACTGAACGACTTGCACGCCGAACTCGGCCAGCCCCCGCTCGACGACGGCACGCCGCTCACCCGCACCCTTGCGCTATCCACGCTGAACGGCCGCTTCCGGACGGCCTCGCTGCAGCATGGACAACTCGTCAGCGTCAGCGGCGACCGTGTCGACCTGGGCATCCTCGCCGAATTCAGCCGCGCGCTGCCGTTGCCGCGGCCCTTGCTGAACAGTCTGGTGCGCTTCAATCCGCGCGGCATGGTAGCGAACTATGTGATCGAAATGGAACGCGGCAAACCCGAATCCGGCGAAGCGGGCAGCGACCACCGGCCGAGCGGCGCCGAGCCGATCGAGCGTTATCGTTTCAAGGGTGACCTGCAGGGCATCAGCTTCGCCGCGCAGGAACCGCCACCGGGGCTCACCCCGCTGAATCACCCGCGTGCGGGCATTCCCGGTATCGAAAACCTGTGGGGCAGTGTCGATGCCGACGAAAACCATGGCACCGCCACGCTCAACACGTCCAATGTTGCCATTACGCTGCCGGGCGTGTTCGACGACCCCCGCCTGAAACTCGACCGTCTGCATGGCCGGGCAGACTGGACCATCTCGCCGAAAGCGCCGGGCGAAAATCACCGTGCCTTCACCGTTAAACTGGCCGACTTCGGCATCTCGAACGCGGACGCTGACGCCACCGCCACCGCCGATTACAGCAACCCCGGCCATGGGCGCGGCTCGCTCGACCTCAAAGCCGACTTCCAGCGCGCGCAGGTCACACGCATCGTCCGCTATCTGCCGACCAGCATCAGCGAAAAGCTGCGCATCTACCTGGGCCATGGACTGCAAGCCGGCGTATCGCACGGCGCGACGATCGAAATACACGGCGATCTGACCAAATTCCCCTACTCCCGTGCTCCGGAGGCGGGGGTCTTCCATATTGTCGCGCCGTTCAAGGGCGGCAAGTTCGACCCCTCGCCGTACCCACCGCGCAAGATGAAGAACGGCACGCCGAACGTGTGGCCGCCGCTGGATGGCATCGACGGCGTGTTCGAACTCAAGGAAAACGTGCTGCGCTTCGATATCGACCGTGCCCATTACAAGCAGGTCGCTTTAAACAAGGTGAACGGCAAGATCGACGACCTCGGCACCAAGGCGTCCGACCTCATCATCACGGGCAACGGCCGTGGGCCGCTTGCCGACATGCTCGACTACGTCGACCAGAGCTCGCTTGGCATCATGTCCAAACATGCGACCGAGAAAGTGCGCGCTGAAGGACCCGCCGCGCTGGCGCTCAAACTGACCGTGCCGCGCACGCCGAAGCCGCATATCGCCGTGGAAGGCGCGGTGGGTTTCCAGAACAATCGTTTGACGGTCGATAACGTGCCGCCGTTGTCGCAACTGAACGGCAAGGTGCGCTTTACCGAACATACGGCGCAGGTCGACCGGCTCTCGGGTCAGTTTCTCGGCGGCGATGTGCACGCGAATGGTGGCCTGAAGCAGGACGGCACGTATGCACTCAACCTTGGCGGCCACATCGCTGTCGATGCCGCGCGCGGCCTGAATCTGCATGGACCGGCCGCGCAGGTCCTGACACGCATGAGCGGCAGCGCGCCTTACGCGCTCAACGTGCGCGGCGCCAAAGGGCGGTTGCCGGAGGTCACGGCGAACTCCGATCTGACCGGCCTCGCGCTCGACTTTCCTGCGCCGTTCAACAAACCGGTCGGCACGCCGATGCCGCTGCACTTCGCGGTCAGCCCCTCCAGCGACGCGAGCGAAGCCGGTCTGGAACGCGCCGACCTCACCTTCGGCCCGATTGCCGCCACCTATGTGCTGCGCTACCAGCCGAAAACGCCCCCGACGGTCATGCGCGGCGCGATCGGCGTCAACAAGCCCGCCGACTTGCCGTCAGATGGCGTGATCGCCGCCGTCGACGTCGAAGCGTTCGACGCCGACGCCTGGCGCGCGCTCGTCACGCAGATGCGCAACAAGGAAGCGCCATCGCCTGCGCCCACCGCGCCGGCTGCGCCGAATCCGACCCTCGCGCAATTCCTGCCGAACCGCTTCGCGCTGCACATCGGTACGCTGACGCTGCTCAAGCGGCACTGGGACAGCGTGATCGTCGGCGCATCGCATGCGGACGGCAAATGGCAGGCCAACATCGCGTCGAACCAGGTGTCGGGCCACGTTTCGTGGTTGCCGGGCGCCAACAAGGAATCGCCGGGCACGCTGCAGGCGCGCTTTGCCCGCGTGGTGATTCCGTCGGCCACCGACAAGGACCTGCTCGGCCAGGCCATTTCCGCGCCGGCGCAGAACATGCCGTCGATCGATCTGGTGGTCAATGAGTTGATCGTGCGCGATCGCAACATAGGCCGGCTTGAAGTCGACGCGCACAACTTCGAAGAAGACGGTGTGCCGGTCTGGCAACTCGACAAGCTGGACATCACCAATTCCGCCGCCACGCTGACCGCCACCGCGAACTGGCGCACGTCGACGGGTCTCGGCAACACCGCCGACGAGGCGACGCCGCGCCGTACGGTGTTCAATTTCAAGCTCGACATCAAGGACGCCGGCGCGCTGCTGGAGCGCTTCGGCCAGCCGCGCACGCTCAAGGCCGGCAGCGGCTCCCTCTCGGGCAAGGTGGTGTGGCGCGGCGGCCCGACCACGATCGACTACCCGACGCTCAATGGCAATCTGGCCGTCGATCTGCGCCATGGGCAGATTCTCAAGGTCGACCCGGGCGTCGCGAAACTGCTGGGCGTGCTCAGCCTGCAAAGCCTCGCGCGTTTCGCCACGCTCAATTTCCGCGACGTAATCGGCGAAGGACTGCCGTTCGAGCACGTCACCGGCACGGGTCAGATCAACAATGGCATTGGCCGCACCGAGAACTTCGAGATGGTGACGGCGCCGGCCCGCGCTGAGATGAAGGGTTCGGTGGATCTGGCGCAGGAAACCCAGGATCTGCACGTGCAGATCGTGCCGACCGTGAGCGCCGGCGCCGCCGTGATCGCCGCCACCGTAATCAATCCGCTGCTCGGGCTCGGCGCGCTGGTAGCCGATCTGGCGTTCAGCAAGTCGGTCTCCACGGCGTTTGAGCGCGAGTACGCGATCACCGGTTCGTGGTCGAAACCGCACATCGAGCGAGTGAAGGACGATCGCGGTAAGATGGACGTTCCGGCTTCGACCGTGGAAGCGCACTGAGCTTGATTCGCCCCTTTGTTTGATCGGAAAAGCACAGTGCCGCGCCGCGGGCCCAAGCCAGCCTTGAACGACGTATGCGGTGCCAGCGGTTCGCGCCGCCGCCTTGCCGGGAGTTTTTCGAAACGCTCATGAGCGAAACACACGTCTCTTCATCATCGTCCACCGCTTTGTCCCCTGCCTCGCCCACCGCGGCGTCCAGCGGGCCTTCCGAAAGCGCCTTCCGCGTTGCCGCGTTGCAAATGGTGAGCACGCCGGATCGCGAGCGCAATCTGGCCGAAGCGGAACGCCTGATCGCCGAAGCCGCCGCCGACGGCGCGCAACTCGTCCTGCTGCCCGAGTACTTCTGCTTCATGGGCTTCAAGGACACGGACAAGCTCGCCGTGCGCGAGCCCTACCAGGACGGCCCGATCCAGCGCTTTCTCGCCGACGCCGCGCGCCGCCACAAGGTCTGGGTGATCGGCGGCACCTTGCCGTTGATGTCGCAGGAACCGTCGCGCGTGCTCAACACCACGCTGGTGTTCGACCCGCAAGGCAACGAGGCCGCGCGCTACGACAAGATCCACCTGTTCAACTTCGAAAAGGGCGAGGAATCGTTCGACGAGGCACGCACCATCTGCCCCGGCGGCGAAGTCCGTACCTTCGAGGCGCCGTTCGGCCGGGTCGGTCTATCGGTCTGCTACGATCTGCGCTTTCCGGAGCTGTACCGGCGCATGGGCGACTGCGCGCTGATCGTGGTGCCGTCGGCGTTCACTTACACCACCGGCCGCGCGCATTGGGAGATGCTGCTGCGCGCCCGGGCGGTCGAAAACCAGTGTTACGTGCTGGCTGCCGCGCAAGGCGGCAAACATGAAAATGGCCGCCGGACATGGGGCCACAGCATGCTGATCGACCCGTGGGGCGAAATCGTCGCGGCGCGCGACGAAGGCGCCGGCGTGGTGGCCGGCAATCTCGAGCGTGCGCGTATCGACGAAGTGCGGCGAAGCCTGCCCGCCTGGCGTCACCGCGTGCTGAGTTGCTGATGTATTACCTGACATTGAAAGTGCGGCGCCCGTCACTCATATAAGTGGTGATGCAAGCGCTAACCGAATCCTTCGTATCGAGCAGAACATACTTCGCATGAACATCATCGAACCCGGTATCCGTAATCTCGCCACCGCCAAGGACATCCTCCTGACGCCCTACGGTCTCGACGAATCCCTGCTCACTCGCACGCTTGCCGAAATCTTCACGCACAAGATCGATTACGCTGACCTGTACTTCCAGTACACGCGCAGCGAAGCGTGGAGTCTCGAAGAAGGCATCGTGAAGTCGGGCAGCTTCAGCATCGACCAGGGTGTCGGCGTGCGCGCCGTGTCGGGCGATCGCACTGCCTTCGCGTATTCGGACGATCTGTCGCCCGAAGCGATCCGTCAGGCGGCGCTCGCCACCCGTTCGATCGCCAAGGCCGGCGGCGGCAAGCAGAAAATCAAGGTGGCCACATCGCTGACCGGCATTGCCGGGCGCGATCTGTACCTGCCGTCTGATCCGCTGCACTCCCTCGACGCAACCGCCAAGGTCAAGCTGCTCGAGCGCATCGAACAGATGGCGCGCGGCCGCGATCCGCGCATTCAGCAAGTGATGGCGGGCCTCGCCGGTGAATACGACGTGGTGCTGGTCGCACGCAGCGACGGCGGCTTTGCGGCCGATATCCGTCCGCTCGTGCGTGTGTCGGTCACGGTGATCGCCGAGCAGAACGGCCGCCGCGAAATCGGCAGCGGCGGCGGCGGTGGCCGCTTCGACTATGGCTATTTCAATGACGAAGTGCTGTCGGGTTATGTCGACGACGCCGTGCATGCGGCGCTCGTGAACCTCGACGCCCGTCCAGCTCCGGCTGGAGCGATGACCGTCGTGCTTGGACCGGGCTGGCCCGGCGTGCTGCTGCACGAAGCGATCGGCCACGGCCTTGAAGGCGACTTCAACCGCAAGGGATCGTCGGCGTTCGCGGGTCGAATCGGCGAGCGGGTTGCGGCGAAGGGCGTGACGGTGGTCGACGACGGCACGCTGCCGAATCGCCGCGGCTCGCTGAACATCGACGACGAAGGCAATCCGACCCAGTGCACGACGCTGATCGAAGACGGCATCCTGAAGGGCTACATCCAGGACACGCTGAACGCGCGCCTGATGAAGATGCCGGTCACCGGCAACGCGCGCCGCGAGTCGTACGCCGCGCTGCCAATGCCGCGCATGACCAACACGTACATGCTCAACGGCGACAAGGACCCGCAGGAAATCATCGCGTCCGTGAAAAACGGTTTGTACGCAGTGAACTTCGGCGGCGGCCAGGTCGACATCACGAACGGCAAGTTCGTGTTCTCAGCCTCCGAGGCGTACATGATCGAAAACGGCAAGGTCACCTACCCGGTCAAGGGCGCGACGCTGATCGGTAGCGGGCCGGAATCGCTCAAATTCGTCAGCATGATCGGCAACGACATGAAGCTCGATTCGGGCGTCGGCGTGTGCGGCAAGGAAGGCCAGAGCGTGCCGGTCGGCGTCGGCCAGCCGACGCTGCGTATCGACAAGATGACGGTTGGCGGTACGGCCTGATTTTGATGTAGACGCATACTTCGTGCATGATATTCACGAAGTATGCGGATTTGCCGCATTTTTACACCTTGCGGCTTGCCAGCCCAGCTTGCACGGGTTATAAAGTCACTCACCCTTTTTGACCAGCGACCTATTTCGCCATGTCCGCCAAGTTTTACTTTTACTTTTTTTGGCATCTCAGACCGCTGGCGGATCGAGAGGGGTGTTAGTGCACGCAAGACACTCAGAATTCACGAAAACCGCCAGCTAGCCTGGCGGTTTTTTTTCGCCCCACGCCTTAGAAACTTTTGCCGTTGAAATCTTTTTGATTGTTGTCCGCCCTGGCATCGCTGCCTGATTGCTGTCTGATCGCAGCCTTCGTTGCCCGCGCGAACACGCTACGACCCGATTCAGGAGAACAAGCATGCCCCCGCACAACACCGACGATGTCCGCATCCGCGAATTGAAAGAACTCACGCCGCCCGCTCACCTGATCCGCGAATTCGCCTGCGACGAAACGGTGTCCGACGTGATCTACAACTCGCGCAATGCAATGCATCGCATCCTGCACGGCATGGAAGACCGTCTGATCGTCATCATCGGACCGTGCTCGATTCACGATACGAAGGCGGCGATGGAATACGCCGGGCGTCTGGTCGAGCAGCGCAAGCGTTTCGCCGGCGAGCTCGAAATCGTGATGCGGGTGTACTTCGAAAAGCCGCGTACGACGGTAGGCTGGAAGGGTCTTATCAACGACCCGCACATGGACAACAGCTTCAAGATCAACGACGGCCTGCGCACCGCGCGCGAACTGCTGCTGCGTATCAACGAACTCGGCCTGCCGGCCGGCACCGAATACCTCGACATGATCAGCCCGCAGTACATCGCCGATCTGATTTCGTGGGGTGCGATTGGCGCGCGGACTACCGAATCGCAAGTGCATCGCGAACTGGCTTCGGGACTGTCGTGCCCGGTCGGTTTCAAGAACGGCACGGACGGCAACGTCAAAATCGCCGTCGACGCGATCAAGGCCGCCTCGCAGCCGCACCATTTCCTGTCCGTCACGAAGGGCGGCCACTCGGCGATCGTCTCGACCGCCGGCAATGAGGACTGCCACATCATCCTGCGCGGCGGCAAGACGCCGAACTACGACGCGGACAGTGTCAATGCGGCATGCGCCGACATCGGCAAGGCCGGCCTCGCGGCGCGTCTGATGATCGACGCGAGCCACGCGAACAGTTCCAAGAAACACGAGAACCAGATTCCGGTGTGCGCGGACATCGGCCGCCAGATTGCTTCGGGTGACGAACGGATTGTCGGCGTGATGGTGGAATCGCATCTGATCGCGGGCCGCCAGGACCTGCAGGAAGGCTGCACACTGACGTACGGCCAGAGCATCACCGATGCGTGCATCGGCTGGGATGAAAGCGTCGGTGTGCTGGAAGGTCTCGCCGAAGCGGTCAAGCAACGGCGTGTGGCGCGCGGCAGCGGCAACTAAACAATCGCTGCGCGCCTCTGCGCGATTGCTGTAGTTGGCTTAACGAAAACCCGGCTAATCCGGGTTTTTTTGTTAGCCGAACGGACGAATGGTGCTCCACGAGCCGCCTCTGTACCGTAACAATTCGTTTGCCGGGTCGGATACGACTTGACCCGGCTGGGTGTTGCGTATAATATTTTATACATGAAAGGCGGCTATGGAGCAGGAAAAAGAAATTCGCTGGATGGGCTCCAGCTATCACGATTTACTTGCCTTCCCCGAAGAGCCGCGTCGCCGGGCCGGATTTCAGCTTGGCAAGATTCAGGCAGGACTGGACCGTGACGACTGGAAGCCGTTTGATTCGATCGGCGCCGGAACGCGCGAGATTCGCATCAGGGAAGCTGACGGTATTTACCGCGTGATGTATGTCACCAAGTTCGTGAAAGCGTTGTATGTTCTGCATTGCTTCCAGAAGAAAACGCGGAAGCTGGCGCCACAGGATAGAAAGATTGCCGAGATGCGGTACCGCGCCATCATCAATGATAGGAAAACTTAACAAATGACGATCGACACAAAAATCCGTCACGTAACAAAACCCGGCGCAAACCTGTTCCTCGAACTCGGCTTCTCCGCCGAAGAGGCGAAGCGCTTGCACGCCGCGTCGCAAAAACAGATCAACGACACGCGGCTGCTCAAGGAGCAGTTGATGACCGAGCTGTCCAGCTGGATCGAACAGCATCATCTGAAGCAAGCCGAGGCGGCTGAGATTCTGATGGTGTCCCGGCCGCGCGTGTCAGATGTGGTCAACAAAAAGACCACCAAGTTCACCATCGATACCCTGGTCGAAATGATGAGCCGGATCGGCAAGCCGGTCACCCTGGCGGTTGGGTAAGGCGCATGCCCCCGCGTGCTTTCACACCCGGCTCACCATGCGCCCTCGCTTCACTGCACTACGCCTGAACCGAACACTTCGGTGTGAATCCGCGCCGCATCCACACCGAGCGAGGCCAATGCCTCGCATTGCGCGCGCATGAACGGCACCGGCCCACAGATGTAGTAATCCGCATCGGGAACGATCACCTTGTCGGCGATTTTCGCGAGGTCGAGGCGGCCTTCGAAGTCGTAGTCGATGCCGGCGCGATCGCACGCTTCAAGGGCTTCGTAGAATACCGCACGCGTAACGTTAGGATACGCTGCGACCGTATCGTTAAGCCACTGCCGGAACGCATGCACGCGGCCATTGCGGCAGGCATGCACGAAAGTCACGCTGCGCTCACTCTGGTCGGCGAGTAACGTGGACAGCATCGAGGTCATCGGGGTCACACCCACACCGCCGCTCATCAGCACGACGGGCGTCGTCTTCTTGCGGTCCAGCATGAAATCGCCCATTGGCGCGCTGACATGGACCACCGCGCCCACTTCCACACCGTCGTGCATGAGGTTCGAAACAAGGCCGGGCGCAGTGTCCTCCAGGCCGGCCTCGCGCTTCACCGAAATACGCAGCCAGTTACCGTTCGGCGCATCCGACAAGCTGTACTGCCGCGGCTGATCGACGCCGAGTTGATCCACGAATCGCTTCACGCTCAGATATTGGCCGGGTTCGAAGCCACAGGCGGGCGAGCCGTCGGCAGGCGTCAGATAGAACGACGTGATCTCATCGCTCTCCACTTCCTTGCGCGCAACCTTGAACGGCCGAAAGCCACTCCACGCCGCGCCGTCATAGAGCTTTGCCTCCGCCCCAATGAAAATATCCGCGAGCTGCCCATACGCGACTTCCCATGCGCCAAGCGTCTCCTGATCGACAGCGTCGCCGAGCACATCGACGATTGCGCCCAACAGATGGCGCCCCACGATCGGATAATGTTCCGGCCGGATATTCAGACTCGCGTGCTTGTGCGAGATTCGCGAGACCGTCGGGCCCAGCGCGCCGAGATTGTCGATATTGGCGGCATACGCATACACCGCCTTCGCCAACGTTTCCGGCTGACTGCCGCTCTTCTGGTGAGTCTGGTTGAACACATTCTTCAACTCAGGATGATGCGCGAACATGCGCTTGTAGAAGTGTCGGGTGATGGTGGTGCCATGTACGGCGAGCACGGGAACGGTGGCTTTGACGCGGGCGATCTGGTCGGCAGTGAGAGCGGGCATAACGACTTCTCCTTAAAGATGCATTTACAATACATCTTTAAGGAGAAGCTTTGCACTGGACAGATTGTCACAGCGCTTAAAGGGACTGAAGCAGGGATTGAAGCGCGCTGTTAGCCGGCGCTACGATCGTGCCGCCATAACACGTCGCTGCCGCCGTCCGCGCGATTAAGTACGCGCGCGAGCACGAACAGCAGGTCGGACAGCCGGTTCACATACTGGCGCGGCGCCTCATTGACCGCCTTGCCCTCACCCAGGGCGACGATCGACCGCTCCGCGCGCCGGCACACCGTACGGCACACGTGCGCAAGCGCGGCCGCGCGCGAGCCAGCGGGCAGAATGAATTCCTTCAACGGCGGCAGGGTCGCGTTGTAGTCGGCCAGCCAATCGTCAAGTTGGCTGAGGTGCTTATCGGTGATCATCGTCTGGCCGGGGATGCAGAGCTCACCGCCAAGATCGAACAGGTCGTGCTGAATCGCGACCAGCCTTGCCCGCACATTGTCGGGCAGCGCCTCACACAGCAACACGCCGAGATTCGAATTGAGTTCATCGACATCGCCGATTGCAGCAATGCGCGCGCTATCTTTGCGCACGCGCCGGCCGTCGCCGAGACCTGTGGTGCCGTCATCGCCCGTACGGGTGGCGATCTTGCTCAAGCGGTTGCCCATGATGTCTCCCATGCATTCATTCAGTGACGATGCGTCAGCACAGCGCCGGCGGATCCATTCAGTGAATCCGGCAAATAAGCCACCCGGTTAGCCACCGCGTTTATCCATATTGCGCGCATCGTGAGGTCGCCGCCATTATAGGAGCGGCAGCCGCTCCCGACGCCGGCCCGCGGGTGATCGGCGTAAAATGAAGCACAAGCTGTAGAACAGCTCCGTCCCAATATCAGGAGACATGCGTGAACCATCCCGTGCCGCCGGCCCCACTGCGCCGGCCGTTTCCCGCCGAGTTGCTGACCGGACTCAAAGCCGCTTTCGGCGAACGCGTGTCCACAGCAGAGGCTGTCCGCGCGCACCATGGCCGCGATGAATCGCCGTTCGATCCCCAACTGCCCGACGCCGTCGTATTCGCGCGCAATACGGAAGACGTGCAAACCATCGTCAGGCTGTGCGGCCAGTACAACGTACCGATCATCCCCTACGGCAACGGCTCGTCGCTCGAAGGACATCTGCTGGCGGTGCAAGGCGGCGTGTCGATCGACCTGTCGGAAATGAACCGCGTGTTGTCGATCAACGCCGAAGATCTGACCGTCACGGTCGAACCCGGCATCTCGCGCAAGCAGTTGAACGAAGCGCTGCGCGACACCGGCCTGTTTTTCCCGATCGACCCGGGTGCGGACGCGAGCATCGGCGGCATGTCGGCCACGCGCGCCTCGGGCACCAATGCCGTGCGCTACGGCACGATGCGCGAAAACGTACTCGGACTGACGGTGGTGCTCGCCGACGGTCGCGTGATCAAAACCGGCACGCGCGCGCGCAAGTCGGCGGCGGGTTACGACCTCACGCGTCTGTTCGTCGGCTCTGAAGGCACGCTCGGCGTCATTACCGAAATCACCGTTCGGCTCTATCCGCAGCCCGAGGCGGTTTCGGCTGCGGTCTGCACGTTCCCGTCGATGGGCGATGCGGTGCGCGCGGTCATCGAAACGATTCAGATGGGCGTGCCGATTGCGCGCGTCGAGTTCGTCGACTCGCTCGCGATCCGCTCGATCAATCGCCATTCGAATCTGACGTTGCGTGAAGCACCCACGCTCTTCTTCGAATTCCACGGCACCGAAGCCGGTGTGAAAGAGCAAGCCGAGCTGGTGCAGGAGATCGCCGCGCAGAATGCCGGCGAGGGCTTCGAATGGGCGACCCGCCCGGAAGACCGCAGCCGCCTGTGGAATGCGCGCCACAACGCCTATTTCGCGATGCTGCAACTGAAGCCCGGCTGCCGCGCCGTCACGACCGATGTCTGCGTGCCGATCTCGCGCCTCGCGGAATGTGTGGTGGAAACGGAGCAGGATCTGAACGCGTCGCCGCTGCCCTGCCCGATCGTCGGCCATGTCGGCGACGGCAACTTCCACGTCGCGATCCTGATCGATCCAGACAAACCGGAAGAGCTCGCGGAAGCCGAGCGCCTGAACCATCGCATCGTGCAGCGCGCGCTGCGCATGGACGGCACCTGCACGGGCGAGCACGGTGTCGGGCTGCACAAGATGAACTTCCTGCTCGAAGAACACGGTGAAGTCGCCGTCGACACGATGCGCTCCATCAAGCACGCGCTTGATCCGCGCAATCTGATGAACCCGGGCAAGATCTTTTCCTGGGCGGCTTGAGGCGTCATCGGCGCTCAGCTCAACTCAGTTGCGGCAGCGGCAGAGATCAGCGGCAGCGGCAACGCCTGCTGCCGCACAACCAGACTTGACCCGGCACGCACGGTGAAAGACACGAGGAGACAAGTCATATGAACGCACCCGTCGAACTGACGGCCGAAGTTCTCGCCCAGCGCCAGCGCGAAGTCGTGCAAGCGCTGATGGCCGTACTGCCAACCCACTGTCTGCTGTATCGCGAAGAAGATACCGTTGCCTACGAGTGCGACGGCCTCGCCGCCTACAGGCGTCTGCCGCTCGCGGTGGCATTGCCCGAGACGGAATCGCAGGTGCAGCGCATCGTGCAGATCTGTCACCGGCTTGACGTGCCGATCGTGCCACGCGGCGCGGGCACCGGTTTGTCCGGCGGGGCGATGCCGATTCGTCACGGCGTGGTGGTATCGCTGGCGCGCTTCCGGAAGATCGTCGAAGTGGACTCGTATGCCCGGACCGCGACAGTCCAGCCGGGGGTGCGCAATCTGTCGATTTCCGAAGCCGCTGCGCCATATGGCCTTTACTACGCGCCCGATCCGTCGTCGCAGATCGCCTGCACGATCGGCGGCAACGTCTCCGAGAACTCGGGCGGCGTGCACTGCCTCAAATACGGCCTTACCGTGCACAACGTGCTGCGTGTGCGCGCCGTGACGATGGAAGGCGAAATCGTCGAATTCGGTTCACTCGCACCGGACGCGCCAGGCCTCGATCTGCTCGCGGTGTTGATCGGCAGCGAAGGCATGTTCGCTATCGTCACCGAAGTCACCGTCAAGCTGATCCCGAAGCCGCAAACGGCGCAGGTCATCATGGCCAGTTTCGACGACGTCGTGAAAGGCGGCGACGCGGTCGCCGGCATAATTGCAGCGGGCATCATTCCGGCTGGTTTGGAGATGATGGACAAACCGGCTACGCGCGCCGTCGAAGAGTTTGTCAACGCGGGTTACGACCTCGACGCCGCGGCGATCCTGCTGTGCGAATCGGACGGCACGCCGGAAGAAGTCGCCGACGAAATCGTGCGCATGACCGCGGTGCTGCGCGAACAGGGCGCCACCCGCATCCAGATTTCACGTTCGGAAAGCGAACGTCTGCGCTTCTGGTCCGGGCGCAAGAACGCGTTTCCGGCGGCAGGCCGCATTTCGCCTGACTACTACTGCATGGACGGCACCGTGCCGCGCCGCAGTATCGGACCGCTGCTGGCGCGCATCGAAGTCATGGAGAAGAAATACGGCCTGCGCTGCATCAATGTGTTCCACGCCGGCGATGGCAACATGCATCCGTTGATCCTGTTCAACGGCAACGATATGGACGAGTGGCATCGGGCTGAAGCGTTCGGTTGCGACATTCTCGAAACGTGCGTCGAACTGGGTGGCACGG
Source organism: Paraburkholderia solitsugae (assembly GCF_013177695.1). GTDB lineage: Bacteria > Pseudomonadota > Gammaproteobacteria > Burkholderiales > Burkholderiaceae > Paraburkholderia > Paraburkholderia solitsugae. The sequence goes on along the minus strand of NZ_WOEY01000129.1, from coordinate 1,321 downwards.
TGACGGGTGAGCATGGCGTCGGCATCGAGAAAATCAATTCAATGTGCGTGCAGTTCTCGCCTGAAGAGCGCGACGCATTTCACGCGGTCAAGCGCGCCTTCGACCCGCCTGGCTTACTGAACCCCGACAAGGGTATTCCCACCCGCGCGCGTTGCGCCGAGTACGGCAAGATGCATGTGCGTGGCGGCTTGCTGCCCCATCCGGATCTGCCGCGGTTTTAAAGCGAGCGGCGGGCTTCCCTTCGTGATTGTAGGGTAGGTGACGCGAATGTCGGCCCGCGCCGCTCGTTCGCCGCTCCCTCGCCCCCTTCACCGCTTCCCGTCCTCCTCGGACGCATCGCGCATACCCGCCCCGGTGCTTCTTTCCAGTTCCCACCCTGATTACCCGATGCGGGTCCGCTCCGGGTTGCCAGCGGGCCCGCGCCCGGTACAATCAATCGAAACACAACGACGCAGGACACCATGGAAGAGGACGACATCGTCGCCGTTTGGTCTGAACGCGTGCGTTCGGCCAGCGCCGAAGGGCGCACATTGCGCATCCGTGGCGGCGGCACCAAAGACTGGTACGGTCAGACGCTGGAAGGTGACATCCTCGACACGCGCGCTTATCGCGGCATCATCGCCTACGATCCGGCCGAACTGGTCATAACCGCGCGCGCGGGCACACCTCTGCTGGAGATCGAGGCCGCGCTCGCCGAACACGATCAGATGCTCGCCTTCGAACCGCCCCACTTCGGGCCCCAGGCCACCTTCGGCGGCTGTGTCGCGGCGGGCATCGCCGGTCCGCGCCGCCCGTCCGCCGGTGCGGCACGCGACTTCGTGCTCGGTACGGTGATCATGAACGGCCAGGGCCAGACGCTGCATTTCGGCGGCCAGGTGGTGAAGAACGTCGCCGGTTACGACGTCTCGCGTTTGATGGCGGGCTCGCTGGGCACCCTCGGGCTGATCCTCGAACTGTCGATCAAAGTGCTGCCGCTGCCGCAGGCCGAAACCACGCTCAAATTCGAAATGAACGGCACAGACGCGGTCCGCAAGCTCAACGAATGGGGCGGTCGGCCGCTGCCGATCACGGCGAGCGCATGGCGTCACGGCACGCTGGCCGTGCGGATGGCCGGCGCGGAAGCCGCGGTCAAAGCGTCGCGTACGGCGCTCGGCGGCGAAGTCGTCGATGCGGTCGAGGCGGAGCGCTTCTGGGCCGGCCTGCGCGAACAGACCGACTCGTTCTTTGCGGCCATCCCGCCGAAGGCCGCACTGTGGCGCCTCGCGCTGCCGTCGATTACCGAGCCGCTGCAATTGCCCGGCGCGCAACTGATGGAATGGGG
>NZ_WOEY01000013.1 GCF_013177695.1 Paraburkholderia solitsugae | reverse complement strand
CCAGTCGTCGAACCGAGCGACGTCTGGCTGCTCTGGTAGCCGATCCCCGTATCGACGATACCGTACAACGTCACGCTGGTTTGAGCGTGCGCGCCGAGGGCGACCAACCCAAGGGCCGAGGTTGCTAATGCCTTTTTCATTTCTGCTCCTCTGTAAAAAATCTTTTCTCAATCTCTAACACCAGCAATCGCCCCGGCAATCTAAGGTGTGCAGAGCTAGCCGGCTCAGCGTGCCGGTGCAAATGCGAAGAGGGGTGAGCACTGAGTGGCGCCTGGATTTGCAAACCAGCCCGAAGTGTCGTTCAAACGCGATCTGATGTCTTTCAGGGTTTATACGAATTTGTACGATCTAGTTAGTTTTTTTCTGGCGTAGGTTCGGTTGAGCTAGGGTAGCCGCTTTGATTGCGGTGAAGCGAGATGGGGAAAAAGCTGGAGGATCTGGACGAACTTTTAAAAAAGTCAAAACCAGTATCCGCAGATGCAAGAGCTAAGCTCGAATCTGGTGCACGGGGGAGTTGAGGCGGGAGACGGCGCTGTCACGTTAAATTGTGCGCGACGCAATGGCGGAGAGGACACACGCTTGCTCAGAAAACGGACGGAACTTGGGCGGCCTCAGTGAAACGATGCTAGGCGGCGAAGCGTGCGACGAGCTGTTTGCGATAGAGTGAGGCGCGTAGCATGTGTCGTTTGAGCGCGAAGTGCTGACGGATCGGACCGAAGCTCGATAAGAAAGCCTGCGTACGTTCAGGATCGCGGGATACGCGCAGGTGCTCAACGTGTTGCGCCACTGCTGGATGAACCAAGCGCGCTAATCAGTGGAAATCGCAATGCGGCAGATCATAGGCAGCCCTGATTGACAGGGCAGCCGGAACTTCTTAAGCCTGAGTCGCCGACAACGCCGCATTCAGCGTCTTGCTCGGGCGCATCACGGCGTCCAGCTTTTCGCTGTCGGGCTTGTAGTAACCGCCAATGTCCACCGGCTGGCCTTGCACGGCCGAGAATTCGGCCACGATGGCCTGCTCGTTCTCAGTCAGTTGCTTCGCCAACGGCGCAAAATGCGCGGCAAGCTCGGCGTCTTCGGTTTGCGCGGCCAGTCCCTGGGCCCAGTACATGGCGAGATAAAACTGACTGCCGCGATTGTCCAGTTGTCCTGTCTTGGGCGACGGGTTCTTATTGTTTTCCAGTAGCTGGCCCGTGGCGGCATCCAGCGTCTTTGCCAGTATTTTGGCCTTGGCATTGCCGGTCTTGATGCCCAGGTCTTCCAGTGACACCGCCAGCGCCAGGAATTCACCCAGAGAATCCCAGCGCAGGTGGTTTTCTTCCACCAGTTGCTTGACATGCTTGGGCGCCGAGCCGCCCGCCCCGGTTTCGTACATGCCGCCACCGGCCATCAGCGGCACGATGGAGAGCATCTTGGCGCTGGTACCCAACTCCATGATGGGGAACAGATCGGTCAGGTAGTCGCGCAGGATATTGCCCGTGACCGAGATGGTGTCCAGCCCGCGAATGACGCGCTCCAGCGTATAACGCATGGCTCGCACCTGCGACATGATCTGGATGTCCAAACCGGTCGTGTCGTGGTCCTTGAGGTAGGTCTCGACCTTCTTGATCACCTCGGCCTCGTGAGGGCGGTACGGGTCCAGCCAGAAGATGGCCGGCATGCCGGAGTTGCGGGCCCGGGTGACCGCCAGCTTGACCCAGTCGCGGATCGGCGCGTCCTTGACCTGGCACATGCGCCAGATGTCACCTTCTTCGACGTTCTGCGTGAGCAGCACTTCGCCTGTATCGATATCGACGATGCGGGCTTCGCCTGCCTCGGGCACTTCAAAAGTCTTGTCGTGCGAGCCGTATTCCTCGGCCTGCTGCGCCATCAGCCCGACGTTGGGGACCGTGCCCATCGTGACCGGGTCGAAGTTGCCGTTGGTTTTGCAGAAGTTGATGATCTCCTGGTAGATGCGGGCGAACGTGCTCTCCGGGATCACGGCCTTGGTGTCCTTCGGACGACCGTCGGCGCCCCACATCTTGCCGCCGATGCGGATCATGGCCGGCATCGAGGCGTCCACGATCACGTCGTTCGGTGCATGCAGGTTGGAGATACCCTTGGCCGAGTCCACCATCGCCAGCTCGGGGCGATGCTCGTGGCAGGCGTGCAAATCGCGGATGATTTCTTCGCGCTTCGAGCTAGGCAGGCTTTCCAGCTTGTCGTACAGATTGACGAGGCCGTTGTTGACGTTCACACCCAGTTCGTCGAACAGCTTGCCGTGTTTCTCGAAGGCTTCCTTGTAGAAAATCTTCACCGCGTGGCCAAAGACAATCGGGTGCGAGACCTTCATCATCGTGGCCTTGACGTGTAGCGACAGCATCACGCCGGTCTTGCGGGCGTCTTCCATCTGCTCTTCGTAGAAGTCGCACAGCGCCTTCTTGCTCATGAACATGCTGTCGATGATCTCGCCGTCCAGCAGCGACACCTTGGGCTTGAGCACGATGGCCTTACCGCTTTGGGTCAGCAGTTCCATCTTCACGTTGCGGGCGTGGTCCACCGTCATGGACTTTTCGCCGTGGTAGAAGTCGCCGTGCTTCATGTGCGCCACGTGGGTGCGCGAAGCCATGCTCCACTCGCCCATGCTGTGCGGGTTCTTGCGGGCATAGTTCTTCACGGCGGCGGGTGCGCGGCGGTCCGAGTTGCCCTCGCGCAGCACGGGATTGACGGCACTGCCCAGACACCTGGAGTAACGCTGACGGATGGCCTTCTCGGCGTCGGTCTTCGGTTCCTCAGGGAAATCCGGCACGTTGTAGCCCTTGCCCTGCAGCTCCTTGATCGCACCGACCAACTGATGCACTGAGGCACTAATATTGGGCAGTTTGATGATGTTGGTATCGGGCAGCAAGGTCAGACGACCGAGTTCGGCCAGGTTGTCAGGCGCCCGTTGCGCCTCGGTCAGGAATTCTGGAAATTCGCCCAGGATGCGGCCGGCCACTGAGATGTCGCTCGCGGTGACCTGGATGCCGGCCGACGCGGTAAACGTGCGGATGATGGGCAGGAAGGCACTCGTTGCCAGCAGCGGGGCCTCGTCGGTCAGGGTGTAGATGATGGTAGGTTGCTGGGTAGCCATTCATTGCCTCAAGAACGTGAAGTGGGTTGGCGAACTGCATCAAAGACCGGCATCGATGCTGGAATTTTGCCTGAGTTCGTGCACCAGCGGCGCTGAACCGCACGCCTTTTTTACATTACGCTTTCATTGCAATCGCAGAATGGAAAATCCGCTTACAAGCGGACCTTTCTATACCTGGATCGTGTCAGTTCGTGGTCGTATGATTACGACATGAACACACGCTGTTGGCAACCGTTACCGGCCGCCTGGCGTTCACCAAACCATCGCCTAGGTTGATCAGTCCTTTCCGCGGCCGAACCCGTTCGGCGGATCGCCCGGCGTACGCACACCGCTTACACGAGCCGACGACATCGCTCAGTTGCTGCCGCATCGCGGGTCACCGATCATTACTGCCTGATAGAGCGCTACGGCGCTTTCACCGGGTGCTTACGCTCGAGTGGAGCAATGCTGCGTAAATCTGGTGCCGTAAACGCAGAAACTCCACCTTTTTTGGTGGAGTTTCTGAAGAGGAATCTTACGCGACCACCTCGCCAACGTGACAGAGCCCTCAAGACGAGTGTCACGTCCTCAGTCCGCGTCATGGATCGAGCACACCACCGGTCCAGCTGGCAGATGGCTTCGACCCCGTCAACTTGACTGCTACGTCGCCCTGCGCAATCAGACGATCGCGGCTGCGTGTAACAAGCCGCCCCGCTTGAGGCGCCCGCAAAACATGCTCGCTGCTCGGGTCGCCCGGGCGCGCGACGATTCGCGCGATGCGCTCACCCTCGGCGACCTGCGCGCCCAGTTCGCGTTCGTACACAAGCACGCCCGACACCGGCGCGAACACCGTTTCCATGTGGCCCATCGGTATCGTTTCACCCGACCATTCACGCTGAACGCGACGATCCTCTATGACGCCCCGGCCGCACAGAAACGCGTAGATGCCTTGAGCGTCCCGATCGGCCAGGTCATCGGAGACGTCGGATTGACCACGCAACTCGACGGTTGCCGCCAGGCGGCCCTCGATTTGCTGCGCCCGCAGCCAGTGCGACACCATCGCACCTTCGAATGCGCCATCGTCATCGTTATCCCAGAGAATGGCGACGTCCGCTTCCAGCGCACCTGCCAGATCACGCGCATCCGGCCAGAAGCAGCGGTTGACGTAGATATAGGGCAACGCCTCGGAATCGGTATGCAGATCGAGCACGATCTGTGCGTCGACCGCGAGACCGACGATCGCTTTCTGCCACGCGGCGAACGTCGTGGCCGGCCGTTGCAGCGCAGAAGACTCAATGAAATGACGATTGAAGTTGCGACTTGTCGATTCATGAAAGCGGCCGAGGATGTGGCCGTTGCGAAACTGCGCGATGCCGAGCGGATTGGCTTGCGGCACAACAGTCACCGTGCCGCGTAGACGTCTGTCCGCGTGCGCATGCTCGAGGCGCGGCAGCAGTTTGTGCAACACCAGCATGCCGGCGATCTCATCGGCGTGAACGCCCGCCTGTAAATGCACACGCGGGCCACCACCCTGCCCTGCAAGCCGCCACGCCCGAACCGGCACGGGATGGCCCGAATCGCTGTTCACTGTCAGGGAAATATCTTCGAGCATGAACAGGCTCCTGATTCAGGCGCACCGCGCCGCTTCACCCGCCGCTTCACCTGCTGATGCACCGATACCCAGACCCCGGACAAACGTGGTGATGCGCTCACACGCATCCACCAACCGCGCTTCATCGACGACGAAGCCGAAACGCACGAAACCGTTTGCCGTATCGCCAAACGCACTGGCATCGAGCAACGCCACGCCTTGCGCGCGAAATAGCTGCCATGTGAAATCGAACGCGTTGAGGCCCGTGCCCGTCACGTCCACCATCATGAACATGCCCGCTTCCGGCAACAGGCAACGCAAGCCCGGCACCTGACGCAAACGGTCGTAGACCACATCACGCCGACGTCTGTAGACCTCGCGCATATCGGCGACGATCTGCGCTTTGTGCTCCAGCGCCGTCAGCGCCGCCTGCTGGATAAAACCCGGCAAACCATAGAGCATGCATAGCGCGAGGCGTTCAAGATGTCCGACGAGCGGCGCGGGCCCAATAACCCAGCCTATCCGCCAGCCGGGCATCGCGTGGGACTTCGACAGACTGCTTATCGTCACCGTGCGCCCGGCCATGCCGGCGAGGGATGCAATACTCACGTGCTCGCGCTCGAAGGTCAGGTCTGCGTAGACCTCGTCGGCGAGCACCCACAGATCGTGCTGGCAGGCCAGCTGTGCAATCCGTTCGAGATCGGCCCGTGGCATCACGACGCCAGTCGGATTGCAGGGGGTGGCAAAGAAAATCGCCTTCGTGCGCGGCGTGATGGCCGCTTCGAGCGCATCGCAATCGATATGAAAGCCGCGCGCCGGATCAACCGGCACGGGCACGAGGGTAGCGCCCGATGCGCGCACGCTTGCCTCGTAGGTCAGATACATCGGCTCCGGCACGATCACCTCATCGCCTGCCTGGCACAGGCAGAGCGATGCGGCGAACAACCCATTTTGCGTACCCGCCACCACAATCACATTCTCTGCGGCGACAGCGTGGCCCGTCGCACGCGTATGTTCCTGTGCAATCGCCGTGCGCAACGCGGCGCGGCCCGCCACCTCGCTGTAATGCGTATCGCCGCTGCGCAATGCCGTGACCGCGCGCTCGACGATGACATCCGGCGTAGCAAAATCGGGATCCCCTACGCTCAGCAGAATGACGTCCTCGCCTTGGGCAAGCGCCTTCTGTGCGGCGTAGTGAATCTCCCAGGCCGAGGTCCGCTTACCTTGCAGGCGTTCCACCAGATTCGAATACTTCATTCAAACACTCCTTGCAGCGGCAGACGCGAGACAGCTTGTTTGCGCGAGGCCCATCGCCGCGGTTCGGGTTCAGCGTGACGAACGGACCGGCACGCGATGTTCCAGATAGCCAAACGCCTTTTCAATGACGAAGGCGAGCACGACATAAATGATCGCGATCGCGAGCAACGGCTCGTAGGTGCGCAGGGTTTGCGCGCGAATATAGTTCGCGGCACCCAGCACATCCATGACCGCGACCGTCGACGCCAGCGCGGTCGATTTCAGCAGCATGACCGTTTCACCCGCAAGGGTCGGCAACAGGATCTGGATTGCGCGCGGCAGCCAGACCCGACGTATCACAAGACGAGGACGCATCCCCATGGCGCGCGCGGCTTCTATTTCGCCTTTCGGCACACCGCGCAGTCCGGCGCGGATCACTTCGCCAACATACGCGCCCACGCTGATCACGAGCGCAAGCGCGACATACCAGAAGCCATCGCGCAGAAACGGCCACAAGAAGCTCTCACGCAGCGACGGCCAGCCGGCAAAGAGCGAGCCGAGCCCGTAGTAAATGAGGTAGATCTGCACGAGCAGCGGCGTACCGCGAATCACCTCGGTAAAGCCTTTGCTCAGACGCGCAATCAGCACGTTGTGCGAAATCCGCGCGAACGCCACTGCGACGGCGAGCAGAAAACCGAACACGCCAGAAATCACCAGCAGCTTGAGCGTCGTGACCACACCCAGCAGGAGCAACGACGCATACGACGACAACACACTCAAATCCATGGCAGGCACCCGGCTAAGATCGATAAGCGGCAATCAGGAATTCGGCATCCAGCGGCCGAAGCGGCGCTCGATCTCACGAAAGAGCAGACCGGACAGCGACGTGATGACGAAATAAACCGCCGCCACCATCAGGTAGTAGCGGAGATATTCACGCGTCGAACCCGCCGCCTGCTTGGCGGTGTAGAGCAATTCGTTGTAGCCCACCACGCTGATAAGCGCGCTATCCTTGACGAGGATCAGCCACAGGTTGGCGAATCCCGCGAGCGCGTAAGGCGCCATCGCCGGCAGGATGACGCGCCGGAACACTAGAGCCGGCCGTGCGCCAAACACCCTGCCCGCTTCGATCTGGCCATACGGAATGGCAAGGATCGCGCCACGGATGATTTCCGCCGCGTACGCGCCCTGTACGATACCCAGCACGATAACCGCTGCTGCGAAGCCATTGACGTTGACCGGCCCGATGCCCACCGCCGTCATGAGCAGATTGATGGCGTCGGTGCCTGCGTAGTAAAGCAGCAGGATCAGAAGCAGTTCCGGAACCGCGCGGCACACGGTGGTGTACCCCTGCGCGATCCGCTCGAGCGCGCGCACACCTGAGAGCTTGGCGAATGCACCAGCCAGTCCAAGGACGATGCCCACCACGAACGCGCCAACTGAGATTTCGAGCGTCACTATGGCGCCCTGCAGCAGCGCTACGCCCCAGCCGTCCGGGTCCATCCCCAGGTACGCTACCCAAGCCCATGAATTCATGCGGTCTCCCGTCTGTGGTGGCGTCGATGGATATCAGTGCGGCCAGAGATCGATCGGGAAATACTTCTTCGAGATCTCTGCGTACTTACCCGAATCGTGCAGTTGCGTCAGCGCCTGGTCCATACGCTGTTTGAGCGCGGTGTCGCCCTTGCGCATACCCGCACCCACGCCGGAGCCGTAGACGGCCGGGTCCATCTTGACGCTGCCCGGACCTTTCAGTTCGAGCGCGGCGCCGTCCTTCGTCTTGAGGAAATCAATGACGCCCAGCTGATCGAGATACATCGCGTCGATGCGGCCGGCCACGAGATCCGCATTGCAATCATCCTGGGTGTTGTACAGGCGCACAGTCGCCGTCTTGCCATAGCTGTTCTTGATGAACTCGGCGTTCGCAGTGGAACCCTGCACGCCGATGATCTTGCCCTTCAGGCCTTCCGGCGAGAAGGTCATCTTCACGTTCTTCGGCCCCACAAAGGCACCGGGCGTTTCATAGTAAGGACGCGAGAACGCGATGACCTTCTCACGCTCCGGCGTGATCGACATCGAATTGAATATCACGTCGATCTTGTCGCTTTGCAGCGCGGGGATGATGCCGTCCCACGCCATTTCCTTGATCTCACACGTGGCTTTCATCTGGACGCACAGTGCGCGGATCAGATCGGCTTCAAAACCGGTCCATTGACCTGTCGGCGACTTCATCGAAAACGGCGGGTAGGGTTCAGCGGCCACACCGAAACGCAGCGTATCCTGTGCTGCGCCGGCAGGCACCGTGAAAGTGAGCAAAACGAGGACGGCGCTTGCCATGAAGCCCAGATTGCGCAATATTTTTTTCATGATCGATCTTCTTCTCTGTTGGGATTAGTCGGGCGCTGCGAACGAATGATTCACTGAAAGATTCACTGCCAGACTCGAACTCACGAGCCTCGATGCGTTACTCAATGGCGTTGCTTGTGCGCGGTTACGAACTGGCGGCATCGCTCGCTCTGCGGTGCGTCGAAAACCTCCGCGGGCGCACCGCTCTCTTCCACGCGGCCTTGATGCAGGAACATGATCTTGCTCGAGACGTCTCGCGCGAAGTCCATTTCGTGCGTCACCAGAATCATGGTGCGGCCTTCGCAAGCCAGATCGCGGATCACCTTCAGCACTTCGCCGACACGTTCGGGGTCGAGCGCGGAGGTCGGCTCGTCGAACAGCATGACTTTTGGCTGCATCGAGAGGGCACGTGCAATCGCGACACGCTGCTGCTGTCCACCGGAAAGGAAAGCTGGGTAGATATCGCGTTTATCGGCAAGGCCGACACGTTCGAGCAGATGTTCGGCACGCGCGACAACTTCGGTGCGCGCTTCGCCAAGCACGTGAACAGGCATTTCGATGACGTTTTCGAGCACAGTACGATGCGCCCAGAGATTGAAGCTTTGAAAGACCATGCCGAGCCGGGTGCGGATTCGCTCGACCTGCCGCGGATCGCGCGCGACGGGACGTCCCTTTCGGTCGACACCCAACTGGATCTGTTCGCCGTCTACGACGATCTTGCCTTGTGAAGGTATTTCCAGCAGGTTGATGCATCGAAGCAAGGTACTCTTACCGGAACCGCTTGCGCCAATCAGGGAAATCACTTCGCCTTCATGCGCTGTGAGCGAGACGCCTTTGAGAACCTCCAGATCACCGAAGCTCTTATGGAGATTCTCGATACGCACTCGCTCCGCCATCTCTACTCTGCTGCCATTTACTGGGGCTAACATGCTGTCTCCTTACTCCCTCGCTGGCATTTCCCGTAACCGGTGCCGCGATGTCTTGTTGAATGGTCGACCAACCTGCATGTGCGCACGAGTATATGTTCTGCTGAACAATGGTTCAACAGTTTTCAATATTCGCTGGCAGAAGATTTTCCCGGTCTTCCCTGGGCTTGTAAGCAGGTCTCGCACAATGCGCTGAATACACTTGCTTGCAGGGTTCGAATCGCAACGGCGCCTTGTCCAGGAAAAGCCTGGAAGCGAAGCTCGGTACAGATCAATTGAACAATCGTTCTGTACTCACATATAATCGGCCGCGTAACGACTCTGAAAGGCCATGGAGTGAAAAAGATCATCGGTAAGGAACCCGTCCCGACGCGCGGACGCGGTGTCCGCGAAATGCCGGCTGTGCGTCAGCAATCGATCATCGACGCGACGATGCGCTGCATTGCCCGCTACAGCTATTCCGAAACCACCATCGACCGGATCTGCGTCGAGGCGAAAGTCTCGCGCGGCCTGATCAACCATCATTTCCAGTCGAAAGACGAACTGATGGCGCAGACTTACAAACGGCTGGCAGCGGATCTGCTTGCAGTTTCCAGGGAGGCAGCGGCGAATGCCGCAGGCCCTGAGGAGAAACTCGACGCCATCATCAAGGTGTGTTTCGCTCCGCCCGTGTTCGCGCCCAAGAACGTCAAGGTCTGGCTCGGGTTCTGGAGTGTCGCGCATAGCGACCCCGTGATCCGCAAGGCGCACAAGGAACTGTACAGCGGCTACAAGCAGGCGCTGAAAAGACTGTTCGACCAGATCGGCGAGGTGCGCGGTGCGCCGATCGACAGCGAACTCGCTGCATTGACGCTGACAGCGGTCATCGACGGGTTCTGGCTCGAACTTGCACGCGACCCCACCTCGTTCACGGCCGAAGACGCGCTGCGCAGCTGTCTGCAGGTCGTGGAAAGCTTCCTGCCGCCGGCGAAGACCAGCAGGAAGCGGGCGTGACGAGTGCGTAAACAGTACGTAAGTTTTCGCGTGCCGGCCGGTTGACCGGCCGGGTAAAGAAAAAGCCGCCGTCCCGGGTTTGAACTGCACCCCAAAAGTTGGACACTCGCCCAACGATTTTGGGGTGTTTTTTCATGAGCAGGTACAGCCCGATCATCCGTCATGGGCCTACCGGCGTTGCAGCAATAGCGGCTCGGCGGACTCAAGCGGCCGTGATTTCGATCAGCGAGGGTACCCTCTGCTGCGCCGCGCGTGCGAGTGCTTCAGCTAGCGGCGTGCCTTCGTCGAGTCGCTCGGCGGCCCACCCATAGGCCTGCGCAATCGCGACGAAATCGGGTGTATGCAAATCGACTCCGATCGGTTCGACCTGGCGATTGAGCATCGCGCTTTTGATTTCACCGTATCCACCGTTGTTGAGCAAGAGCACGATTACGCGCGCCTCATGTTGCGCCGCCGTGCCGAGTTCGCCCAAGGTGAACTGAAAACCGCCATCGCCGGCGAGACACACCACGGGACGGGTGGCGTCGCCAAGACTCGCGCCGATCGCGGCAGGCAGGCCGTAACCGAGCGAACCGAACCCCACTGATGCGTTGAACCACGAACGCGGGCGCGGCGCGGCGTAGCCGATATTGCCGGAGTACACAAAACGCGTAGAGTCGCCGACGATGCTCGCGTTCGGCAAAGCCTGCCTGACACAAGCCAGCACGTCGAGATCACGCCGCGTGACGGCATCGAGTTCGCGCTTGCCAGCGGCACGGCACGCCGCCGCCCGAGTGGCCCCGTTGCCGCGATGTTCAGGCGCGGACCACGCCCGACGCAGCGCGGCCAGCGTCTCGCCGACATCGCCTAGCATGGGCAGCATCGGCGCCGCGTTGCGAAAGAGCTGCTGCGCGTCGATATCCATGCGCAACAGGTTCGCTGGCGGCACAAAACTGCCGTCCGCGTAAAGATCGTAGTCGGTCGGTCCGAGCTCGGTGCCGAGCGCGACAATCAGATCGCTCTCACGCATCAAGGCGCGCACTGCCTGGCTCGATGCCGACAGCGAGATGCCCAGCTCATGCTCAGGTGGCAGGATGCCGCGTCCGTTGATGGTCATGATGACGGGCGCGTCAAGCGCTCGTGCAAACCGTTGCACTTCATCGGCCGCGGCTAGTGCCCCACCGCCCGCAAGAATCAACGGTGCACGCGCAAGGCCGATGAGTTCGAGCGCCTCCTCGATAGCGCGCGGCGCGGCCGGTCCCGCGCTCACGCGTGGGGGTGCCGCGGGGATAGCGGGCAGATCCTGCGCCGAAGCGGTAATGACGTCGAGCGGCAACTCGATATGCACCGGGCGCGGCCGTCCACTCGAGAACACCGCGAATGCACGCGCCACCACTTGCGGCAACTCCTCGGCACGCGTGACCGTATGACTGAACTCGGCTACGCCGCTCGTGAGCTGCCGTTGATCGGGCAATTCATGCAGGTGGCCATTGCCGGAGCCGAGATGCCCCAAAGCATTGACGCTGGAGATCACCAGCATCGGAATCGAATCGGCATAGGCCTGCGCCATCGCCGTGGCGATATTGGTCACGCCAGGGCCGGTGATCACGAAGCACACGCCTGGACGGCCGGTTGCTCGCGCGTAGCCGTCCGCCATGAAACCCAGTCCCTGTTCATGGCGCGCCGTGATATGGCGTATCTTGCTTCCGGAAAGTCCACGGTACAGGTCGATCGTATGCACGCCTGGAATGCCGAAGACGGTGTCCACGCCATAGGCCGCGAGGAGTTCGACGAGATACATACCCACTGTTTTCATGCGTTTCACCCATCAGTCAGGAGGCCGGTTCAATGCACTGTTCCGGTGTAAATCATTGTTTTACGCTCACGAAGCGAGACCAGGTAACAGTTCGCGGATGCCTTGCGCCAGCATCTGGAAGGCGATCGCGGTGAGCACAATCCCCGAAAGCCGTTCGACAAGGGTCATGCCTATCTCACCGAGACGCTTGCACCATGTTCCCGAAAACACGTACGTCAGACCAATCACGCCAGCGTGCAATACGCACACCATGCTGATAATGCACAGGTCCGCAACGGTGTGAAAGCGCGTCGCGGTCGTGATCACAAGCGAGACGACAGCACTGCCGATCGACAGCGGAAAGATCAATGGCACAGCAATAAAACTGCGCCATTGCGCGTATTCAAGTTTGACCGTTCCGCCGCGCCGCTCATCGTTATTGGTGCCGCGCATCATCGGAATCGACCACAGGCAAAGCACGAGGCCGCCCGTCAATGTCAGCGCGCCAAGGGTCAAGCCGAGCATTCGCAGCAAGAACTGGCCGCCCCAAACCGCACCTACCATTAATGCCCCAATCCAGACGAATAGGCGCCATGCAATTTGCCGTTGCGTCGAATCGGGAAAATGTCCGGTCACGGACGCATACATCGGCATCGCCACCGGTGGGCAAAAGAGCGTGAGAAGCCCCGTGATGAAGAGCAGTACGTCGCTGGACGTCATGGTCATCGCGTTTAGCTCAATTGCGCGTCCAGTTCCGGCACCACCGTGAACAGGTCACCCACCAGACCATAATCGGCGACGCTGAAAATCGGCGCTTCCGGGTCCTTGTTGATGGCGACGATCACCTTCGAGTCTTTCATGCCGGCCAGGTGCTGGATCGCACCCGAGATGCCGACCGCCACATACAGTTGCGGCGCAACGATCTTGCCGGTCTGGCCGACCTGGTAGTCGTTCGGCACGAAGCCCGCATCCACTGCGGCGCGTGACGCACCGAGTGCTGCGTTCAGCTTGTCTGCCAGCGGTTCCAGAATCTTGGTGTAGTTCTCGCCATTGCCCAGACCACGGCCACCCGAGACGATGATCTTCGCCGAGGTCAGTTCCGGACGGTCCAGCTTCGTCACTTCACGGCTCACGAATTGCGAGAGGCCCGTGTCGGCTGCCGCTTCGATCTTCTCGACGGTTGCGCTACCGCCTTCTGCTGCCACCGGGTCGAAACCGGTCGTGCGGACCGTGATGACCTTGATCGGGTCTTGTGACTGAACCGTCGCGATTGCGTTGCCTGCATAGATCGGGCGTTCAAACGTTTCGGCCGAATCCACTGCCGTGATTTCGCTGATCTGCGCGACGTCCAGCTTCGCGGCGATACGCGGCGCGATGTTCTTGCCGTAAGCAGTCGCCGGCGCGAGGATATGCGTGTAGTCCTTCGCGATGTTCAGCACCGTCGCTTCGACGTTTTCTGCCAACCCTGCTGCGAGTTGCGGCGCGTCGGCCAGCAGGACCTTCGAAACACCTGCAATCTTCGCTGCCGCATCCGCTGCGGCTTGCGCGTTGTGACCCGCCACCAGCACGTGAATATCGCCGCCGATGTTCTGTGCGGCCGCAATCGTATTCAGCGTCGCGGCCTTGATCGACGCGTTGTCATGTTCTGCAATTACCAGATGCGTCATTTCGTCCGTCTCCTGTGTCGACCGGAGTTAGCCCTTTAACGCTTACTCCGGTCCCATGCAAGTTGATTGCGCGTTGTCCTTAGAGCACCTTGGCTTCGGTCTTCAGCTTCTCGACCAGCGTCTTCACATCCGGCACCTTCACACCGGCGGAGCGCTTCGGCGGCTCGACGACCTTCAGCGTCTTCAGGCGCGGCGTCACATCAACGCCGAGGTCTTCCGGCTTGATGACTTCCAGCGGCTTCTTCTTCGCCTTCATGATGTTCGGCAGCGTCACGTAGCGCGGCTCGTTCAGGCGCAGGTCGGTCGTGATCACGGCGGGAAGCGTCAAGGACAGCGTCTCAGCGCCGCCGTCGACTTCACGCGAAACAGTAGCTTTACCATCTGCAACAACAACCTTCGACGCAAACGTAGCCTGCGGCAAGCCAGCCAAAGCAGCCAGCATCTGGCCGGTCTGGTTCGAATCGTCGTCGATGGCCTGCTTGCCAAGGATGACCAATGAAGGCTGCTCTTTATCGACCAGCGCCTTGAGCAGCTTGGCGACCGCCAGCGGCTGCAACTCTTCGTTCGACTCGATCAGGATCGCGCGGTCCGCGCCGATTGCCAGCGCCGTGCGCAGCGTTTCCTGCGCTTGCGTCACACCCGCCGACACGGCGATCACTTCAGTCGCCACGCCCGCTTCACGCAGACGCACGGCTTCTTCAACCGCTATTTCGTCGAACGGATTCATCGACATCTTCACGTTCGCGATGTCGACGCCCGTGCCGTCCGATTTCGCCCGGACTTTCACGTTGTAATCGACTACTCTTTTCACCGCCAGCAAAATCTTCATACTCGTTCTCACTATTCCCGTTCGTCGGTTCAGTCCTGCTCCGTCATCTGCGGCGTTCGCACGCGCGGGTACATTTCCGCATCGAAATCATCGAGCGACGGGAAAGACAGCGGTTCAAGCTGATCGAGTTTCGTCAGATAGTCGCCGTACCGCCCGAGCATCGCCTCACGCTCGGCCGGCTTGACGTAAGGCACGTGATAGGCCACGAACGACGGCAGCACCTCAAAGCCGGCATAGCCCAACGTGCCGCGCAGCACATGACGCAACATCAGGTCCATTTCGCCGTGAACGCCCTCTGCATCGAACATGAAATCGCGGCCGCCGCACGTATAAGCCAGCATCGCGCGCTTGCCGCGCATGCCGCCGCGGTCATAGAAGCGCTGCCCGCCATAGACCTTGCCCGATACCAGCACGCGGTCCATCCAACCTTTCATGATCGCCGGCACCGAGCACCAGAAAAGCGGAAAGCTGAAGATGATCAGATCGCAAGCGAGCAGCTTGTCGAGTTCCGCGCGAATGTCCGGCCCAATTGTGCCCGCGGCGACGTTCTCGCGCTGTTCGAGCGCATAGACCAGATAGTCGTTGTTCTTGCGCGTGCCAAAGTCGGCCGCACTCGCCACCGGGTTCCAGTTCATCGCGTACAGGTCCGACACCATCACTTCGTGCCCCTGTCCCTGCAATGTTTCCACTGCGTGTCGTTGCATCGACGCGGTAAAGGACTGTGGCTCGGGATGAGCGTGAACGATCAATACCTTCATGTTGAAAACCTCTCCAAAGTAGCCGAATTCAAAGGTCGCCGGCCGCCTGCTTGCGGATCAGCGACAAGGCAATCACGACGCAGGTGGCCAGCAGCAACAGCGTGGAGACGGCGGCAATCGCCGGATCGACGTTTTCCCGCATGCCGTCCCACATCCTGCGCGGCAGCGTATAGATGTGCCGGCTCGAAATGAACAGCGTCACCACCAGTTCATCCCACGACAGGATGAAGGCGAACACGGAGGCCGACAACACGCCTGGGCGGATCGCCGGCAGAATCACGTAGCGCAGCGTCTGATACAGGTTCGCGCCCAGGTTGCGCGATGCCTGCTCGATCTTCACGCCGAGCGTGGCCAGCGACGCCGACACCGCCACCACGACATACGGCACGGACAACACGACGTGGGCAAGGATGGTGCCCGGGTAACTGTCGAGCAGTCCCCAGTCCGCCCAAAGACGGTAGAACGCCAGCGCTGACACAATCGGCGGCACAATCAGCGGAAATAGAACGATGAGCCGCACCGCTTCGCCGCGGCTCGACGCGATCTTCCATAAGCCGATCGCGCAGAGCGTGCCGAGAAACACCGAAATCGTCGCGGAGACGAGCGCGATCAATCCGCTTTGAAGAAAGCTCGTCGGCCAGTCATCATCCGTAAACAGCACTCGGTAGTGATCGAGCGACAGATGTCCCTGCGGCATGGAGAGGTAATCGTTTGGCGTAAACGAAACCGGTACCGACACCGCTAACGGCAACAGCAGGAATAGAATCGCTGCCCATGCAAGCCCGATCACCAACGCGCGCTTGAGGGTGAGTTTTTGGTTCATCGCATTCCTCGTCTTGGGCGACTACTTGGCGCCGAACAGTTCGCGCAGATTGACGAACCTTGAGAGCACCGCAAGTGCGAGCAGAATCGACACCAGCAGCACCGAAGCGAGGACCGCGCCGTTGCCCCAATCCACCAGTTGCAGGATCTGGATGCTGATGTACTCGGCGATCATCACCGTACGGCCGCCGCCCAGAATCACCGGGGTCACGTAAAAGCCGAGCGAGAAGATGAACACGAGAATTGCCGCGCCGTAGATGCCTGGCAACGTCTGCGGAAAAAACACTTTGCGAAACGTCAGGAATGCGCCGGCGCCGAGCCCTTGCGAGGCGCGCGCCAACTGTGGATCAATCCCCTTCATGTTCGAGTAAAGCGGCAGTACCGCATACGGAATCATGAAGTGCACCATGCCGATGACGACACCGATCTGATTGCGCATCAGCGCCAGAGGATGATCGATCAGGCCGGCCGACATCAGCATCGTATTGACGAGCCCCTGCTCGCCGAGCAAGAACAGCCACGAGAACGCGCGCACCAGCACCGACGCCCAGAACGGCACCAGCAGCCCGAAGAATAGCGCCATCCGTTGTCGCGGTCCGACATGCACCATCGCAAACGCAATCAGATAGCCAATCGTCACTGAAAACACCGTCGTGATGCTGCATATGCGCAGCGTGGTCAGCAACACGCGGTGAATACTGTCGTTGGCGATGAAGCGCGCATAGTTCTGCAACCCCGGCTCCGGCACCGTGAAGCTCAACCACAACACGCGCAGCAGCGGAAACACATACAGCACGGCCAGCAGCGCGAGAAGCGGCCAGACCAGCAGCCAATACCGGTCGAGCCGTGCCCTGTGGGTCGAGGTCCCGACCGGAACCGGTGAAGAGAGAGTATTCATGGCACGCAGTGCTCCATGGAGGATCGTGGCCCGGGTCCGCTCACGACGACATCAAATCGGTGTACTTCTGCAAGGTGGCGTCGTAGTTCTGCGCCCACCACTCGGGATTGATCTTGCACTGGCGTGCCCAATTCTCAGGCGTCCCCGGATTATCTTCACGCAAGGCTTGCGGAACCGCCGCGGTCGCGGCAGGCGTCACCGGGCCGTTGCCCAGTTGGCTCAGCAGCTTGAGTTGCGGCTCGATCCCCTGCACGAACTTGATGAACTGCCAGACGTCATTGCCGGCCGGATTGTTCATCGGCACGCCCCACACATCGCACGACGCGAGGCCCTGCTCCCACGTATAGCGGAATCGGCCTTTGCTTTCGCGCTGGATCACGTTGGCGCGCGTGTGCCACACACAGGCCATGCTGACCTCGCCGTTGCGCAGCAACTGCAGACTGTCCGCGCCCGAATCCCACAGCAACACATTCGGCTTGAGTTCCTTGAGCTTGTTCATCGCGCGGTTCACGTCGAGCGGGAACACCTTGTCCTTGTCGACGCCATCCGCCATCAGCGCGGCTTCGAGCGAGCCGCCCATCCATTTCCACAACCCGCGCTTGCCGGAAAATTTGCCGACGTTCCAGAAGTCCGCCCAGTTCTTCGGCGGATTCGCACCGAACTTCTGCGCGTCATAGACGAGGACATAACTGAGCAAATAGGCGGGAGCACCGAAATCCGACGCGAGACCTGGCAGCGAGACCCGGCTCACCACCGAATAATCGATCGGGCGCAGGAAGCCTTGCTTGCCCAGTTTGATCGCCGCGAAGCCGTCGAGATCCATCACGTCCCAGATGACGTTCTTGTTCTCCACCATCGCCTTGATCTTGCCGTCGTCGGGCGACGAGTCGTAAGCCATCTTGACGCCCGAGGCGTTCGAGAACGGATCCATGTACGAATTGCGAAATGCGTTTCTGGCTTCGCCGCCCCAGGCGCACAACACGATCTCCTTGGCGGTCGATGCGCGCGCGCTGGCGCTCCACACCGACAGCAGCGTCGGCGCGATGCCGGCCACCGCGCACAGCTTGATGAAATCGCGGCGTCCCTGCACAGTGCGCGGTTCGAGGTCCTGTGCCTGTTCGATCAGGTCGCGCAAATGCCGTTGCGTCATGGTGTCTCCTTCCTTGTTTTCAGGTAATGGGTGAGCCGAACGAGATAACTAGCGACCTGCCGCTGCGGCGGCATTCCGATATGGCGCCTGATGAGGTGCTGCCTGATGAGTTTCCGCCGCGAGCCGGCAGGTGGCGCTGCGCTCCCAGTTCACGAAGACTTCCATGCCGGTATGTGGCGACGCGAGTCCTTTCCATGCCGGCACGTCGGCCGTCACGCGGCCAAGTTCCGCCGTTTCGATTTCGAAGCGAAACGATGAGCCGAAGTAGTTCCAGTGCAGAATGCGCCCACACACTTCATTGAGCGTGCCGCCGCATGACGTCGCGGATACGCCGACTTTCTCCGGGCGCAACGCGAACACCACGGCTTCGCCGGGCAGCGCGCCGCATGCCTCCGCGCCAAAGCGCCGGGCCCCGCACTGATAGACCGTCGCGCCGTCTGCGTTGCCTTGCGCCACGCCTTCAATGAAATTACTCTTGCCCAGAAAATCCGCGACAAACCGGTTGCCGGGCCGCTCGTATAGCTCACCCGGTGCGCCGATCTGCTCGAGCTGTCCGTCGCGCATGATCGCGATGCGGTCGGACATCGACAATGCCTCTTCCTGGTCGTGCGTGACGAACAGAAAGGTGGACCCGAGCCGCTCATGCAGCGCCTTCAGCTCCACCTGTACCTCGCTGCGCAGCTTACGATCGAGCGCGCCGAGCGGTTCGTCGAGCAGCACGACATCCGGATTGAACACCAGCGCGCGCGCCACCGCGACGCGCTGCTGCTGACCGCCGGAAAGCTGGCGCGGCAGGCGCCCGGCAAGATGTCCAAGCCGCACGAGTTCCAGCGCGTCCTTGACCTTCTTCATCGCGTCCGGCCCTTTCTGCCCGCGCACCATCAGCGGATACGCAACGTTTTGCTCCACTGTCATATGCGGAAACAGGGCATAGCCCTGAAACACCATGCCGAAATTTCGCTTCTCGGGCGGCAACGCCACGATGCTTTTCGCTCCGACCCTGAGGTCTCCACTGGTCGGTTGCTCGAAACCGGCCACCATCATCAGCAGCGTCGTTTTTCCCGAACCGGAGGGACCGAGAATGGTGAGAAACTCGCCACGCGGAATATCGATGGTGGTTTCCCGCACCGCCATCACCTTCCCGTAGCTCTTTGACACACGGTCGATCATCAAACCCGCGCCGCTCGATACCCGGCTTGCGCTCATCCGCGCCACCGGCGAGCGCCACGCGGCGGCTTCGTTGATATGTGCATGACCTGCTTCCATTCCTTGTCTCCCGGCCATTTCCCGATTTGGGTTGAACGTTCATTTAATTGAACTTATACTATACCGAAATGCAGGCCGCAAGTAGCGCCGACCCTTGCTGGCTATGAGATACAACCACGAAGGAGACAGGCGATTACCATGACAATCGAAGACATTCATGTTGAGCAACGTAACGGTGTCAGAACCATTCGTCTCGACCGTCCAGCTAAACGCAACTCGCTGGCACGCCCTCATCTAGACGGTCTGCGCGAACTACTCATCAGTTATGCAAAGGATCCGTTGGTGCGGTGCCTGGTGATTACGGGAACCGGCAAAGCTTTCTGTGCGGGTGCCGATGTCGACGAATGGGCCGAAGCTGAAGCGCGCGGCGAACTTGATACCTATGGCTGGACCGATAAGGCGCATGCTCTGGTGCAGGTGCTAGCGGCCTTTCCGCGCCCCACGGTGGCCGCCATCAACGGCTCGGCTGTCGGCGCCGGCACGGACATCAGTTTCGCCTGCGATTTCCGGATAGCCAGCGCATCGGCCTCGCTGCGATGCGGGTATACGGGAATGGGCTACAGCCCCGACATGGGCGGCACCTGGTTTTTGCCGCGCATTGCACGGCCGGATGTGGCGAAACGCTTCATCTTTCTGAACGAGCGCTGGTCGGCGCAGGACGCCTGCGCCGCCGGGCTCGTCTCCGAGGTGATCGAAGACAACGCCTTTCAGGAACATGTCGACCGCTTTGCCGACCGGCTCGCGAGCGGCCCGAGTGTCGCATTCGGTCACACAAAGGCCTTGCTCTCCACCTCGTTGTCCGCCACGCTGGCCGAACAACTGGAGCGCGAGATGGCGGCCGGTGTCGCTTGCGGACATAGCGAGGATGGTCAGGAAGCATTGCGCGCATCGGTTGAAGGACGCGCCCCACAGTTTGCAGGGAGATAATTCATGGATTTTTCGCTAACCCACGAGCAGGACATGCTGGTCTCTACACTGCGCACTTTCGTTGAGAAGGAACTACAGCCTCACGAATTCGCGGTCGATCGCGCGGACGAAGTTCCACCAGAACTGGCCGCCTCCATTCGCAAGAAAGCCATCGAGCTCGGCTTCTATGCCTTCAACATGCCCGAGAGCGTCGGCGGTGCAGGACTCGACTATTTGACGCAGGCACTCGTCGAGCGCGAACTGGGTCGTACGAGCTGGGCGCTGCATGTGTTCGTCGGCCGTCCGAGCAAGATCCTGATGGCCTGCAAAGGCGACCAGATCGAGCGTTATCTGAAGCCGACGGTGCGCGGCGAACTGGTGGACTGCTTCGCGCTGACCGAACCGGGCGCCGGCTCTGACGCGATGGGCATTCGCACCCACGCGGTCCGCGATGGCGGCGACTACGTCATCAACGGCAGCAAGCATTTCATCAGCCACGCTGAAACCGCGGACTACGTGATTCTTTTCGCGGTCACCGGTGAAGAGGAATTCCGTGGACGCAAACGCAAACAGGTCACCTGCTTTCTGATCGACAAGGGTACGCCTGGCATGACGATGCATCGGGGCCCGCATTGCACGAGTCTGCGCGGCTATCATCAGTCGGAAATCTTCTTCTCGGATTGCCGCGTCAGCGCGCAGCAAATACTTGGCGAAGAGCACCGCGGCTTCGAGCTGGCGAGCGAGTGGTTGACGGCCGGCCGCGTGATGGTGGCGGCAAACAACATCGGCCGCGCACAGCGGGCGTTCGAAATGGCCGCCGAATGGGCGGCCACGCGGCAGCAGTTCGGCAAGCGCATCGGCGAATTCCAGGGGACGTCGTTCAAGCTCGCCGACATGGCGACCGAGATTCGCGCCGCGGAACTCGTGACACTCTTCACTGCCGACAAACTCGACAAGGGCACCATGACCGATGGCGATGCCGCGCTCGCCAAGCTCCTCGCGACAGAAACACTCGGGCGCGTCACCGACCATGCTGTTCAGATCTATGGCGGAATGGGTCTGATGGACGAACTGCCGATCGAACGCTTCTGGCGCGACGCACGCATTGAGCGTATCTGGGAAGGCACTTCGGAAATCCAGCGGCATATCCTCTCGAAGGAAATCCTTAGAAGGTATAGCTAAAGCCGTTGTACTTGCGGCCGGCGCGGCGATCGTGCGCACACCCTGCACGATCCGGCGCTACCAACAAAAAATGCAGGGCGCGCATTGCAGGCGCGTCCTCAATCTTTCAAGAGACATGCCATGGGACATACTCCCGCCGCCGCGAACCGCGACGCTCTGCGGGCCGCGAATCTGCGCCGACTTCTCAATCCCGCCAGCATCGCGTTTATCGGTGGCCGCAGCATCGCCGGCGCCGTGCAGCGTTGCCGCGACTTCGGCTTTACCGGCGATATCTATCTCGTCAATCCGACCCACGCCGAGATCGACGGCGTCCGCTGCCACGCGAGCATCGCCGAGCTGCCCTCTGCGCCTGACGCGGTATTCATCGCGGTGCCGGCGGCACAGACGGTCGGCGTCGTGCGCGATCTCGCCGCGCGCGGAGCCGGCGGCGCAGTCGCGTATGCATCGGGCTTTTCGGAGATGGGAGGGGACGGCGCCGCCTTGCAAGCCAGCCTGCTCGAAGCCGCCGGCGACATGGCCGTGCTCGGTCCGAACTGCTATGGTTTGCTCAACGGCCTGAACGGTAGCGCGCTGTGGCCGGTCGCGCACGGCGCCGCGCGCGTCGACGAGGGCGTGGCGGTCATCACGCAAAGCGGCAATCTCGCGTACAACCTCTCGATGAGCAGCCGTACGGTGCCCTTCGCGTATCTCGTGAGCGTCGGCAATCAGGCGATGATCGACGTGGCCCTGCTGATCGATGCGTTTCTCGACAACCCCAGGGTCCGCGCCATCGGCGTCCATCTGGAAGGGCTCAGGAACGTCCATGCGTTTAGCGCTGCGGCCGCCCGCGCCCTGGCGCGGGGTGTGCCGATCGTCGCGCTCAAGAGCGGCGTATCGAAGCTCGGCGCGCAACTCGCGCTTAGCCACACGAGCTCGCTCGCGGGCTCCGACGCGTTGTACGACGCGCTCTTCAAACGGCTCGGCATCATCCGCGTCAAGGATCCTGTCAGTCTCGTGGAAACGTTGAAATTCCTGTCGCTAGGCGGTGTGCCGAAAAACGGCAAACTCGCGGCGCTCGCGACGTCCGGCGGCGATGCGGGTCTCGTCGCCGATCTCGCGGAAACACACGGTATCGAGTTTCCGCCTGTCAGCGCACAAGGCCGAGCCGCGCTGCGGCAAGTACTGCCCGCTTACGCGAACATCGCCAACCCGCTCGACTTCACGACCACGCCGTGGGGCAATCCGGAAGCGATGCGCGCCTGCTGCGACGCCTTGCTGAGCGATAGCCCGGGTGCGGCAGCCATGATTCTGGACTACCCCAAAGAAAGCACCGGCGAGCGCCCCGATTGCGATATCGCCGCCCACGCGTTCGCCGATTCGGCTCGCCGGCATGGTGTAACCGGCGCTATCATTTCGGTGTTCCCCGATCTGACACCACCCGACCATGCCGCGCAAATGGCGGCCGTCGGCGTCGCGCCCTTGCAGGGACTCGCGGAAGGTATCGCGGCAATCGGTGCGGCGATGTGGTACGGCGCCACGCGCTCAGGCATTCTGGAAGCGGACAGCCTCTCAGCGCTGCCGGTGTTGCAAGCAGGACAGGGCACGGGGTCGAGCCGCCTGTACGACGAATGGGACAGCAAGCGAATGCTCGCGGAATACGGATTGACGGTGCCCGCGAGCGAACTGGTGGCGCCCGCCGATGCACCGGCTGCGGCCCAACGGTTAGGTTTTCCGGTGTGCGTGAAGGTCGTGAGCGAGCAGCTCCCGCACAAGACCGAAGCCGGCGCGGTGGCACTCAAACTGGATTCGCCGCAAACCGTCGCGCAGGCAGTCGAGCGCATGACGCAAAGCGTCGCGCAGTATGCACCGGAGGTGAAGGTTGGGCGCATTCTGGTCGAGCGCATGGCAGGCGCCCCGATTCTGGAACTGATCGTCGGCATCAAGCGTGAGGACGATTTCGGGTTGGCGCTCGTGCTTGGCAGTGGCGGCGTGCTGGTTGAACTGATCCGCGATACGGCAACCCTGCTGTTGCCCGTTCGCGAGGAAGACGTGCGCGCGGCGCTGTTGGGTCTGAAGCTCGGCCCGCTCCTCACCGGCTATCGCGGTAGCCGGCATGCCGATCTCGATGCGGTCGTGCGCAATATCATGGCGATTGCCCGATTCGCGCAGACACACGCCGACAGGCTGATGGAACTCGATGTCAATCCGCTGTTGGTGCTCGAACACGACGCGGTGGCGGTGGACGCCTTGATCCGTCTCGACGCTTGATGCAATGCCGCTTGCCCGCTTTGACCTGGGTGGTTAAGGCGGGCAAATAAGGCGGGCAACCAAGGCTAGCAACTAAAGCGGCCAACTAAAGCGGCCAACGGTTCAGATGACCTTACCCGGATTGAGAATGCCGAGCGGATCGAAGGCACGCTTGAGCCGATGCATTGCTTCGATTTCCTCGTGGCTGCGGGAGCAATGAAGCCACGCGCGTTTATGGACGCCAATGCCGTGCTCCGCTGAAATGGAGCCGCCCGCATCGCTCACCTGCCCATAAACGACAGCTTCGACATCGTGTGCGCTTTCGCCCTGCGCATAAGGGGCCGACACACACAGATGCAGATTGCTGTCGCCGAGATGACCGAAGAAAAACACATGCGCCTCTGGCCAGCGCGCTTTTAACGCACGTTCGCAGGCCACGACAAATGCTTCCATGCCGCCGTGTGGCACACCCACATCGAAATTGATCAGATCGGGCAGGCTATCTATCGCGAGCCCCTCGCGTATCGTCCAGAAGGCCTGGGCTTCAGCGACGTTCTGGGCCACCACGGCATCGACGACAAGTTCGCTTTCGAGCCAGCGTTCAAGCGTAGCGTTAAAGCGCGCGGCCGTTTCCTCGGCATGGCTCCCCGCGCATTCGAGCAAAACCGGAAAGCCCCCGTCAACGAGTTGCGGCGCGCGAACCTCGGGCGTATGCACCGCCACGAATGTGTAGAACGCCGGCCACATCGCTTCGAAGCTCAGCAATTCGGGGAGCGCGGCGCGCGCCGCATGCAGCAGTTCGAGCGCCGCCGGGAAGTCCTTTGTCACGCAAAGTGCTGTACTCGACGCGGCAAGCCGCGGATGCATTCGCAGCACCACGCGCGTCACGACGCCGAGTGTCCCCTCACTACCGACGAACAGTTGACGCAGATCGTAGCCCGTGTTGTTCTTCAGCATCTTGTTCAGCGACGACAGCACCGTACCGTCGGCCAGCACCACCTCCAGGCCGAGCACCTGCTCACGCGTCGTTCCGTAGCGGACCACGCGATTGCCACCCGCGTTGGTCGCGACATTTCCGCCGATCTGGCACGAGCCGCGCGCGCCGAGATCGAGGCCGAGCGTGAAGCCGGCATCCGCTACCGCCTCTTGGATGGTTTGCAGCGTCGTGCCGGCCCACGCGGTCACCGTCGCGGCATGGCGGTCGATCTGCTCCACACCGCTCAAGCGTTCGAGCGACAAAACGACCTCACCGGCTGCCGGTGCGGCACCGCCAGCCAGCCCCGTCATCCCGCCTTGCGGCACCACCGGCTGAGCGAATGCCGAGCAAATGACCAACGCGCGGCTGACCTCATCGACGCTGCGCGGCCGAAGCACGGCAAGCGGCCGCACACCCGCCGCTTCGCCGTAGTTCGTGAAGTAGCGCTCGCCGACGTCTTCGCCGCGGAGCACGCATTCAGGGCCCAGCGCATCGACAAGCGCTGCCATGACGTCGTCCGCGTTCGCCTGTGGGACGCCGTTTGTATCGTTTCGCCGCGTGCTCATGATAAGAAACGAGCGCCAGAGAGACCGGCGCCACCCTCATTACAGTTAGAAGTTGTGCCGCATGCCGACGCGTGCGGCGGTCTGATTGCGGCTCGAAGACGGTGTAAAGCTATAACCGATCACCGCATCGACGCCCTCGGATGCGCGCATCCAATCCACTGCAGCATACACGTCAGTGGTTTTGGACAGTAAATAGTGCGTACCCAGCGCCACCTCATGCCAGTGGTGACCTTCGAAGGTCGTGTACTGGTAACCGGCAATCAACGAAAGCGGCGCCGTTGCCTGGTACTGCACGCCGGTTTCGTAGACGCGCATTGTGGACGACTGCCCAAAACCCTTGAAGGTCGTATTCGAGAAGTCGCCGTTCACCGTCAACTTGTCAAAGACGTAAGACCCGCCAATGCCGAAGATCGACTGTGAATCGACCTTGAACGGCGTGCTGGAGTACGAGTCGGTGACAGCGCCTGTGGCCGGATTGACGGTTGCGACCGTCTGGCCGAGCATGCTCGTTACACCGATCTGCGCATAGGGATCGAGACCCGCAAGTCCAGTGGGCGAATTCAAGCGCGTGTAGTTGCCGGCGGCGGAGAAGTTGCCCATGTTGTAGGTCGAGCCCACGCTCCATGAACTGCCGTCGCGGAAATCGCCCGCTGTATTGCTGAACGAATACATACCGCCCACCACGAGCCCGTGAAAGCTGTTGCTCACGAACTTGATCGAGTTTTGCAAGCGGTCGCCGCTCTGGCGGTCGAAATCACCCAGGTGAACGCCATAGCCGCTGCCGAACGCGCTGACGTTGTTTGCAGCGGTGAAATCAAACGCGAAATCGTACTGGTTGCCGAACGTGAGCGTGCCCCAGTCGTTGGCGAGGCCCACATAGGCCTGGCGGCCAAACAACGCGCCGCCCTGGTTCAGCCGGCCGGTGCCGAGTCGAAACCCGCTTTCCAGCTTGAATACCGCCTTGTTACCGCCGCCCAGGTCCTCGGTGCCCATGAAACCAACACGGTTTCCGTACGAAACGCCGTCGTCAAAAAGGTACGCATGTGCACCGCCGGTATTGCTCACGTACGTCAAACCCGCATCGATGATGCCGTACAGCGAAACACTGCTTTGCGCAAACGCCTGTGCAGTGGCAAATGCGCAAAAGGCGCCGACAGCCATGGTTTTTTTATTCATCGTCAAGGTCTCCACTCCATCAATAGATCTGTGTCGTGCGGTTGCGGGAAAACGTCACGCCGAAAACCACCGGAATCAAACCGGCAGCGGTCATTCGAAGTACTCGGAAGTCTGTCGAACAAGTCGCGAACACGCCTTGTGATACGCGCACATGCAACGGAGGCTGAGTATATGTATGACTGAACGAATGTTCAACATAAACCAGAACAACAACACCTCAGTGTTTACATGGAGGTACTTTTCTTGATGTTGAAAAAACGTTCAATTCGATCTACTATCGGCATACTGGCGCGTGAGCGGTCTCGAGAGACGCGACTGACGCCCCTTCAACACGCTGTCCAGTTCATCGCTCGACCTCGGTCGAAACCACTCCAAGTTGGGAGCGCAACTCACATGAGCAACAACGATGTCGCATCCGTCCATCAGCTACGTTCGGCCTACGAAGGGCAAAAGGCTGGGTCGTTCGATCTGAACGCCACGATCGCCACCCCGCTCGAACTGCATCAGTGCACGGTGAAGCCGGAATGGGTCGACTACAACCAGCACATGAGTGAGTCGTGCTATCTGCTCGTGTTCGGCGACAACAGCGACGCGTTCTTCCGCTACTTCGGCATTGATGACGACTACAGGTCAGGCGGTCATTCGATTTACACAGTAGAGACGCACATACGCAACCTTCGCGAAGTGGCGCTTGGGGAGCCCTTGCGCCTAACGCTGCGTCTGCTCGATTTCGATCACAAGCGGCTGCACATCTTTCACGAGATGTGGCACGCGCAGAGCAATACGTTGCTCGCTACGGGAGAACAATTGCTGATGCACGTCGACATGCAAGCAGGACGCGCGGCGTCCTTTCCGTTCGAACTGCAGACGCGGCTCGAGGTGATCCGGACTGCACACTCACGAGAGCCACGTCCGGTCGACGCAGGACGCGCCATTGCAATCAACCATCGCCGCCCTACCTGATAAAACACCGGAATATGACACTTGAATCATGGAGTCGCCGCGCCGTCGAGCTCGGCATTGAAGGCCGCGCTTTCATCAACGGCGCCCTCACCGAGGCGTGCGATGGTGCGACATTTCCCTGCACCAGCCCGATCGACGGACGCGCGCTCTCAGCGCTCGCGCGGTGCAGTGAGGAAGATGTGAATCGGGCGGTCCGCGCCGCACGGCGTTGCTTCGAGAGCGGCGCATGGCGGGACATGGAACCGCGCGCGCGCAAGGGCGTGCTGCTGCGCTGGGCAGAACTCGTACGCCAACATTCGGATGAGATCGCCCTGCTCGAAACGCTCGATACCGGCAAGCCAATCGCCGACACAACGAGCGTGGACATTCCATCAGCCGCTTACTGCATCAGCTGGTTTGCGGAAGCCATCGACAAGGTCGGCGGAGAGGTGGCGCCCACCAGCGCGCATCTGCTCGGTCTGGTGACGCGCGAGCCGGTGGGCGTCGTCGCTGCTGTCGTCCCGTGGAATTTTCCTGCGCTCATCGCGATGTGGAAATGTGCGCCGGCGCTCGCCTGCGGCAATAGCGTCGTACTCAAACCCTCGGAGAAATCGCCGCTCAGTGCAATCCGGCTTGCCCAATTGGCCAGCGAGGCCGGGCTGCCGCCAGGCGCGCTCAACGTTGTGCCTGGGTTTGGTGACACAGGACAGGCGCTCGCGAGCCATATGGACGTCGACTGCATCGCCTTCACCGGATCGACGGCGGTAGGCCGCAAGATCGCGCGCTACGCCGCTGAATCAAATCTCAAGCGTGCGTGGCTCGAACTGGGCGGCAAATCGCCTCAGATCGTGCTGCCCGACTGTCCCGATCTCGACCGTGCGGCACGCACTGTCGCCCATGCGGTGTTCTACAACACAGGGCAGATGTGCACGGCAGGTTCGCGCCTGCTGGTCCATCGCGAGATCAAGGGAGACTTCATCGAACGGGTGCTCGCCGCCGCGCAGGGCTATGCGCCGGGCAATCCACTTTCACCGGACACACGCATGGGCAGCCTGATCGACGCATCCCAAGTTGATCGAGTGTTGAGTTACGTCCAGCAGGGACGCGACGATGCCACGCTGTTGACAGGCGGTCGCCGCGCGTTGAACGGCAGCGGCGGTCAATATATCGAACCGACAGTATTCGACTGTCCGCGCGCCGATATCGCTCTCGTGAACGAGGAAATCTTCGGGCCTGTGCTGTCAGTCGTGACGTTCGACTCGCTGGACGAGGCGGTCGCCCTCGCCAACGATACGGTGTACGGGCTCGCCGCATCGGTCTGGAGCGCCGACCTGTCGACCGCACACGAAACGGCGCGCCGTCTGCGCGCCGGTACGGTGTGGGTCAACTGCTATGAGGAAACCGACGATATGAACTTCCCGTTCGGCGGTTTCAAGGAATCAGGCAACGGTCGCGACAACTCGCTGCACGCACTGGAAAAATACACCGAACTGAAATCGACCATCGTCAAACTGCGGTGACGGCACTGTACAGCCGGGCAGTGGTTTTGGGTCCTCGTCGTTTTGAACCCGAAGCACTGACCGCCACGTTGCCCGGCGATCGTCATCAGTTTCGCTGTGGTGCAAATAGCGATCAACGAACCGGTTGGAGTGTCGAACTGATCGATCCGCTGATCGCTATTTTCACCACAGCCTAAAACACTAGTATGCGTAGATGAACTGTACACCGAGTACGTCGTTCGATTTAACGTACTCTCCATCGAGCCTCTGAAACACGCGCTCGTTCGACCAGTCGTGCCGGTATTCAGCCTTGACTGTAATCTGGTTCGTCGGGTAGAACAGCAGTGCGCCAGTGATTTCCATCCGATTTGCCCCCTTGCACTCGCTGCCATTCGTCGCAGACGACGCAAGACACGACGGGGCAATGCCGAAACCATTTAATCCGTCCGTCCCACTCGGGATAGAAGTACCGCCGCCTCCGCCGCCATTTCTCTGGTCATTCAGATAGTCGAAACGAAGTGTTGCTCCCATCCGCCCCAACAGTTCCATGGTCCACTTACGATGCGCGAGCAAAGACAGGCCATACCATTGAGCAGTACCGCCGCTCCATGCGCCGCCCTGCAACTGTCCATAGTCGAGTTGGGCATTCAGTTGCACGTCGGCCAACGCGTAAGTCAGATCCCCCTCCACATAAAACTTACTGCCAAAAGGCGACGAGGAAGTACCCTGATAGCCAAAGCCGGAGCCACAGGTGCCGGCCTGCCCACAAGACGGCGATTGCGCAGGCAGTGTGTTTCGCCCCCAACTGAACGAGCCACCAAGATCAAGCGCACTTGACCAGGTGTAGTCGACGCGCCCCGTCACGGTCGGCGTGCGGTTGCTCCATTGACCGATCGTGGCTGCGGATGACTGATACTCCTCGTTACCCAGGAAAGTCTTCCACGCCCAATTGCCGGTCGCGTAATTGAGGCCGGCGCCGATGTAAGTCCCCGGTTCGGAAAAGTCGAATAGCAAGCCGTGCGACATCGCCAGGTTCAAAGTGGACTGCTGATATTCGTAGCCTGCGAAACTCGGAATGTAGCCCGCAACGAACGTCGTCGTGTCGGACAGCGGTACATTGACAACAGCTGAGTTGAAGATGTTCCCGAAGGTCGAACCGCTGCTGTTTGTCGAGAACGTGCCATATCCACGACTCGGCATGATCTGCAGTTCGACGCTAGGCGCGTAGGTGCCTTGTCCGAAGGTCTTCTTGATATCCAAATAGACGTCACCGATCGAAGAATCGTAGTAAGTGTACGGATCCCCTTTATTCAGGAAGCGAAACGACGAAGACCGCTGATCGTGTGAGGCGACATAGGCAGGATCGATATAGCCCGTTACGCTCAAGCCTGCGAGAGGGCCACTGTTGGCCGCGTCGTTCAGGTTGTTCACTTTAAGTTGCTGGTTTGCAATCTGCTGCTTCATTGTGGCCAGTTGGCCCTGCGTCAACAGCGCAGGCGCATCGTCGCTATCCGGCGCGGAATCATTCGACACGTCTTTCGTCATCTGAGGACCAGGGAAGCTTGCGGCCGGGTCTTTCGCCTGAAGCTTCACCTCCAGCGTCTTGATTTTTGCTTCGTCCTTCTTGTGGTCGGCCAGCGCTACAGCGGTCAATGCTTCCAGCGCTTTGACCTTTGCTTCGAGTTGTTTGACCTGATCCTCAATCGGACTCGCCATGGCAAAACCCGGCAACCCGGCGAGTAACGCGCAAACTGTTCTTACCTTCATGTCGTCTCCTCTATTTATGTCTGCAGGCTAAGGCGCCCCTTGCGGCGAAACGCCTGCTCGCAAGCAGGCGTTTCGCATCGATCACGCATTTCGTGATCTAAGACAGTTGAAATTCAGACCGTCATTCCGTTCGTACCTTATCGGCGATACGTTCATTCAATTAGAACCATTTCCTGTTCGGATATCTCGACGTATGATGCCTAGAACGTTGTGCTAGTCAGATCGACTACGACGCAGTTTTTACGCACCTTGCCGCTTACCAAGCGTCGGTAACGTCGTTCGCGAGACACCCTTCCAACGCACAACAGGGACAGCGAGAGAGGGCCGCTTCACCCTCACCGTCCCTATCAACCGGTTTGTTGACGCAGTTGTGACAGCATCACGCGATCGTGATGCCTAGTTCCTGCTCAATGTCGTGCATGGTGCGCAAAATGCCTTCGCGCAGCGCGTCGATCATTTGGTCAATCTGCGCTTTACTAATGACGAGTGGGGGCGAAAAGACGCACTGATTGACAATCGGCCTAAGCATCAGCCCCAGTTCATGGCAATGCCGGTCGATCCGCGCACCGAGGTTGCTGTCGAATTCCAAAGAGTTCTCGGCGATCTCTTTGACCGTGCACTCGACGCAGCCGACCAACCCCATTCCCCTTACGTCAAGTACGATGGGAATCTCTCGCAATTCCTGCAAGCGCGCCTGGAAATATGTTCCCACCTCGCGCACGTGTTCCAGGATCCTTTCGCGCTCGATAATCTCAATGCTCTTGAGTGCCGCGACGCAGCAGACTGGATGGCCCGAGTACGTAAATCCGTGCCCAAAAGTGGCCCCACGTGCACGCTCGCCCGAGATCTCCGAAAACAGACGATCTGAGATCAGGCATGCCCCAAGCGGCAGATAGCCCGAGGTAAGTCCCTTCGCGCAGGTGATGATGTCGGGTTCAACGCCGAACACGTCCTTCGACGCGAACCAGTGACCCAGTCGGCCAAAACCGGTCACCACTTCGTCAGAAATGTAGAGGACATCGTACTTTCGACAGATTTCCCAGCATTTGCGCAGATACCCCTCCGGCGGCACGATGACGCCACCCGACGACTGGATCGGCTCGGCGATAAATGCACCGACATTCTCAGCCCCCAATTCGAGGATCTTCGCTTCGAGATCGTTGGCCTTTTCGTCAGCGAACGCGTGGACGGTCATTCCGGATGGCCGACGCGACGGATTGACCGACGGCAAGAAGTGGACAAATGGCGAACCGATATCGAACCAGTTCTTGTCGCGGTCCTTTCCCGTCACGAGCGAGCACAGGTAAGTGCTGCCGTGGTAAGCAGAGGCGCGTGAAATGATGTGCTTCTTGCCCGGACGCCCTTTGACATTGTTGTAGAAATGCACGAATCGAAGCGCAGTATCGACTGCTGTTGACCCCCCTGTTGTCAGGAAGACATGATTCAGATCGCCAGGCGCCAGTTCCGCCAATTTGGCGGCTAGCCTGGCCGACGGTTCACTCGTCAACGAGAAGGGGTTCATGTACGGCACCTGCATGATCTGCTGTGAGATCGCATCGGCCATTTCCTGACGACCGTATCCGATCTGCATACACCACATGCCGCCGGGTCCATCGATCAGCCGCCGCCCCGTTTCATCGTAGACGTAAATTCCGACAGCACGAGAAATGACGGTACGGTTCGTGCCCCCCGCATCAGCCATCGACTCCCACGGGTGGAACCACGACTCATTGTCGTTCTTGCGGATTTGATCCAGATTTTCCAGAGCCTTCATATTTACTCCATGAAATTCGCTTGCACGTACGTCGTTATGCTGTTTGCGTTGCACGTCCCACTACGGGTCTATCGGTCTGCACGTTCGTCAACGCGCGGCTGATCTCGCGGTCACGACTTCGAAGCCGCCTGAGCATAAAGTGGTTGTTGACCACGACAGCAGAGGTGACGAACACAATGACGAGCGTTCCCAGCGCATTGATCTCGGGGTTAAGCCCAAGCCGCACCCGGGATAGCACAACCAGCGGCAACAAGGTCGAACCAGGTCCCGACAGGAACGCCGACATGATGATGTCGTCCATGGAAATCGTGAAGGATAGAAGCCACCCGGAAATCAGCGCCTGGGAGATGAGCGGCAATGTCACATCGAAAAACACACGCAGCGATGTTGCACCAAGATCTTGCGCAGCTTCTCCAAGCGATTTATCCATTCCCGAAAGCCGGGATTGCACCGTGATAGCGACGTAGGACAGGCAGAGCATCACGTGACCAATCCATATCGTCACCATCCCGCGCCCGCCTGGCCAACCGGTTACCTGCTGCAAGCCGACGAACAATAGGAGCAGCGAGATCCCCTGAATAACTTCTGGCAGCACGAGCGGCGCATTCGTCATGGCGGCGAATAGTGTGAATCCGCGAAACCGCCCTGAGTTGGCGATGACAAAGCCTGCCCATGTCCCGATGAACACAGAGGTGAAGGCCGTTGCAATCGCAATTTTTAAACTTGTAACCGCTGCATTCAGAAGTTCTGTGTCCTGCGTCAACGCGTAGTACCACTTGAACGAGAAACCGGTCCACACAGTGACGAGCTGTGACTCGTTAAAGGAATAGAAAACGACGCTTAGCATCGGCACGTAGAGAAACATGAATACAAGAAACAGGAAGGTGCCCGGAAGAAATGCGCGCAGTTTGTCCATTTTTATTTGAGTTCCTTAGCCTGGATTGTCTGAAACCACGCCATGGGGATCAGCAGCAATGCGACCATCGCACAAGCAGCCGCGGCTGCAACCGGCCAGTCCGTATTGTTGAAAAAATCATCCCACATCACGCGACCAATCATGAGCGAGTCGGCTCCGCCCAACAGCTCCGGGATCACGTACTCACCAACAGCAGGAATGAATACCAGCAGGCAGCCGGCGACAATGCCCCTCGCCGACAAAGGGACAGTGACCGTGAGGAAAACCTTCCATGGTTTTGCGCCAAGATCGCGTGCAGCTTCGAGCAGTCTCACATCCATCTTCACGAGGTGTGCGTACAAAGGCAGGATGAGATAGGGCAGGTATGAATAGACCATCCCGATGTAAAGCCCCCAATCGGTGTGATACAAACGCAGCGGTTCATCGATCACATGGCTCCAGATCAACACCGAATTGAGCAGACCCCGCTCCTTCAGAATGCCAATCCACGAATAGATACGAATCAGATACGACGTCCAGAAAGGCAACATCACGCCTACCATCAGCAGGTTGCGTCGGGCCGGAGTGGAGCGCGCGATGATATAAGCCGTTGGATAGCCAATCACAAGACACAGCAACGTCGAGAAAAGCGCGACCTCTACGGACTTCAGATATGCGCCGATATACAGGCCATCAGTCAGCACCGAACGGTAGTGTGAGAAATTCAGTTTGATTTGCAGAACACCGTCGCTAAAGTCCATCAGGGACGAGTACGGTGGCATCGCCATGCGTAGGTCTGCAAAACTGATCTTGGCCACGACAAGGAAGGGCACCATAAAGAACAGCAGCAGGAACGCGAACGGAACGGCGATCACTACCGAGCGGCCGGATGGTTTGATCTGGCTGCAAATTTTGAGGAGAGGCGAGTTCATTTCTCCACCACCACAACGCTGTCCGGGTCCCACGCGAGATACACCGACTCACCATAGGTGAGACAATGATCGAAGCTCTTCAATGTCAAGCGGGAGACATTGACAGTCATCAGCTTTCCGCTGCGCAGCCGAATATAGAAGAGCGTATAGCTGCCCATGTAGGCGTATTCCTCGATCAGACCCTCCGCGATGTTGCTATTAGCCATGGGCGGATTAAGACTCATGCTCAAGCGTTCGGGACGAATCGAGATATGGACCGCCATGCCCTGACGTAAATTGATGGGGTTTTTCGCACGAATCGGCGCAGCCAGATCGGTGGAGTCGATCAGGACCGACTGATCGTCGATCAACATGCCCTCAAACATATTCGTCGAGCCGATGAAGGCCGCGGCAAACCGACAATTTGGAAATTCGTAAACCTCCTCCGGGGCGCCAATTTGCATGATCCGGCCATGGTTCATGACTGCGAGACGATCAGCCATCGTCATCGCTTCATCCTGGTCGTGGGTAACCATGACGCACGTCACACCCACTCGCTGCAAAATGTTGCCAAGCTCAAACTGGGTCTGCTGACGAATTTTCTTGTCCAGTGCGGACATTGGCTCGTCCAGAAGCAACAATTTGGGGCGCTTGATCAAACTGCGTGCAAGCGCTATGCGCTGCTGCTGACCTCCGGACAACTGGTGCGGCTTGCGCATTCGATAGGCGGACATCTGAACCAGATCGAGCACCTCGTTGACCCTTTCTTTGATCTCGGTCTTCGGTATGCGCTCCTGCTTCAAACCATACGCGACGTTTGCCTCAACTGTCATATGGGGAAACAACGCGTAGGACTGAAACATCATGTTGGTCGGGCGGCGGTGAACCGGCAATTTGGCCAGATCGTGGCCCTCAATCAGTATTCGTCCTGACGTGGGCGTCTCCAGCCCTGCCATCATGCGTAGCAGGGTTGATTTCCCACATCCCGAACTGCCGAGTAGCGCAAACAATTCGCCCTTTCCAATCGACAGATTCACGCAATCGACCGCCTTAGAATCGCCGAAGCTCTTCACTACATCGACAATCTGAACGAAATCCGGGTACCGGCTGCGGGGCGCGATTTGCTCAAATTTCTTCGATCCATCAATTACATGGCCATACGCGACTGCGTCCCACCCAGTTCGATCTATTTCGATTGGTGCATTGTTCATATGCAAGCCTAATTAGTACGATTAAGTAACAACGTGACATGACTGTACACATGCCCTTTACATCGCCTTCATTTTCAATCATTGCGACCCGGGAGACCGTACCGCAGTTGCCCGTACACGCTAATCACCGATGCTTATGTTGAACCAACGTTCATTCAACATTACGAGCAAAAAAATGTGTGAAACGCTCGATTCTCACTGCATCACACTTCGGTTCTCTCCAGTCGGTGACAGTTCGGTCATCTCAATGCAGAGACAACAGAAACTGCCGCCGACTGGCCATCTGGAATCGCCCTCCCAGCAGGCAATGCTTGCGCATTGCCTTCGTGGTGCAGCAAAGTCCGTCGTCAGGCAAGCGTCTTCGCCAGGAAGTCCAGACAAGCGTCCTCGGCCTCTTTGGGGCTGAACCCTTTCGGATCGAGCCCCCATTCCAGCCACAAGCCGTCTATCAATCCGATCAGCGAGATGGCGGCCCTTCGGGCGTTAATTTCGCACCCACGCTTTTGTCCGGCCAGCTCGAACAGCGCCTGGTATGTGTCACGATCCTGCTTGTAGGTCTCGCGATGCAGGCGCCTCAAATCCGGCGACTTCGCAATCACACTCCAGTACCCCACCCATATCCCGAGGTATTCGGGCTTGAAAAGCGTTGGCCCGAAGCACACGCGAATGAACGCGCGCAGGCGATCCTCCGGCTCGCTGTAGGTATTCATCACCATCTGCTGCGTGTGAAACGCCCATTCGTCACAAAGCTCCCTGTACGATTGGCGCAGCAGTTCCTCCTTCGTATCGAAGTAGTGATTGATCATTCCTCGCGAGACCTGCGCTTCCGCGCAAAT
The DNA here is from genome assembly GCF_013177695.1 of Paraburkholderia solitsugae. Classification (GTDB taxonomy): domain Bacteria; phylum Pseudomonadota; class Gammaproteobacteria; order Burkholderiales; family Burkholderiaceae; genus Paraburkholderia; species Paraburkholderia solitsugae. Next base: position 66,831 of record NZ_WOEY01000013.1, on the reverse strand, counting down.
ATTCTCAACGGTGGTACCCGAAAACCCGTACTTCGCAATCGAGCGCATGGTCGCCTGAATCAGCGACTTGCGACGGACCTCAGGATCTTCACGGCTGCGCGTGCGCGCCGTCTGTTTTCTCGCGCTCTCTGCGTTGGGTTCGGATTTCGCCATCGTCATGCGCCTCAATGAAATTTTCTGGATATTGGCAGCTATTATATGAGGCCTCGTTCTCCCGCGCGGCCATGCACCCAGACAACCTTCAGCGTTACGGGACAAGTATCTCCCTGATACAGCCTGATCAGCGATCCGCCTTGAAATCGAGCCAAAGCTTGTTGATGGTGTGGCGAATGTCGGGATCGATCGGCTGAAGCACGAAATACGTTTTGACCTGCTCGCTCGTTGGATAAATGGAGGTGTCGTTCACCAGGTTAGCGTTGATCATGCTACGTGCGGCCACGTTGCCCGTGGGGTACGTCGTATCGTTCGTAATTCCCGCCGATACATCCGGTTTCAGAATGAAATTGATCCATTTGTAGGCGTCTTCTTTATTCTCGGCATCTTTGGGAATAGCCATCATGGTGAACCACACGCCGCCGCCGCCTTTCGGGACCAGATATTTGATTTCGAAGTTGCGATGAGCCTCCATGACACGACGCTTGATCATTCCCGCGTCGCCCGACCAGCTGTAAGCGACGCAGACATCGCCGCCGGCCACGTCGTTGAGATAGGTCGAGCTGAACTGGGTAACGTAGGGTCTGATCTTCTTCAAGACATTGTAGGCATCCCGGTAGTCACTGACGTTTTTGCTATTCGGATCGCGGCCCATGTAGGACAGGACGATCGGGAATACATCAGCAGGAGAATCGACAATCGAGACCCCGCATTTGCTCAGTTTGCTGACTACGGCCGGATTAAACAGGAGATTCCATCCCAGTGCATCGAGGTCTACGTCCTTCCCGAGTACCGCACCCACTTGCTTGAGATTGATTGAAATGCCTTCCGTACCCCAGGCGTACGGCACGCCATAACGATTACCGGGATCCATTTTGGAGATCTTCTTCATCAACTCTGGATCGATATTCGACCGGTTTGGAATTTTCGTCCAATCGAGTTTTTCATAAACCCCGGCTTCAATCTGGTTTGCCATGTAGGTCAGCGTCGGATACACCACGTCGTAGCCGGTGTGGCCACTGAGCAGCTTGGCCTGCAGCGTGTCGTCGCTGTCGAGCGCATCGTACTTTACCTTGACACCCGTCGCCTGCTGATACTGGGCGACCGTGTCCTTCCCAATGTAGTCAGACCAATTGAGCACATTGAGCGTGCCAGTTGCGGCGAGGGCAGCGCCGTGGCCAAGAACAACGCTTACGAAGACAAGTGGTATGGACGCTTTCATGCACTTCACGGCGTATCCTCCTTCGGGAAATTAGGGTCTCTGAGCGGCGCTCTTCTGCCCTTCCTGCAGCACTAACATTCCTGCGATGGATCTCAGTCTACTATTTAACGATTGTTCAATAGCATAGGCAGAACTACCTAGACGCGAACAATTTTCGAGGTGCCGGCACCCACCAACCAAGCATCGCAGCTTATTTCTCACGGAACCATAAAATTCAGCCAAACTCTTTACCAGTAAGTCTTCAAACGGAGTGACGGAAGATTTCAGAGCGCAACAAGCAGATCGAACGACCCCGCTTTTCAAGGTATTTCCTTACGAATTCAACCAACTTGATCTCAATGGACCGTGTCCATATTTTTATTGAACAATCGTTTTATAACGGCATATACTTAAGCGTGTCATGACTTCCGCGAGGCGGTAGAGTGAAAAGGACCATCGGCAAGGAGACGGTGCCGGCACGCGGTATCGGTGCCCGTGAGATAGCGGCTTGGCGCCAGCAATCGATCATTGACGCGACTATGCGCTGCATCGCCCGTTACAGCTATTCTGAAACCACCGTCGACCGGATCTGCGCCGAAGCGAACATCGCGCGTGGCCTCATTCACTATCACTTCGGGTCGAAAGATGCACTGATGGCACGGACCTATCAGCGATTGGCCGCAGACCTGCTAAACGCTTCCCGGGAAGCGGCAGCAAAAGCAACAAATACGGAGGAAAAACTCACTGCGATCATCGAGGCGTGTTTCGCTGCACCCGTATTTAAACCGTCGACAGTTAAAGTCTGGCTTGGATTCTGGAGCGTTGCTCAAAGCGACCCCGTGATCGGCAACGCGCACAAGGCGCTATACAACGCCCACCGCGACACGCTTAAGAAACTCTTCGACCAGATCGTCCAAGTGTGCGGTACGCCCGTAGACGGTGAATTCGCCGCCGCGACGCTTACAGCAGTTATCGACGGTTTCTGGCTCGAACGCGCCCGCGACCCCTCGTCTTTCAAATCCGTGAATGCGCTGTGCGGCTGCATGCAAGTCATGGAGACATTCCTGCCCCACAAACCCTGCGCACAGAACGTATAGATGGCTATGTTCAACAATGCGCGCGGCAATGGGGAACAGCCGATTCTGGCCGTTCCCGAGCCGAGGGAGAAATTATTCATGCGGCTGCGGAGTGGCTCATTGAGCGCAAGCTGATAACCATTCACACGGATTCGGAACCGGGCGCAGCCCGTATCGGCCGCATTGACGTACTGCAAATGTCAAAAAACAGTTACTTCCGCTACGGAGCGTGCACTAGCATTGGCCAGCATCCGAGGCAAACTCCACGACCTCGTCGAGGTCCACGATACCGAGACGGCACTCGCTACAAACCTGCGGGGCGCCGTCAACGGCATCGCCATTGCGACCCGCAACATGGCCTTGTTGGCGGACGAGAAAGAAGTCGCGAATGAGCAGGCGTCCATTGCGACGCAAGAAGCGGTTTATACCGAGAACTATCAGGCGCTTGGGCGCCTGTCCAACGCATTCGCCGCACTTCGGCTTGCAACGTGACAACGTGACAAGATCCGCCTATGAGTCCGACTTCAACCGTAACCAAGGAGGAGCCGGGGCAACAGAATCATGCGGCGGCACTATCTGCCACTAAATTGTTGACCTTGACCAGATAGCCGTTTTTCCTCGCGTCCACGATTCCGGACGAACGGATTGGTGTGGCCTCCCGTCTCGCGCCTCGCACGCCGTGCGCCGGATCAACTTCCTCCGCCATAGAGCAGCGAGTTCAGGCGTGCCATCGTGCCATCCTGCTGCGCCCGAATCAGTTCCTGGCGAACCTCCTTTCGAGTCTTTCCGGAAGAAGCTGTGCTGCCCTTCATAGGCGTGATCAGCTGTGCCGATGAGGGATCCGCTTGCGACACCGTGGCAGCATTTTCGTAGGTTCCGGCCGGGACGTCCATGTCGCCGGCATACGCGTTCGCAGCGCCCAGTGCGAGGGTAACCGCCGCAATCAGACTAAGATTTTTCATCTGAAATCTCCAATTCACAATTAATTTTCAATCCAAAATATACGACGGTAAGCCAGTCGCTTCTGGAACGTCCCGTCGCACAAGTCGCATGAGATCTTCTCGATCGTTTCCAACCGTCCGGCGTGTACTTGTTAAACCGCAACATTGTCGGTTCTATTCCCGACTAGCAACTTTAGGTGCTTACCTCTTCGAGAGTGCTCGCTCTGCACATATGGCTCGTACTCGATGAATTGATCCAGAGCGATCGGGCGTGGTCCTCATCGGTAGCTGCCGGTTGACGAAGTTTTTCGGAATGGTGGTGCTTCAAAGCTCGCACCCTTTGTGGATTTCAGAGATCCGCTGTCCGACGTCGGCGGTATTTCTCGCCTATTCGACAAATACCCGCCCGATTGCGCTACCCGCGAATGCCGAGGACGCATCGGGAAGACGCGCAGCTGGGTTGCTCCAAAGGAACGGTCAGACCGGCTTCTGGTGTAAGCCCCTGCTCAATGTTCAGAAGAAACTCGCAATTTCCCGCTGCTCAAGGATATGAATTTACGCGTGGCATCATCACGGATTGGCCGGGCCCAACCGACAGTTTTGCAAGCCGGAAGACACGACTGCTGGACGCGAGACGGAGTATGCCTTTCGGCGCATGAAACACTGCTGATCGCCTACCTCAATCCGATCGAGCGCCGCGGACCGACGGGATCCTCGGCGGAAATCCTGAACCGTATAAACTAGATGTTGATCAACTCACCATTGAAGCGCGAGTCGCGTGCGCTCAGTTTAGTCAGTCGTTTGATCGACAGTAGTAATATTCCTGAAGGCACGCTTTGAAATATCCAGCTCCACAATAAAAGTGTCGAGGCACGTGGTCGCCCGGCTTGGCGTCGCAAGCAAGCCAGGTCCTAGCTGGTGTTTCTTGAAAGCTCCACGACCTTGGCGACAAGACGATGCAACCACATCGAACCGAGCCCCGCCGGTCGATCTCCCAACGAAATGCCTCTGATCGAGAGGGTGGAGAGCAGAGCATGTTGCGCTTTCCCAGTATTCAAAGATGGCGGCCGGCGGGTGTGCGATCGGTTCGGCTGACCACCGGACTGGTGCTGTTCACCTATGTAGGGGGACACCTCCTGAATCACTCGCTAGGGAATATCTCGCTCGCGTGGCTGGAGCGTGGTCTGCTTGTACAGAAGTTTATCTGGCAGGGATGGCTTGGAACAGGCGTGTTATACAGCGCCCTCGTGACGCATTTCTTCCTGGGCCTGTGGGCGCTGTATGAGCGGCGCTCGGTGCATTGGAATCGGGGTGAGGCGACGCAACTCGTCCTCGGTCTATGCATTCCGCCGCTGCTAGCCAACCATCTCGCCAATACGCGGATCGCATTTGCCGCGTTCGGCCTGAACAAGGGTTACGCGCAGTTGTTGTACTCGTTCTGGATCGGTTCGCCGCTCTTCGGCCGAGCACAGTTGGTGCTGTTGGTGGTCGCCTGGTCGCACGGGTGTTGTGGCGTCTGGTTCTGGTTGCGGTTGAAGCCATGGTTTGGGGCGTGGCGGAGCGTGTTGCTGAGCGTCGCCGTGCTGCTCCCGGTGCTCGCTCTGCTAGGCTTCCTGCAAGGCGGACGGGAAGTGATCGCGCTTGCGCAGGATCCCGTCTGGCGCGCCGCGGCGACTCGGCCGACGGTCGTCGGGACGGGATTGCAAAATCTCTGGCTCGCCGATCTGCGCAACGACTTTCTGCTCTTCGATGGTGGCGCGCTGCTGTTGGTACTTGGGGCGCGGCTGCTGCGCACGGTCCGGGAGCGCCGGCACGGACGGCTCTGCATCTTGTACCCAGAGGGGCGTAGGGTATTCGCGCCGCTCGGATTTTCGGTGCTGGAAGCTAGCCGGATGGCCGGAGTTCCCCATGCCAGCACGTGCGGTGGCCGTGCTCGCTGCACATTGTGTAGAGTGCGCGTGCTCAGCGATGTGCCGCTGCCCACGCCAGCCGAGGCAGAGCGGCGCGTCCTGGAGCGACTGGGAGTTGACTCGCAGACAGTGCGTCTTGCGTGCCAGTTGCGGCCGATCCATGATCTCTCCGTGTGGCCATTGGTGCCGCCGGCCGCATCCGCGGCCTTCCTGCAACGGCGTCAGCGGGACGTCATGCCGCAAGAGCGATTCGCGGCGTTCATGTTCGTGGACATGCGGGGTTCTACACAGCTTGCGGCGGCGCAACTACCGTTCGACAGCATATTCGTAGTCAGTCGCTTCCTGAGCGCTGTCTGTGCCGCGGTGGTAGAGGCGGGTGGTATGCCAAACCAGTTCATGGGCGACGCTGTGCTCGCGATTTTTGGCTTACGCGACGAGCCTGCCGTTGCTTGTCGCCAGGCGCTCTGCGCGGTGCCGTTGGTGGCAGCCAACATTGATCAACTCAATGCTGCGCTCGAACAGCAACTGCAAATGCCCATCCGGTTTGGCATTGGATTGCATTGCGGCCCGGCTGTAATGGGTGAGATTGGCTTTCGCGAGCATGTGACATTCACGGCAATTGGTGACCCACTGAACGTGGCCTCAAGACTTGAGGAACTGACAAAAGAAATCGCTTGCGATGCTATTGTGTCCGAAGAGGTATTCCAGCATGCCGGCGTTTCGGCGGCAGACCTGCCGCAGCTTGATGCACACCTGAAAGGCCGCCATGAGCCGGTTTCCGTCCGCGTGCTATCCAAGGCGTCCCAGATGCCTCAGGCCTGACAACAATACCGCGCCCTGCCGCACTCTTCCAGACGGTTACTCAACCTCTGGCGGCATGCGCTCCGGGATAGCGCACCTACTTGACGGTAATCGTCTCCTTCATATATGGGTGGATGGCGCAGAATACCTTGTAGACACCCGGCTTATCGAACTTGAACTGAAACGTGTCGTTCTGATCGAGCGCGCCGGAACGGAACAGGCCGGCATCGTTGACGACCGTATGCGGTTCGCCATCGAGATTTTTCCAGGTCACTGTCGAGCCGACCTTGACCGTGAGGGACATCGGCGAAAACATGAAGTTCTTTATCACGACGGCATTGGACTCCTGCGCTTGCGCGACGGCAAACTCGGAAGCGAATCCCGACATCAGCATCCCGACGGCAAGCGAGACGACGAAGGCGCGACGAAAGAAAATGGTTCGCATGATTAGGATCCTTGTGGATGAGTGGTGGCCGGAATCAGACGAGTGTCGTGTCGGCAAGTGTCGCCTTCAGCGGGTGGCGCACGATCTTGATGCTGGTTACGCCAAGCATCCTGGGAAGCTGATCGCTCGCCACCGTCAGCGGCATGGGTCCTGGGCCATTGCCGGCCGTCGGCTGCGGATACGCCGTCGAGCGCGCCGTATGGAAGGTGATATTGCCTTCCACCTTCGACACGATCTGATGGATATGCCCGTTCAGGACGGTGACCGAACCAAAGCGCTTCAGATAGCTCATCGCCTGGCCGGCATCGCCGGTGCCCCACCCCCACGGTTCGTAAATCGTCCACATCGGCATGTGCGCAAAGACGACGATCGGCGTGCTGGACGAGCGCCCCTTCAGATCGCTTTCCAACCAGGCGAGCTGGTCGTCGCCCAAGCCTCCCAGACCATTCGGCTTGAAATGCATTACGTTGACGAGCCCGATGAAGTGCACGCCATTGTGGTCGAAGCTGTAATAACCTCTATTGTCCGAGGCTTGACCGAAGCGGCTGAAGTATTCCGTCCCTGGCCCGTCGGTGACGTCATGCTCGCCCGGAACGGTATGCAACTCGGTGATATTCAGGCCCGACAACAATTGGGCCGCGAGGTCGAACTCTGACGGTTTGGAAAGATGGGTAATGTCGCCTGTGTGAATCGTCAGCGCCGGTTTGATCGGCATGGCGTTGACAAAATCAATCGTCTGCTTGAGCGTACCGGCGACATCCGGATTGGCTTCCTTGTTGAAGCCTATATGGGAGTCGCTGATCTGAAGGAACAGGGGAACACCCGAGGCAACTGACGAATCCTTCGCTGTGGCGGCGAGGGCCAGTTCCACCGGCGTGAGAATACCGCCGGCCAGAACAAACACGGTCCCAACGCCACCGAAGGCGAGACATTTCAACGCGCCGCGGCGCGACGGATCGGATGGAAGATCTGACGACATAGTGCCCTCTCGACTAAGGTTCGGGAGGTAGACCGCCGGATCATCCAACGGGCCTCCCGACTCGCTTCAATGCGTAGACTGCCGGAACATCCGTTTTATTCCAGACCGCCGCACATTTCGAATCCGGTCGTGGGGTCAGCGCAACCGCTCGCGTTCTGGTTGACGGCGGTGGCCGCGCGCCAGGATCGCCGTGAGCCGCGCGTCACGGCGACGTGATCAGAATCGGTGGCCGATACCGACCCGCTACCTGATGCTGGTGAGCTGACGGTGCGCCTCCGATGCCGCTCACTATCGATGTCACCTTGCCAGACGCTTTGCGTCGTGGCGCATTTTTTGCAGCAGCACCCAAGGTCCGGTTGTCACTTGCTGAGCAACGCGATGCCTGTACGCGCAATCCGTCGCAGTCATGGCGTGGGCTTCGTCTGCGCTATCTGGCTCCCTCCCGTCAGCGCATTCTTTTCCGCTTGATGTTTAGCCTCCAGCCTTTGTTCCGCCGCCTGAATGTCATCTGGGTAATAGAGATCATTGGGAATAGGGCGATATCCGACCGCCTCCAACTCCTTGAGTTCATTCCGCACTTCTGCGCGGGTGATCTGATGCGTGCCGGGCTCCACCGACGTTTGTCGCGTACACACAGGCTGACGTTGCCATCAGCACCGCACTTACGATGAGCGAACCACGCGCGGATTGAGCAACCAGCCGATTAAGCGAATTCGATTTCATGTTGCTACTCCTTGGTTTTCGAGCGTGTGACGTCCACAGCCCACTTGACTCAGGCGCACGACGCTCTGCACGGGTAAACCACCGGGCCGGCCTTCTTATTCCCTACTCTCTTTCGCAGACCTGAAACATTAATACCCGGTTCATCTTGTTCCGCACAACATCCCCGATGACACTCGGACCCTGCCCTTCGCGCATCGCTCCATCCCACCCGAAGATGCGGTCAGATGACCCGGTCAACGGGACCATGGCTCGTTGACCTACATCGCAATCGACCTCATTTTTATGTGCTTCAGTCGCGCAAGTGTTCTTTTTTTGCAGGACGCGGGAATATCTGGTGACGAAACGGAGTCTACTCATTGCGTATCGCACAAAACTCACGAAACACTAAGGAGTCTGAAATAGATAAATCCATTGTGATCGTCATTTCTCTGACCGCTCTAGCATCATTGCGGATTTCGGGGAAGCTGAACGCTCGTTTCGGTGAAGTCGAACAAGCTGGAGGGCGGTGCTGCGTAGTGTATGGATTGTAGCGTGAGTGTTCGGGATCAGGTGGTTTCAGGCAGCATGACCGGTTGTGCCGTGGCCATGTTTCCTCCTTTTTCATGCATGTGATCGTCGTCGTTACTGCGTAACGACGTGACGGCGAAGTATGCATGCCACTGCACCGAATCAGGTTCAATCTCCGCGAGGGTACGTTCATCTTCCGCCATGACCAGTCGCTCGATCAACGCCCGTTGCGTTACTGCGTAACGACGCGCCAGTCTTGCAAGTGCCAGGGAGGCGCGGGTGTCGATCCAGACGTTCAGGCATCGCTCGCCGTTGCCGTCACTGCCTGCATGAGGGCGCCGCGCCCTGTACGCGGCTTGCCGCTGCGCCGCTGTTTTTGCCATGTTCTTCTCCAATCTGATTTCGTTACTCCGTAACGGCTTCCCGTGCGCGTTACTGCGGAACGTTGCCGTGGGCTACGCAGTTACCGGGTTGTTCTTTTTGCGCATCGAATCGCCCTTGAGCGGGATCTTGTGGGCCTGATGCACGAGACGATCGAGAATGGCGTCTGCAAGCGTTGGATCCTGCAGCCACGCGTGCCAGTGTTCGAGGGGCAACTGGCTGGTGATGATGGTCGAGCGGGTACCGACGCGATCGTCGAGGACTTCCAGCAGATCGTTGCGTGCGCCCTGATCGAGGTCCTGCAGCCCCCAGTCGTCGAGTAACAGAACATCTATCTTCGCAAGCTGCGCCAGACGCCGGGTGAAGCTGCCATCGCCGTGTGCGATCTTCAGTTCCTCGAACAGGCGTGCGACGCGTACATAAAGTACCGCGAAGCCTTGCCGGCAGGCCTGCTGGGCAAATGCGCAGGCAATCCATGTCTTGCCCGCGCCGGTCGGCCCGCTCAGGATGATGTTCTGGGCGTTGCGAATCCAGTCGCAACCGGCGAGTGGGTATTCCGGCCCAACGTGACCGACGATTCCGGACGAACGTGACCGAGCATTCCGATTGATCGTGACCGGTCATTCCGGGGGAACGTGACCGATTTCCCGGGCTTTCCGGAATCCGCGGTCACGATGCCGGAATCGGCGGTCACGATACCGGAATGGTGTCGTACAGCGCCGTAATGGTGTTACGCATATCCACAACCCCGACGGGTACGCTGCCAGATTTTTTGTCTGGGACAAGCATGCCCGCACCGAGGATCGCTATGCGTAAGATCAAGGAAGTACTGCGTCTGAAACTTGACGCCAGGTTGTCTCACGAGCAGATCGCTGCCGCCCTCGATCTGTCCAAAGGCGTCGTGACCAAATATGTCGGCCTGGCCGCTGCAGCCGGGCTGGACCGGGCCGCTGTCCAGTCGCTCGACGACGTGACGCTGGAGCGGCGCCTGTTGGCCTCCCCCGAGAAGCCGCGTCACCATGTGCAGCCCGACTTCGGGCGCATCCATCACGAACTGCGACGCAAGGGCGTGACGCTCATGCTGCTGTGGGAGGAGTACCGGGCCGAATACGCCGAGCGCCAGACCTACGGCTATTCGCAGTTCTGTGAGAACTACCGGCACTTCGCCAAACGGCTCAAGCGCTCCATGCGGCAGATCCACCGCGGCGGCGAGAAGCTGTTCATCGACTTCGCCGGCCCGACTCTCGCCCTGGCCGATGGCGGTCGCGCCCATATCTACGTCGCCGCGATGGGGGCATCCAGCTATACGTTCGCCTGCGCCACCGAACGTGAAACGATGGCCGACTGGCTCGACTCGACGGGGCGCGCCCTGGCGTTTTATGGTGGCGTGCCGGCAAAATCACCAGCTGGTGATTTTGCCGGCACGCCGCCGCAGAATTCCATCGCCTCGATCAGCCCGCCGATCCAGTCCGGCGTTGTCTCCGAAGGCGTCGCACAGGCATACGTGTAATTCGAGGCGGCAAGCACGGCCACAAAGATGTGGGCCTGGAAGTCAACCCCGCCGTCGCGCGCGAGGACCGGCATGGTCTGCCCGGCAAAGTCGGCGAACAACTTCTCGCCGGCGCGGTGCTGCTGGCGCATCGAGCGCTTGAGCGTTTGCGCCCAGTCCTTGTAGCGCTGGCAGAACTGCGTATAGCGGTATGTGCGCTCGCCGGGATGGAGCGCGACGTATTCTTCCCAGAGCAGTTGCAGCGTCACACCCTTGCGTCGCAACTCGCGGTGAATCAAGGTGCAGTCGGGCTCGATCCGCTTCGCTGGCGCCGGCGGCGAAGCCGGCGACAGGACGCGCCGCTCAAGCTCATCCTCTTCCAGTGGTTCGACTGCCGCCCAGTCGAGTCCGGCCGCAGCGGCGAGCTGAAGGTATTGCGTGATCGTCGCCAGGCCGACGCCGAGCGCGCCCTGTACCTGTCGATGCGTGAGATTGCATGCCCACTTCAGGCGGAGCACTTCCTTGATTCTGCGCATGGTTGTCCGGTGTGCCGGCATCGTTGGTAACTCCCAAAGGGAGCTACCTTAACGCCGGTGGATTGGCCCATACGCAGCGCCGCCATCACAAAACCGATGATCCGTTCCGGTTTGCCGAACATCGATTCCGGAAACCCGAACAGGCATTTCGGCAAATCGAACAACCGTTACGGAACACCCGCGCTTCTGTTCGACTTCAACCGAAACGCGTGTTCATCTTCCAGCGAAAACCCTGTTCGGCTTCAACCGAAATCTCTGTTCGGCTTCGCCGAAATACGCAGCATCATCGAGCGCATTTGCTCAAAGCAGGACCCGCGCCGAGGTCTACCACGAGCTGATCGAAGCACAACAAAGCGGGCTGAACTACGTCACAGAAACGTCGTACCCCGAGGTCAACCCAATTTACGCAGCACAGGTCAAGCGCATCAAGCGCGACCATTCTGTGCAGCAGAGCGCGTCTATTGACGACAGCACGACTCATTGAACTCGCGTCCTGCTAACTCGAGCCAATGCCGACGCTTTATCACTTATCTGATTCTCGGTTCGCCCTGTCTGTCCTGCGAACAAGCATCTTGAAACACCAGGAGTATCGCCATGAAATCAGTCTCACAAATTCGGTTATTCGACCAGTCGCTGCGCAACCTGGCGGTCGCAGGCGCGATTCTGATGTCGACTTCAGCTGGCGTGTTTGCGCAAACCATGCCTGATCCGCCGACGCATCGAGTCACGCGCGCAGAGGTCATGCATGAACTCTACGAACTGGAGGCGGCGGGTTACAACCCGTCCCAGGGCGATGACGGTTCATATCCCGCCGATATTCAGGCTGCGCAAGAAAAGGTTGCCGCCAAACATCAGGCGGAACGAAACGCGATGATGAGCGCTGGCCAGAATGGGCAGGCGAAGCCGGCGCCTTGAGATGCAGACGATCGCTAGTATTCCGTGTACATCGCTACTCGCGTATCTTCCCATGCAAAGACGCGTTCGATGCGTCCTGAACTCTAAACAATCCGCCGTCGTCGATCACAGATCCAGTACCGGCGCGGATCACAGACAAATTCGATGACCTCGAAAAACTAGCAGCCAGCTGACGGACTAACGGCTTCACAGACGCTTCGCACAGAACCTTGTAAATGGTCGCGCGCGACAGTTCTCTTCGCTCGTGGAGCCGTAACTCGCTCTGGATCCGCCTTGCTCCCTTGTGCTCGAAACGCAGCCGGAGAATCGTCGCCCGATCAGCATCAGAAGTGCACCAGGCCTAAGCATGAACCCGGATAAATTCATCCGGTGCCGCGCGTTCTGTCACCAGCGCGTTTACGGGCGCGTCAGGATCGGCATATCCTATCGCCATTCCGCAAAACAACATCTCCTCTTCAGGAACACCGAGGAAGCCGCTAACCGTCTTTGGAAAGAGACTCCAGCTTTCTTGAGGGCAGCTATCCAGCCCATTGGCTTTCAGCAGCAGCATCACAGTCTGGAGATACATTCCCAGGTCGACCCATTGTGGGCGTCCCATGTTACGGTCGATAAAACAAAATAGCGCGGCCGGCGCTCCAAACAATTGAAAGTTGTCGCGAAAGCGCTGCCCCCGTGCCGCCTTCTGCTCGGCCCCAATGCCTAGCAGACGATACATGTCCTCCCCTGCCCTGAATCGCCGGGTGCGATACGGCTCGCCTAGCGACTTCGGATAAACGTCGTAATCAACGGTATCCTCTTGAAACGAATCCAGTGTCCGCGCTGTCATCACCTGCTTCAGATCGACGAGTCGCTGACCGACCACCAGATGAATCTTCCATGGCTGGAGATTGCCACCCGATGGCGCCCGCGCGGCCTGAATCAGAATATCTCGCAGTAGATCCTTATCTACGGACTGCGCCAGGAACGCACGAATCGATCGGCGTTGCGCGACTGCCTCTGTAACACTGTATGTGGATGTGACGCCTACGTTTGCCGCCTCTTTCATTACCAATTCCTCGCGACTAGCTGATATCGTACGGCATGGATACGACTTGAAAGGGCAGAACGAAGGGAGTCGAACACATCCCTTCTAGGCCTGCCCCGGGCTTGGGGCGCCAGATAGCTCCAAACCACGAAAAAGTACAGTGACCAACGTATCGGTCATTGACGCAACTGAGGCAGGGTCGTCTACTGCCGAGCCATAGACCGCTTGCAAAAGAGCGCCAATACTGAATGTAAGTGCACAGGCGCCGACAATGATGTTGGTTACCTCATGCACCGGAAGTCGGCGGACCAAACCTGCTTGCATCGCCTCCTCGATTGCCTCATTGAAGGCTTGATAGCCTTGCGACATATAGGTCTTTGCGAGCCATTTCAGTCGAGGTGTGCTTTGCATGCCCTCATGGATCATGATTCGATTGAGGTCTGGATCGGCCGCGTTACTCGAAACAAACGTCCGAATCATGATCTTCAGTCGGGTTAGGGGATCAACGTCCGCTAGATTCAAGAATTGCCCCACCGAGAAAACCGCACCCCGCTTCCTCATGATATGGTCGATCACCGCCTCCCAGAGCTGTAGCTTGCTGCCAAAGTGATAGTGAACCATCGACTGCGTCAGGCCAGCCTTCGTCGCAACGTTTCCCGTACTAACGGCGTCGTATCCATGCTGCGCAAACAGCGCGACGGCCGCATCGATCAACCGATCACGTGGGGCCATCTCCTCAACCGGCTCAACAGCCTTTTCTTTTGTCTTACCAACATTCCTTCCAGGCTTGCGATTCACGCCGCCCCCCTCTGTAAAGTGTCTGGAACGGGCTGCAACTCGTCTGTTTGCAACACGAACGTAATACTTTACCTGAGGCTGAACTCGGCACAACAGGAACCGGACGCAGGCGCGCGACTTCGTGTCGCCCTGCAACTCTGGGCAATCCTCTCATCAGGCAACACCGCGCTTCCGTGATCCGGCTGCGGTCTGGTCCACTCCATCTCAGCGCGCTGGATTCGTGTTATATCGCGTTACAACCCGTGGTCAGGAGACAAATCCTTCAAATGATGCAATGTCAAGCGGTGCCGGATCGACAGGCCGAACCGGCAACTCGCCAGTCGAAAACTGTGGTGTCGGAGCTGGCTGGACAATCCCTCCCTCCTCGACGAAAACCCGCCGCTCTACCAGATGCCGATGCCGTTGTGCTTCCGAAAGCGTAAGGACAGGTGCGTAGCAAACGTCGGTGCCTTCGAGTATCGCGGTCCACTCATCTCTCGTCTTCCGTCGAAAGAGCTCTTCCATGTCTGCATGTAGTGCCGCCCAGTTCTCCCGGCGCTCCCGCTCACTCGCAGCTACCGACGACTTCAGACCGGTCAGCTCACAGAGTTGCTGAAAGAATGCAGGTTCAAGGGAACCGATAGACACGTGGCGACCGTCCGCACACTCGTAGGTCCGGTAGTACGGCGCCCCGCCGTCAAACACGTTCGCTTCCCGCTCTTCACACCACTTGCCCTCTGCGGTCTTTTCCATGATCGCTGTCATCAACGACACTGATCCATCGCACATCGCTGCATCAATCACGTCGCCAAGGCCGGTACGTTGAGCAGCAGTCATTGCGGCCAGCATGCCCATGACCAGATAGAGCGCCCCGCCCGCAAAGTCGCCCCAAACGTTAAGTGGCGGTATCGGCCGCTCTTTCGACCCGATTGCAGCCAGCGCGCCGGTGATCGCGATGTAATTGATATCATGCGCTGCAGAGTACGCCAGCGGGCCCCTTTGCCCCCAACCAGTGAGTCTTCCATACACGAGCTTCGGGTTACGCGCGAGCAATTCCGCTGGACCCAGTCCGACGCGCTCCATTACGCCTGGCCGGTACGCCTCGATCAACCCGTCCGCTTGATCAGTCAACTCCATGACTCGGGCAACGTCGAACGGAGATTTGAGGTTGGCCCGAATTCGGCGCCGACCGCGCACCGCAATTGGACTTGCCGGCTCATCTGTAGAGTCTGGACGTTCGATGCGAACGATCTCCGCACCTAGATCGGCAAGCAGCATCGACGCAAATGGTGCTGCGCCCATACCGGCAAACTCTACCAGGCGAATACCTTTGAGCGGCCCCACCAAAGGTGGATTCTGATCTGCAAATGAATTCATCTTCAACTCCAACCACAACTCAAGGCCGCGTTCTACTGAATACCACCGTCCCACTCGTGTAGAACATGCCGCCCACCCCATGGGCAACAGAAATTTCCACGTCGGGCACTTGTGCCGCCGCGATACCTCTGACCTGGCGAATCGACTCCTGCAGTGCATACATCCCATACATACCGGAGTGCATGTAGCTCAATCCACCGCCGTTGGTATTGACGGGAAGCCGCCCGCCGGGAGCAGTGTTCCCCTCCCTGATGAAGCTTGCCGCTTCACCAGGCTGGCAAAAGCCGAGGTCTTCCAGTCCATAAAGGGGAAGGTGTGCAAAAGCGTCGTAAAGCATCAGATGATCCACGTCCGTGTGGCTGATACCCGCCTCTGCGAACGCATCGCGGCCTGCACGCCGGAACGCAGCAGACGTCGTGAAGTCCTCCATCTGGCTGATCATCGGGGTCTCGCAGCTCTCACCGGCGCCAATAATGTAAACCGGGCGTTCATGTAAGTCTGGAGCTCTGTCGGCACTCGTCAATACAATGGCTCCGCCGCCATCGGTCACAACACAGCACATCAGCAATCGGAAGGGGTAGACGATCATCTTGGACGCCAAGACGTCCTCAATCGTAATCGGATCCTTCTGGCTCGCGCGCGGGTTGAGCGCAGCCCATTGTCGTTGAACCACCGCGACCGACGCCAGCGCAGATTCGTCCAGACCGTGCTGCTTCAGGTAACGCAGCACCGGAATCGAAAACATTGTCGGCGGATAAGTGGTGCCGAACGGTGTCTCGAACTGTTGCAACAGGCTACCCGGGACAGGAATCGGGAAGCCCGTAGGCGCAACTCGCGAGCGCCCGCTTTCACCGTGTGTTACGAGGACAG
The DNA here is from genome assembly GCF_013177695.1 of Paraburkholderia solitsugae. Taxonomy (GTDB): domain Bacteria; phylum Pseudomonadota; class Gammaproteobacteria; order Burkholderiales; family Burkholderiaceae; genus Paraburkholderia; species Paraburkholderia solitsugae. The sequence continues at coordinate 50,726 of NZ_WOEY01000013.1, read as the reverse complement.
TACGGCACAGACCCGATTCGATTGCTGCCATCGCGTGGCGAAGATGGAGCATAAACGAGCAGCCGCCGACTCCCGTTCCATCAATCCACCGTGGCTTGATTCCAAGGTAATGTGCGACAGTCTCGGGCGGCTCTCCGGCCGTTGCAATGCCGTCGATATCTGAAGGACGCAAACCAGCATCGGCCAGCGCATTCAGTGCTGCATCTGCATGCAACTGAATCTGCGACATCTCGGGTACTTTACCCATTCGGGTACTTTCCGCCGATCCTACGACGGCTACAGAACGTCGCGCCATTTATGCCTCCACGAGCTTGAACAAAGGTAGCGTAATGTCGTCGTTCTGTTTCGCGAAGACCACTTCCACAGGTGCATCCAGCTGAAGTGCTTCAGGTTCCTGCGGACACCCAATGATATTCGTCATAAGCCGCGGCCCCTCTTCGAGTTCAACGACGGCAATCGAGTATGGCGGGGTGAAGCCCGGAGCTGGCAGATGCGAAATCGCATAGCTGTACAAAGTCCCGCGACCACTCGCGCGCTTTAACGAAACCGAACGACTCGCGCAACGAGGGCAAAATGGTCGTGGCGGAAAATAGGTGTGTGCGCAATCGTCGCAAACTTGAAGCCTCAACTCACCGAGTCGAGTACCTTCCCAAAAGTGCGCAGTTTCCGGCGTTGGGACCGGCATTGGACGCGAAGTTTCCATGTTCATCCGTTTCCTATTCAATTCTGCAGCCTTGCTTACAGACCAAAGAGTTGATCGTTTGTTGCCATTTCTCTCAACTCGACCTTTCGAACCTTTCCGCTAGCAGTAAGCGGAAAACGTTCCATGCGGAAATATTTGACTGGGACCTTGTAACTTGACAGCTGTTCTCGGCAATGCCGATCCAGGTCAGACACTGAGAGTTCGTCGTTTCCGATAATCGCAGCTGCTACGATTTCACCGTAATACGCGTCCTTGATTCCAAAAACCGCGACCTGTTCGACTCCCGGGTATGCAGTCAGTACACGCTCAATCTCCGCTGGATAGATGTTCTCGCCGCCACGGATGATCATGTCCTTGAGGCGACCACCACTGACAACCAGCTTTGTGTCTTCTCTCAGGAAGCCGATATCGCCGGTCTTGACCCAGCCGTCATCAGAGAACGTAGCCTTCGTCTCTTCAGGCATCTCGAAGTACTCGCGCATCGCATATGGCGAGCTAATCTGGATTTCACCGGAAATCCCTCGGGCGACCTCAAGCCCGTTGTTGGGATCAACGACACGAATACGGTATCCGTTCAGGCTTTGCCCGCAATTGTCGAATCTGTCTGGATCATTCGGATCGCCACACGCGGCAATGGCACTGACCTCTGATAATCCGTAAATCTGGACGATCCCAGGGATAAATTCCGCTGCACAGCGGCGCAGAACAGCGGCGTCAACATCCATGCCCCCGCAGGTTCCGACCCGCAGTGACGAAAGATCATACGAAGCCCGATCCGGATGGTCGAGCAGCGCGCTCAAGGTAGTCGGTACGGCAAAGTGCACGGTCGCCTTCTCGGACTCGATGACCTGCAGCATGCTGGTAACATTGAACGCGTCCTGTCCGATATACGTGGCACCAGTAAACAGACATCCCGGCACTGCCGTGCAATAAGATGCGCTGTGAAACATTGGAATGACGCATGTGACCCGATCGTCACTTCGCATTCCAAGGCGCCGAGAACTCAATGCGCCCTGTGCCATCACCGCCTCGTGCGTAAGCGTCGCACCCTTCGGGTAACCGGTCGTACCCGACGTGTAGATGATGACCGCCGGGGCACTTGGCGGCACGTCCGGAAGCGTCCTGTCACTGGCCCTTCCTATATCACGCAGCGCGGCAAGGCTTAGACACCCGCTTTCCTCACCATCAAGTACGACCGTAACGCCAACGTCCGGTACCTTCTGCCGCGCACCCGAGAACACATCAAAATATGACTTCGAGCGGAACGATTTGGACAGCGCAATCGCCTTTGCACCCGATTGCCGGAGTGCATAGACAAGCTCCCCCTCACCAAAGTACGTATTGATGGGAACGAGGATCAACCCTGCACGAGCCGCTGCAAGGCAGGTAATCAGCCAGGCAATGGAATTCTGCGACCACAGCGCCAACCGGTCACCGGGCTGAAGCCCACTCTCGAGCAAGCCCTTTCCAACCTGCGTTGCGTACTTATCCCAATCCTCGAAGGTCAGTCGCTCACCTTCGAGCGGAAATGACACAGCAAGCGACTGCCCTGCGTCCCGAGCGCGCCTGGCGAGCGCGTCGCTGACCGTGCCAAATGTCTCCAGTCCGCTCATTCTCACGTCTCCGTTCAATCAGGCCGGCCGACCGGCCATCAGCAACGCCTGGTCATAAGTCAGCACCACTTCGTCGCGCTGGTTGACGACTTTGACCTCCATCGCGACGACACCCCGGTCGCCCTTGCTCGAGGCCCGAGCTTCAGTGACTTTGACCGAGGTAAAGATCGTGTCGCCGAAGCGCACGGGATTGGAAAAGCGAACCTTGTCCAATCCCAGAAAACCGATCGTCGTGCCAACGAAAAGCGCAGTCTGATTGATCTGACCCGACGTGACAGCCAAGGTAAGCAGCCCGTGCGCGATTCGCTCGCCAAAGATGCCCTTTTCCGCCGCCACTGCATTGACGTGCACGGGATTGAAGTCTCCCGAGAGCCCGGCAAACAAGCCTACGTCACCACTCTCAATCGTACGCGGCGCGGTCTCGATCACCTCGCCTACCTCAAAGTCATGCCAGTACTTGGCGAATCGTCCTGCAGCCATCTAACTATCTCCTTTCTCACCATAACCGCGCATTCGCGGCAAACGACCACTCGCAGTGGTCAGCCTCGCGACGCAAACGACGTCGACAAGACACAGCATAGTCAAAATTCAAAGAAACAAATAGACCTATTTGTTAAGTAGATACACCTATTTAACCGTTTTCCAATCGGTAGGAATGTGTGCACTAGGGCTCGTTCGCTGGTGGGGTCAGTCGCACCACGTCGAGATGAGGCGCGAAGCTCCCCGGATAGTCGGTAAATCCAAGCAGTTGCCGACTACTGGGCGCGGTGGCGTATGCATTCATGCCGCGACTTCGTCGAAAGTTCGCTGAGCCGCCTGATATAAGCAGCTGCAAATGGAGAAGACCTATGTATGAAACCGACAGGACGCTAGACGGATCAATGCCGGAGGATCACTCGCGAAGCGATCCAGTAACCATCATTCGCACCAGCCCCATGGGGAAATTTCAGGTCGCGTTGGTGGTCGTGTTGTTTTGCCTATATGCTCTCGACGGGTACGATCTCCTTGCCGTGGCTTTCGCGCTTCCAGGCATTCGAGCCGACCTCAAGCTCCCACCTGACATACTCGGTGTCATTGCCTCTGCCGGCCTTATTGGTAGCGGCACTGGAGCCCTCCTGATCGCCCCGCTAAGTGATCGCTTCGGCAGGCGACCAATCATGCTTGCTAGCCTCATCCTTGCCGGCTGTGGGATGGCTATCTGCACGATTGCCAACGGTCCCATGGTGCTCGTCCTAGGGCGATCTATTACAGGCCTGGGAGTCGGTGCGCTGTTGCCAGGCATTACCGCGCTGGCAGCGGAATACTCAAATGATCGAGTCCGTAACGGTGTAACGGTTCTTATCACCGTCGGTTTTTCAGTCGGGGGCTTGGTGGGCGGCAACTTCGCAGCTGTGCTTCTATTTCATTGGTCCTGGAGGTCGGTGTTCCTGTGTGGCTCAATCGGCACCTTCCTGGCAGCCGCTATTTCGGCGCTGATTGTGCCGGAATCGATTGAATTTATCGTCGCCACTCGCCCAGTCAACGCTCTCGCACGCATCAACTCAGTGCTCGGCAGAATGGCAAAGGAATCCATTGCACGGATCGAGGCAAAACAGGTAACCACTGCGAAAGCGCCGATTGTCGAACTTTTCAAGCAAGATCTGCTGGTCATCACCGTTGTCGTCACGCTGACGTATGCACTGCATGGTGCCACCTTTTACTACTGTCTGAACTGGCTATCCAAGATTGCAACGGACATTGGTTACACGGCTTCAGGCGCAGCTCACGCATTCGCGTGGTGCAGTGGCGGCGGACTCGTTGGTGCCTTGCTCGCCGCATTTCTGGCCACCCGAATTCGAATCCAGTCGCTGATAGCCTTCTCCTTGATTGCGAGCACCGTCGCACTACTCGTGCTTGCCAGCATTCATCGCATGTCAAACGAATTTTTTGTCGCAAGCGGGCTGGTTGGGGTAGCACTGTATTGTGGCCAATCGAGCCTGTACGCATACATGATGCGTGCATTTCCCACGCGAGTTCGCGCATCTGGCGCCGGGTTCGTCACCGGCGTCGGGCGATTCGGAGGTATCGCTTCGCCTACAATTTCTGGATTTCTGTTTGCGTCCGGCCTGAGTAACGCCGCAGTTAGCACAATGATGGCAATGGGCTCACTTTGTGGTGCGGTGATTCTTCTGTCCTATCACATTTTCTGGCGCCAGACCTGATATCGACACCTACGTCACATTCGTTTCGTCAGCACTCCGATGAATCCGGTCATTTTCGTTCGCGCAGGCAACCGGGTACTGGTTGCGCGGTAACCGGTCGATGATAGATGCCGAGCCCGCCCGGCCAGTGCTACGCGCCGACAGTACAGAGCCGCCACCCCATAGAGGCGGAACCCGGCGGCGCGTTGCGAACGGCCCAAGCGACAGGCGGCTGCACTGCGGGCTTATTGCTTGAGCGCTTCGGCCGAGGTCAACAGCTTGGTCTTCATGCTGAAGCCGTATGCCTTCCCGTAGTCAACACCGAAGTCGGCACGGTCGAATTCGCCGGCCGCGTCGACGCCGCACACTTCGCGCGTGAGCAACGGATGCGGCATGCACTTGAACGAGTCGATCTTCAGCGTCAGCGGCTTGGTCACGCCGTGCATCGTCAGGTTGCCAACGACCTCAGACGGCTTGTCACCGTCGAACTTGATAGTGCCCTTGTAGGTCGCATCCGGGTGCTTCGCCGCGTCGAAGAACTGCGCCGACTGCAGGTCCTGGTCGAGCTTCGTGCTGCCCGTGTGGACCGATGCGATTTCGGTCGTGACGTCAACCGTCCCGGTCTTCGCCGCGCGATCGAGCGTCACCGTGCCACTCGACTTGTCGAACTTCCCGCGCCACACCGACAGACCACCGAAGTGATCGGCCTCGAAGGTCGGGTACGTGTGGTTCGGATCGAACTGGTACGTCGACCCGTCGGCGAATGCCGAGCGCTTGATCGCCAGCACCCCGTCGAACGTCTGCGTCGCACCAGCCTGTGTGACGATGACCGGAACAGTCAGCGTCTCGGTCTTGCCCTTGATTGTCAGCTTGCCGGTCACGTTGTACCGGTCGCCGCCGGCCGGCGCGATCGCCGTCGACACAAAGGTCGCCTGCGGGTATGCGTTCGCGTCGAACCAGTCCTTGCCGGCGACCTGATCGTTGTACGCCTTGTCACCGAGGTCGAAACTCGCGATGTCGATCGACACCTGTGCACTGCCCTGCGCGGCGTTCGCCGGATCGAACCTGATCTGCGCGGAGAACTTCTTGAACACGCCCTCGGTCGGCACGTTCATCTGCTTCGAGATGGCGGACACCTTGCTCTTCGCGAGATCAACGTCAGCGAGCGCGGCGCCCGACGCAACGAGCGACACCGCCGCAAACGCGGCCACCAGGGAACGGGAAAAAGACACCTTCATGGGATCCTTCATTTGGCAAAGGGAAGCATCCGCGACAGCAGGCCGTCACGGTCCATCAGCTGATGCTTGACCACCGCAAACACGTGCAGCCCAACGAGCGTCAGCAAGACGTAATTCAATGAGATGTGCAGCGTCTTCAACGTTTCCTTCAGCAGCGGATCAGGATCGATCAGGCGCGGCAGCGGTACGATGCCGAGGTACACGACCGGAATGTTCGACGCCGAGCTATACAAGTAGCCGGTCACGGGAATCGCGAGCATCAGTACGTACAACAGCATGTGCACGACATGCGCACCGATCCGCTGCAGCGGCGGCATGCCCGCCGGCAGCGGCGGTGGCATGTGAGTCGCGCGCGACAGCACACGCGCAATCGCGAGCACGAACGCGGTCACTCCGATCCATTTGTGCCACGAGAAGTACTTGAGCTTCGTCGGCGTAAAACCCGGGATGTCGGTCGTCACCCAGCCGAGCGCGAAACCACAGACGATTAGCAGCGCAATCAGCCAGTGCAGCGCGACCGCGGTCCGCGTATAGCCGGCGGGCGCTGCTGGCGGAGAATTCGAAGCCATGCGTTCCTCAAGTTGGCGAGAAGTCGGGATCGATGGGGCCACGCGGGAATCCGCCTGGCCCCACCGTTCGCGCAACGGCGCGATTGGTGACCGACGGTCAGCCGAACAGCTTGTTTGCCGTCTGGGCGATCAGTTCGCCCTGGTGGCGAGCGCCGGCGAGTTCGATCGCGCTCGGCTGGCGCTGACCTTGTCCACCGGCGATGGTCGTGGCGCCATAGGGCGCACCGCCGACGATCTCGTCCAGCGTCATCTGCCCCTGGTGGCTGTACGGCAGGCCGACGATGGTCATGCCGAAGTGCAGCAGGTTGGTGATAATCGAAAACAAGGTCGTTTCCTGCCCGCCGTGCTGGCTGGCGCTCGAGGCAAAGGCACCGCCTACCTTGCCGTTCAGCGCGCCGCTCATCCACAAGCCGCCAGCTTGATCCAGGAATGCCGCCATCTGCGACGAGATGCGCCCGAACCGGGTCGGCGTGCCGACGACAATAGCATCGTAGTTGGCGAGCTCGGCGACGGTGGCAACCGTCGCTTGCTGGTCGAGCTTAAAGTAGGCGGCCTTGGCCACCTCCTCCGGCGCCGTTTCCGGGACCCGCTTGACATCGACTGTGGCACCCGTCGAACGCGCACCTTCGGCCACGGCGTCCGCCAATGCTTCGACGTGGCCATACGATGAGTAATACAGAACTAGAACTTTAGACATTTCGAATTCCTATTTATATTTACGCGGCGATACCGCTTTGGTGAACGTTGCCTGCGCAATGGACAACCCAGGAGATCATCTCGCAGCTACGACGGCATGGAATCAAGGAATACATAGAGCGCGGCGATCTTCTCATCGCGAACGATGATCACATCCACGCCCGTATATTCGGGGGCCTCACCCCGCGGACCAGATCCCCACGCCAAACGGCCGGCGTTGTGCAGGGCCTGAGCCTCACCGTGCGGCGTGTAGGCGAAATGCGGGTGCGTCGCGCGAAGCTCCCCTGCGAATGTGTCAAGAGCATCGTGCCCGACGAATACACCCGGAGGCGCGTAGAGCACGCAGTCCTCGGTATAGAGTTCCTCGATGGCCGCGCGACGACGTTTAGCGTCGCCCTCGCCGAAGACTTCCTGAAGGTTGCGATAGAGCAGCTCGTTGATACGGTCGTTCATAACAATTCTCCTTACTGATTGACTACGAACCTAGCCAGGTCGGGTTGCGTGAATGGCTAAAAATTGGATGTTGCGTCGTACTACTTAGCGAGTGACATGGTTCTTTCGATGGCGGTGACGACAGCCGGTCGTGTCGCGATTTCTTCATACCAACTAGCCACGAACGGAAACTTGTCGAGGGTCGCGCCGATGGCCTGATGACGCCACACCCACCCAAAATGGGCGATGTCAGCAATGCTGTACTCGTCACCCGCAGCGTACGGATGACGCTCGAGTTCCTCGTTGAGAACGCCCAGCGTCCGATCAACCTCCGCGAGCGCACGCGCTTTTGCCTCGGGTTGAGGCGACGACTGGATCGCGACCAGGAACGCCTGCAGGAACGCTGGGCTGAGGCCGGAAGCGTGAAAGAAAAGTTGTTCAAAGACCTTACCGCGCCGAGGGCCGTCCTTGGGAAGAAGTTGTCCAGTCTTCTCGGCAAGGTGGACCAGAATCGCGGCGGACTCGCCGAGTACCAGATCGCCTTCGTCGGGAACAGAACGATCGATGAGAACCGGTACTTTCCCATTGGGATTCATTGCCTTGAAGGCGGCGGTCTTCTGCGCGCCCTGACGCAGGTTGACGGGCACGAGCCGATAGTCGAGCCCCATCTCTTCCAGTGCGATGGGGACTTTGACACTGTTGGGCGTGGCGAACGCGTGAACTTCGAACATTGTGCTCATGAGCATTTCCTTTGTGCGGTTTGATCGCCTATGGCGGCGCTTGGAGCGCTGTTGGAATTGAGTAGCCGGCATCGAATCGCACGGCCGCTCCGGGACCTCTCGTCAAATCTGAGCTTGTCCACCGTCGACGAAGATTTCCGTACCGGCGATGAAGCTCGAATCGGAGGAAGCGAGAAAGACAGCGGCGCCCGCGACTTCGTCGGGATCGCCCACGCGCCCGAGCGGGATGGTCGAGGCCATGTAGTCGAGCATGCTCTGCTGCTGCGCGCTATCGGGGCCGGCCAGATCGACCAGGCCTGGTGTCTTGATCGGGCCCGGGCTGATGACGTTCACGCGGATGCCGCGAGACTTCAGGTCTAGCGTCCAGCTCCTGGCGAGGTTACGCACCGCGGCCTTGGATGCGCTGTAGACACTGAACGCGGGTGTGCCCTTGATGCTGACGTTGGACGCCGTGAGTATCACCGAGGCGCCGTCGACGAGAAGCGGCAACGCCTTCTGCACCGTAAAGAGCACGCCCTTCACGTTGCGACCGAACGTGTCGTCATACTGCTCTTCGGTGATTGCCCCCAGGGGCAACATAGAGCCACCGCCAGCATTGACGAACAGCACATCGATGCGGCCTGCCTCAGTCTTTACGCGCTCGTAGAGCCGGTTGAGGTCGTTAAGATTGGCGGAGTCCGCCTGCACGCCGGTCGCCCTCGGCCCGATCGCTGCAACGGCGGCATCGAGTTCGGCCGAACGACGACCGGTCACAAAGACCCGCGCACCCTCGGCCACAAAACGCCTGGCGGTGGCAAGGCCGATACCAGTTGTCCCGCCGGTGACGACCGCTATCTTTCCTTCCAGTTTGCGTACCATGATCTATCTCCATGCACAGCTGTGCGATGAGACAAATGTATGGCAGCATGCTACTTTTCGAAATAGAAATGATTGAAAACCATCGTTGCAGGATTGTCGATGTCAAAGTTACCTGACTTTGAAGGATTCGCGATGTTCGCGAAGGTCGCCGAAGAAGGTTCGTTCGCTGCTGCGGCGGCGACAATGGGCGTATCCGTTGCCACAGTTTCCCGGGCCGTCACCCGCCTCGAGGAGCGACTGGGGGGGCGGCTTTTTAACCGCACCTCCCGACGGCTCGCCCTCACGGACTATGGCCATCTGCTCGCCGAACGCGCGTCGAAAATCTACGCCGACGCCGAAGAAGCTGAGGATATCGCCCGTGAGACGTCAAGCCGACCGCGTGGTCTGGTCAAGCTCGCTGCGCCACTGTCCTTCGGCGCGCGCTGGGTTGCCCCACTGCTGCCGGAGTTCTTCCGGACCTATCCGGATATTTCCGTGGAACTTCATCTCACGGATGTCCATGCTGATCTGATCGGTGATGGCTTTGACGCAGCCCTCCGTATCGCCATCCTGGAAGATTCGTCACTCGCTGCACGTCTCATTGCACCCGTGCGCCGGTTTGTCGTGGCATCTCCAACCTACCTGTCTCGCTATGGTCGTCCGCAGCACCCGCATGATCTTGGCGCGCACCAGTGCCTGACCTACGCCAACAGGAGCAAGCGGGACGTTTGGCGCTTTACTCACAAAAATGGTGAGGAATGCACGATCACACCGACCGGGGCATTGCGGGCAACAAACGTAGAAGCGTTACTGCCCACACTCCTCGCGGGACTTGCCATAACTGAGCTTCCCGAGTTCGTTGCGACGCAGTATTTCCCGGACAAACAACTTGAACCGATTTTGACCGATTGGCGCTTGCCCGAAGGCGGTCTGTATTTCGTCACACCCACGGCCCGCGCACGGCCAGCAAAGGTTAGCGCGTTGGCCGACTTCTTCATCTCCAAACTCACCTCGGCGGAATGGAGCGCCGAGACGCTGATGGGCTGGAAGTCACCTAGCCATCGCAGCCGGTGATTGCGACCCTTTCCAAAAGGCGCTGTCCCCGTTAAAGAGTTCGCGACGCATTTGGAGGAGGACGTGCATTCGCTCAGAAAGCGGACGGATCTTGGGTGATCTCCGTGAAGCGTTGCCAGGAGGGCGAAGTGTGCGGCGAGTTGTTTGCGATAGAGCGAGACGCATAGCAGGTGTCGCTTATCGAATACGAAAGGGAAGCGAAGTGTCGTGTGGCAACTCTGCTGCGGAAGTCGCGGAATGCTCGAATGATTGTCCTACGCGGTTCCCTGACGAATCCTCCAATTCGGCATTGACCACGACTGCATAGGCACCAGAGAGCCACGGCGTGCCTGGCACCAGGGACCACCGTGTTTCACCGCGCGACAGTGTGACCTTGCCAGGCACGCGTCGACCATCAGGGCCCGCGAAGGATGGGATCAACCAGGAAGCCCCGGCTGGCGGAAGGCAGCCGGAGTCGAACCGACCTGAGCGCGTCTGACGCCCTCAACTGGGTTTGAAGCCCAGCCGCACCACCGGATACGAATGCCTTCCTACGGTGATTGAACTTGTCCCGAACCGCTGAAAATGTAGCAAACGACACTAACCGATTGCTCGCACGTTGCGACACGTATTGGTTGCCCATGCGCGATTGACACGAACTCACACTGACACGAAGTGTGTTCGGCACTATAGCTTACACGAGTGAACGACCGGCTGGCTGCTCCACTACAGCACTAGCCGGCAAGCCCAACAGATGCCTGTTTGCGCGCTGACTACCTTGGCAGGTATTTTTTGGGCTTCGGTGAAATCAACGCTATCGGGAAGGTTTATCGGGGGCACATAAAATCGAAGGTGACTGTTATGGCGACATTGATCTACCTTCCCCACGGCGGATGCGAGCACCGATAATTCAAGTCATCGATTCCGCCAGATACCGGTGAACAAACGTGACTGCCATGGCCCCTTCCCCAACCGCTGACGCAACCCGCTTGACCGACCCGTAGCGGACATCACCGGCTGCGAAGGAACCAGGGACGCTCGTTTCCAGAAAGTAAGGGCGCCGCTCGAGCGGCCAGCAAGTCTCGAACTGGGGAAAGTCGCTCAGATCGGCGCCTGTCACAAGGTACCCATTCCTGTCCCGGACGATCGTGGTGTCTTTTGCCCACTCTGTGTTCGGTGCGCCGCCAATACAGACGAATAGGCGGTCTGCCGAAACGACCTGAGTTCCACCCGCTTTGTCCGTGATCTGCAGCGCTTCAAGCTGAGTATCGCCATAGATTGCTGAGACAGACGACTCAAAGACAACCCGGACGTTGCTCGTGTGGGCAATGCGATCCAACAGGTAATGCGAGAGCGTTGCGGCAAGGGACTCGCCGCGAACGATCAATGTGACACTCTCCGCGGTTCGCGCGAAATTCATCGCGGCCTGCCCTGCGGAATTTCCGCCGCCTACGATGAAAATCTTTTTTCCAGTGCAAATTGACGCTTCGCTCGCGCCCGCGCCGTAGTACAACCCAGCGTTCAACAACCTTTGCTCATTGGGAATTCCCAGGCTACGGTACTCGATACCCGTCGCGCAAATATTGGCGCGTGCCCTTAGCAGCGTCCCGTCCGCCAGATTGACTTCAATTTTTCCATTCACAAACGTGGCGTGCACGCCCTCGCGCATCATAAGCAGTTCGACGCCAAACTTCACTGCCTGCTGACGGGCGCGTTCAGCCAATTCCGCACCGGCGATGCCCTGCGGGAAACCCATATAGTTTTCAATGAACGAACTCGTTCCCGCTTGCCCGCCCACGGCAGCCCGTTCGATAACGACAGCCCGCAGGCCCTCCGATGCCGCGTAGACCGCGGCGGATAATCCTGCGGGTCCCGCCCCGTATATCGACAGGTCATACTCCTGATAACGTGGACGCGAGACCCACCCAAGCTTGGCCGCGATCTCCGCTAAACTCGGCGCGTCTAACCTGGAGTCATCTGGAAAGACGACAACAGGCCACTTGATGTCGCCAAAACCGGAAACGCCTAGTTCCCGGACGCACGCTTCGTCTGATGCGATTTCGCACCATTCATACTCGACCACGCCTCGGGCGAGGAAGTCCCGGATCTCGTACGCTTCCTTGCTGTGTGCCGCCCCAAGAACCCTGACCACTCTTGCGCCGTCCATCGCACCTCCACGACAAACCTGCCACGCCCGTCGAGATTGCCTCTTATGAGCGCCACCGCTGCAGTTTCTTGTTTCTTAACTGCGCATGCTGACCCAATGCAATCTCACAGTCGAGTTAACGTTTCTGAATGTGTAGCGCGAGTAGGGCTGCCGCCCAAGCTTCGAGGCGAGCAGCCCATAGCCACTGCGGCCCTGCTTACGCCGCGGTGGCGTGGGGTTTCAGGGCACCCTCTAGCGTTGCCCGAAACAGAGCGACAGACTGTGCGCCGCTGATAATTTCATCGCCAATCTTCACTGACGGTACCGAGCTGACGCCATGTCCGATCGATCGAGCTTCAAGCGCACGTACTTCGTCTACTCCACTGTCCAACATGAATAACGCTTCGACGTGGTCTTTCTCAAAGCCCGTAGCTACCGCGATCTCCGTCAACACGGCGACGTCTCCAATATCGCGGCCAGCGGAGAAATACGCATGGAAGATCGCTTCCACGAGCGCCGTTACGTCATGCCTTTGTTGCAAGAACCATACAAGCCGATGTGCGGCCAGCGTGTTCGGCGTGCGCTTCGCCAGCGCATAGTGGAATTCCAGACCGACCTGCCGTCCGGCCGCCGTGACTTGAGCATCCATTGCCTGCGAGCGCGCCCAACTCCCGAACTTCGCCGACCGGTATTCTTTACGGTCGAGACCTTCGACGGGCATACCAGGATTCAATTCATAAGGAACGAACACGAGTTTCGTTTGCTCGACGGCGTTCGCTTCGCTAATCGCTTTCTTCAGTTTTTCCTCGCCAATCCAGCACCAGGGACAAATGAAATCGTATGTGACCTCGATATGCAGCTTGTTCATCGAACATCTCCAAAATAGATTGTTTGCATGACAAACGATAGCGCGGCTATCAGCCGATCGGAATGGCAATGCGAAGCAATGTACCTTTGCGTGGCCGGCAATAAGACGCGGCGAACGGCGAAGTCTGGCTGGAGTCTCTCACCTCATGCACGAAGCCGCTCTTTCCCACGCAGCGCACCACGATATGTCTGAAACACTATTTTTGCCGATCTCGCAAAGGTGGATTGCGTCGCGTCTCGATTCTCTGCTGCTTCCGCAACGGCTAATCTTCCGCTATCGGGCAATAGCAGGAGAACGCGGTGAACGCCATGGCTCAACAGAAAGATCAGACGCAGAATCATCAGGAACACCTCATGGCGAATGTCAATCGACCCTCTGCAATCGTTATCGGCGGTTCGCTCAGCGGCCTTTTCACAGCGACCGCGCTGCGCGCAGTCGGATGGGACGTCAAGCTCTTCGAGCAGTCACCCAATGAACTCGACAGCCGGGGTGGAGGGATCGTGTTGCAACCCGACGTTCTGGAAGCCTTCCGTTTCGGCGGCGTGAAACTGCCGGCTTATCCAGGCGTGGACTCCGGCGATCGCATCTATCTCGACCAGAACGACCGCATCATCGATCAGTTCTACATGCCTCAGACGCAAACTTCATGGAGCCTTATTTACAGCGCCATGAGACGTGCGTTGCCGGTTGAAGTCATTCATCCCGGCGAACGTTTCACTCATCTCGAGCAAACCGGTGAAACGGTCAAGGCTCATTTTGAAAGTGGCCGCGTCGAAGAGGCGGATCTTCTGATCGGCGCCGATGGTGCGCGCTCTACGGTTCGGGCTCAGCTGCTGCCTGACTCGCAGCCCAGCTATGCAGGCTATGTCGCGTGGCGCGGTCTTGTCGAAGAAAATGATCTGCCGGTCGATGTTGCCAATGTTCTACGTGATCGCTTTACTTTCCAGCAAGGTGAAGCACATCTGATTCTGGTCTATCTCGTACCCGGGGAAGACGGTGCAACCGAGGGCGGCAGGCGGCGCTGGAACTGGGTCTGGTACCGCCCGATGTCCAGCGACAGTCTCAGGGCATTGATGCTGGACAGAAACGGGACGCAACGCAGCACGTCACTGCCGCCGGGAACGACAAAAGACAACGATATCGCCGAACTGCGTTCCGCCGCTGGCCGGTTGCTCGCGCCTACGCTGCAGGTCCTCGTTCGGGCTACGGCCGAGCCGTTCGTTCAGGCAATCCAGGACCTCAGGGTTGAAAAAATGGTCTTCGGCCGGACGATTCTGCTTGGCGATTCTGCGTACGTACCACGTCCGCATACAGCAGGCAGCACCGCAAAGGCCGCCGCGAACGCCGTCGCGCTAGCTCACGCGCTCTCGAAGGGCGGCGAGCACCTGCAGTCTGCGCTGTCCGGCTGGGAGTTGCAGCAAAGGCGGCTCGGCATCAGCATGTCGGACCTTGGGATTTCTCTGGGTGACCGCATTATGAAGCTTCGCCGCTAGTGCCTGACCGGAATGGTGAAGGCCCCCGTAACGACTGCCTGCAATCGTCGAGCTTCGATCAGACCTTAATTGTCCGCCAGATAATTAACGGTTCTGATACATTCAGAAAGATGGCTGCGCTTGCCGCATGGCGTGCCCACAGCAAACCAGCAAACTGTATAGGCCAGGTTTATGGACAAGCTATTGTCGCTTCGAGCGTTCGTGGAAGTCGCTGAGGCAGGCGGTTTTTCGAGCGCGGCACGGCGCCTCGAACTGGCCACATCCTCGGTCATGCGCTCGGTCGATTCGCTTGAGAAGGAGCTGGGCGCGGTACTCCTGAATCGGACCACCCGCCAGGTGACCTTATCCGAAGCGGGGACCTCCTACTACGCCAAAGCGAAGAAGCTGCTCGAAGATCTGGCCGATGCCGACGCATCGGTTTCGGACAGAAGCGGCGAACCATCGGGCCCGCTACGCGTGTCCGTGCCCGTCGCATTCGGATCCCGACGGATCGCACCTGCCCTCGCGGTGTTCTTGCAAAAATATCCCAAGTTGGAGTTGGACGTCAAACTTAGCGATGCCTTTGTCGATCTGGTCAGCGAGCGAATAGACGTCGCTATTCGCCTTGGCGAGGTCGCTGCCATGGCCGACGTCGTAAGCAAGCGCGTCGGCACCTTCGCTCGTTATCTGGTCGCGAGTAGCGAATATCTCGATCGAGCAGGCTATCCCGCGTCTCCTGACGAATTGATCGGCCATGAATGCCTTCGGTTCACCTATACGACAGAACCCCAAGTCTGGACATTTTCGCGTGGCAAGGAAGAAAGCCGCGTGCCGGTGACGGGCAGACTCAGGGCGAACAATTCCGAAGTATTGCGCGAAGCAGCATTGGACGGCATGGGCATCGCGTTGCTTCCCGACTGGCTGGTGGCGTCGGACGTACAGTCAGGCGCCCTCACCCGGCTGTTCGCCGAGTTCGAGGCGGGACCGAACGACGCACGGGCTGTCGTGAGCGCGCTGTATCTGCCGAATCAGCGAGGATCGCGAAGAGTCAATGCGTTTATCGATTTCGTCTCCGAACTGGCGGGCGGCCCTCAGTAACCGCTTTCGCGGCGTGCTGATCGCTGAACCCGATCTCACGTCAATCATTGGCAACGGGTGTTCGGTCAATACCGGCAAACGCCGGCTACACCCGCTGCGCCTTCCTCGATCTTTGCTCACCACGCAATGCTGTGTAGCGCGCCGTTGGGATTCCGCCCAGGCCCCGTCTCGCCTAACCTTACACACATCAACCAACCGCACAGACATGCAGCACCGCTGCATGACCGCCAACGACGAACACGACGTCTGATAGGCGCGTTGCGGAAGGATCAGGTAAGGCGTGCTGCACCAGGCCATGCCTTGAAATGCACACGGCGGCGCTGCAAGGCGCGCCTCACATCTTTGCGGAGATACACCATGACGAAGCACCTCTTTAACCCTATCAAGCTGGGCCGCCTCTCCCTCGATCACCGCGTTGCGATGGCCCCTCTTACGCGCTCGCGCGCCGGCCAACCGGGGAACGTGCCGACAGACCTGAACGTCGAATACTATCGGCAACGCGCCGGCGCGGCATTGATCGTGAGCGAAGCAACACAGATCTCACAGCAAGGCCAGGGTTATGCGTGGACGCCGGGTATTCACACGGAACAGCAGATTGAAGGCTGGCGTGCTGTTAGCAAGGCTGTTCATGAAGAAGGCGGCCACATGTTCCTCCAGTTGTGGCACGTCGGCCGCGTCTCGCATCCCGTGTTCCAGCCGAATGGCAGCCTGCCTGTTGCACCCACCGCCATGCCGGTGCCCGGAAAGACGTTCATTCTCGACGAGGCGGGCAACGGCGTGTGGGGTGACGTACCGGTACCGCAGGAACTGACCGTTGAAGGCATTCGAGAAATCGTCGCCGACTACCGGCGTGCCGCAGGCAATGCGATCGCGGCCGGCATGGACGGCGTTGAAATTCATGCCGGGAACGGCTATCTGCTGGACCAGTTCATCAACAGCAACAGCAATCACCGCCTCGATAGCTACGGCGGCAGCATCGAAAATCGCGCGCGGTTGCTGCTTGAAGTCGTCGCCGCTGTCAGCGACGAAGTGGGTCCGCAAAACGTCAGTGTTCGCCTCACCCCGATGGGACGTTTCATGGGAATGGGCGATGAAACGCCTGAGGCAACGTTCGGCTATATCGTGAATAAACTCAACGACTACGGTCTCGCCTATTTGCATCTCGTCGAACCCGCGATGGTGGGTACGGTGAAGGACGAGAACTTCGACCCGCGCTGGGACGCTATCATCAAACTGCTACGGGACGAATTCAAAGGCGTACTGATGATCGCCGGCGGCTATGACCGTGATACCGCCGAAACGGCGATCGCCAGCGGCCGGGCCGACATCATTGCGTTCGGACGGCCTTTCATCGCGAATCCGGACCTGCCGGCCCGTCTGCGCGACGGACACCCGCTGAATGCCGCCGACAGCGCAAGTTTCTTCGGCGGGGATGTGACGGGCTATACCGACTACCCGACCATGAACTAAGCGTCGGCTTTCCCGCTCGCCAGCTTTAAAACGTTGTATGCGGGGCGGACGATTCCGCCCTGCTGATTTCGCGCAGCGTTGCACTGCTCAACCCACTGCGTGATTTAAGGACAATTAATTTACGCTCAGGACATCCTGTGCACAATGGGGGGCTGAATCCCCCATACGTCGATGACATTATCCCGGGAACCTGCAGATCGTGAAATCCGAAAGCAGCATCGTCCAGCCCGTCTCGCGGCACGATCAGACATGATGACCGACCGGCTCGCCCGGCTGCGCTATCTCATGGTGCTTTGGCTCTCAGGCGTCATGGTCCTGAGCGGCGCGACCTGGCTGTGCTTCCGGCTTGGGCTCGACTTGAGTGCAACAGGGTTTGCCTTCCTGATTGTGATCGTGTTGCTGTCTCTCATGGACAGCTTGATTTCTTCTATCGTCTTCTCCATTTTCGCCTTAGGTTGTCTTAACTATTTCTTTGCAGAACCACTCTTTAGCTTTCGAGTCACTTACGCACGGGATCTTCTTGCGCTGACGGCTTTTCTGATCACGTCGCTAGCGATCACTACACTGGTCAGGCATATACGCCAGCTCGGAAATGCGCAGCGCGAACAGGCCCGGCTTCTCGACCTTGCGCACGACACAGTTTTTGTTCGCGATATGAGCGACGTGATCACCTACTGGAATCGAGGCGCCGAGGAACTCTACGGGTGGAAAAAGCGCGAGGCACTTGGCAAAACTTCTCACGATCTCCTGCAAACCCGTTTCCACACTCCCCTTGATGAGATTAACGAGACGTTATTGCGCACCGGGTCGTGGGAGGGCGAACTCGTCCACACGAAGCGGGACGGCGTGAACGTCATTGTGGGAAGCCGCTGGTCGTTGCAGCAGAGCGAAAGCGGGCGGCCACTCGCGATACTCGAAACCAATATTGACATGACGGAGCGCAAACGCGCCGAAGAGGCGCTACGCCGAAACCAGGCACAGTACCTGGCGGAAGCACAGACACTGAGCCTCACCGGCAGTTTTGGCTGGAACGTCTCTCGTGGAGAAATTTTCTGGTCCGATCAAAGCTTCGGGATTTTCGAGTACGACAGCGAAACCACGCCTACGATCGAAATGACACTCGCGCGCACGCATCCAGACGACGTTGCGTTCGTCAGGCAGATGATCGATCAGGCAGCACAGACCGGGCAAGATTTCGACTAGGAACATCGACTGTTGATGCCTGGCGGCACGATCAAGCATCTTCACGTCGTGGCACATGCGGTACGGGATGACCCCGCCATACGGCGGTTTGTCGGCGCGATCATGGACGTTACCGCGGCCAGGCTCGCGGAGCGGCAATTGCGTGAAGTGCAGGCGGAGCTCGCTCATGTCACGCGTTTAACCGCCCTTGGGGAACTCAGCGCATCGATTGCCCACGAAGTCACCCAGCCGCTCGCGGCTATCGTGACGAACGGAGAGGCCTGTCTGCGATGGCTTGGCCACCCGATCCCGTCTCCGGAGGAAGTACAAGCCTGCGTGGAACGTATGATCGTCGACGGCAAGCGCGCGGCCGAAATCGTCCGGCGCGTCCGCCAGCTCACCCGAAAGGGTGTCTCACAGAAGATGCAGCTGGATCTCAACGACGTGATCAACGACGCTGTGTCCCTGGTCCAGCACGAGGTCGTGAGCCACCGGGTTTCGCTGCGCCTCAAACTCAGCCCCGAGTTGCCGCCCCTATTCGCCGATCGGATCGAACTTCAGCAAGTGATCCTCAATCTGGTGATAAACGGCATTCAGGCAATGGACACCTTGAGCGACAGGCCACGCGAATTACTGATCGAGACGCTGCGGGACGAGCAAGGTTACGCTGTGGTCGCGGTGCATGACACCGGCAACGGGATCAAGCCGGAGACAGCCAATCAGCTATTCGAACCGTTTTTCACCACGAAGCCAAACGGCATGGGAATGGGACTGTCGATCTGCCGGTCAATCATTGAAGCCCACGGAGGGCGAGTTTGGGCATCCAATCATGTGAGGCAGGGTGCGGTCTTCCATTTCAGTCTTCCGCCGACCAAGGTGAACGAGTCGTGATGAGTGGGCCGTTGTAGCTTTCGCTGAGACATCCACGGCGCAATCATACTCAGGGTGATCCCAACGCCAAATTGAGCCAATGCGCCATGGCGGCAGCGTCCACGGGTTTGGGGAGAAACGCCAGCACACCGTCCTTCTGGATTTTCGCGTGAAGCGCAACCGGAGGGAATGCCGAGATAAACAGGGTTGGCGGCGCGTACCCGAGCTTCAGCAGTTGATCGTGCATCTCGATCCCCGACATGCCGGGCATTCGCACGTCAGAGATCAGACACGACGTTTCACCGAGGTCACCGGATTGCAGAAACGCTTCCGCCGAGGCAAATATGCGTGTTTGCCATCCGAACGACCGAACCAGGCTCGCCGTGGCCATCCGGACGGACTCGTCGTCGTCGACGATACAAACAATCTGAGTGGCGTCCACGCAACGGCCCCGGTTTTCAAAAAAAGAACTACAAACACGCGGATTTCTAATCAGGCGCATTGAATCATACAAGGATAGTTCACAAGACTCTGACAGGAAACCATACGAATGTATAACAGTCTGGCTAGCCTTGCGCGGCCTGATCTGGCATTGAAGCGTACAGGATAGACAAATGAGCCCTGCCGGCTCCGGGTTCAGTGCGCCCCGCTCTTGCGCCCGATAGCGAGCTCGATCGAATCGAGCAATACCTCTTCCTCAAAGGGTTTGCGCAGGAAACTGACCGCGCCGTGTTCCATCGCCCGCTGCACCGACTCGTCGTCGCCATGCGCGGACATGAATACGACAGGGATACGCCGTTGTTCCGCGTTCAGTTTCCGTTGTACTTCGAGACCCTGCATGCCTTGCATTCTAAGGTCGAGTAAAACACACAGCGCATCGTCGACCATCGGGGAGGCGAGGAATTCCTCTCCCGATGAAAAAGTCATACTCGTATAACCCACTGCCTTAAGCAGGTTTCCGACGCCACTTCGTACCGAGGCGTCATCGTCGACGATGCAAACAAAGCTCATAGCTGCCAATACTCCCATTGCGCCGACGTAGTAACAGAGACAAATATCCGGCGCGATATTTACTGCATCAGGATGCTCATCGCGTCCGACGTATCAATTCCCACATTTTTGCCAGCTCAATGAGGGTCTTTGCCCGCATCTTGGTCATCACGCGCCGTTTGTGCACCTTCACCGTCACTTCCTGCGTGCCCAGTTCATGCGCGATCTGCTTGATCATCCTGCCCTCCACCGCGAGTTCGAAGACATCCCTTTCACGCGGCGTCAGAGACGCGGCACGCTGCAGCACCTCCGCGTTGAATGCGCGCTCCGCGAGGTTGGCCTCGTCCTGTGCAAGCGCCCGCCTGACCGCGTCGAGCAGTTCTTCGTCGTCGATCGGTTTGGTGAGGAATTCATGCGCGCCCGCCTTGATCGCACGCACCGACATCGGAATGGACCCGTACCCGGTCAGAAAAATAATCGGCACCTGCACGCCCTTCTGCGCGAGCTGGCTCTGGACGTCGAAGCCAGTTGTGGATTGCAGGTTCATATCCAGCAGGATGCACATCGGCACGCTGGGCAAATCTTTTGACAGTATCTCTGCGGGTGACGCAAAACCTTGCGCGTTGAAACCCGCTGAGCGCAGCAGGCGCCATAGTGCGTCGCGCACCATTTCTTCGTCGTCGATCACATACACCATCGACTCGTGCTGCGAAGGACCCGGCATTTCAGATTCCATAAAGATTGGGATTTGAGCGCCGTCATGGTACATGAGACCAAGCTCCGAAAGGTCCTTTCCAGCCCGCATTGCCGCCCACTTCACCGCGCTGCGACGGATTGCGCCGCAAGGCTGCTGCTGAGCGTCGCTGGCCTGAAACCGCGCTCGTAAGGCTGCTCGTAAGACCGAGCCAGATAGGACGCGTTTCTCGTCAGCACGTCATCCGCCTCGTCCGATTCGTACAGTTTGCGCAGGGCATATTCGCGCGTCGATTCGAGCAGGAAATATTCTTTGGCCCTGCTGTCGAAGGTTGTCATGACGATGCACTTGGAGGCAAGGCCGACGATCGCCTCCGTCACTTCGGCGGGCGACAGGCGCTGACAGGCTGCAACGGCACAGGCCGCATCGAGGGAAAACCTTGCCGGCAAAATACCGAGCCGGTGCAGCACGATCCGCTCCGTCGCGCTGAGAAGCTGATAGCTCCAGTCGAGCGTAGCCTCCAGCGTCTGCTGCCGTGGCGGCGCAGTACGGCGGCCGCCCGTCAGAAACTGGAACCGGTCGTCGAGCTCGGAAACCGTCTTGCGGATGCCGAACACTGCCGCACGGGCTGCGGCCAGTTCGAGAGCAAGCGGCAAGCCGTCGAGCCGGCGGCAGATCGTCGCGACCATGTCGAGGCTGCCAGGGTCGGTGTCGACGCCGGCATTGAGTGCGCGCATCTGCGCCAGAAACATCCGTACCGAACTGCAGTCTAAAATGGCCTCCGAGCCCGCCTCAGCGCCCGGCGTGTCAAGCGGCGCGACCCAATAGAATTTCTCGTCCCGAGTTCGCAACGGCTCGCGGCTCGTCGCCAGAATGCGCAGATCCGCGCTTGCCTGGACGAGCAACTCACACACGGTTGCCGCCGATTCGATCACATGCTCGCAATTGTCCAGCACGACCAGCAATTTGCGCCCCTGGACCGCGGCGACAAGCGACTGTAGCGGAACATCGCCATCGGCACGGCCGACGCCCAGCGCTTCGGCGATCATGCTGACCACGCGCTGGGCGTTCTCCACCGCAGCCAGCGTGATGAAGCACACTTCACTGTCCGACAGAGCCGCGATCGACCTCGCCACCGCGATGCCGAGTTGCGTCTTGCCGATGCCCCCCGGTCCAAGCAAGGTGACAATCGGTGTCCCATTCAAGGCCCGCGTGATTTCAGCCATTGCGCCGTCGCGCCCATTCAATGGCGCACGGCAAACCGGCAGGCCGATCACGCGCCCCGCGCCTGCCTGTCCGCCCTGAACGGCTCCGGCGAGAGCAGCCGGCTCATTGCCTTCGGTTGGAATGGCGAGCCGGTAGCCCCGCCCCGAGATCGTGCGAATCGCCTGTTTGTCAGCACCCAGGATCCTCCTGAGCGCCGACAGTTGGACATGGATATTATTTTCTTCCACCACCGAATTCGGCCACACGCGCCGAAGAATCTCGTCTTTCGTGACAGTTTTGCCCCTCGCCTGGATCAGCAACTCGAGGATATCGAATGCCCTTGATCCGACCTGGACCAGCCGATCGTCCAGATACACCTCGCGCATTTCCAGCGACACTGTTACTCGACCGATCTTTATCATGCTGCACTCACGCCTGGTTGATTAGCGGGACGGGCACGTTCGAAGTCTGCACCCTTGGCACTTACGCGGCCGGTGCTGGGCTTGCGTCGTTAGAACCATACTAATTGGGAAAATGATCCGAATCTATTACCCATAGGGATACGTACTCACGGTTGCGGCGGGCCACGGCTCAAACCCGCCAGCAGCGGTCTGCGGCACATTAACCACACCAGGCCGCGTCCTCACATCACACCTTGGTATGACTTCCTCATGCGTTCGCAGGATCACGCCTCCTCGGGATAGATGCCTGCGGACACAAGGCAAACGAACGCTGTTGCCTTTAATACGCACTCTACCGAAGACAGCACGAATCCCAGCGGGAACACCCGGCACTCGGCAGGCAGGCCGAATGCAACGGCCATCAATCCAATCGTGCAAAGAAACGCGTAGGCGATGCGCGCCGAACGGCTTCCGGCCAGAACGAAGGACACGAGTGCTAGCCATAGAACCTTTGCGGCGACGCAGCAGACTGCCTCCTGTGTGGTGCGACTGAACCAGACCTCAAATGGAAGCTCACAGGCCGACCAGATGGCCGTAGCGACGACCACCCGTCGTGTCCATCGCCCGAGAACCGGCGCATCAGGCGCCGGCAGATCGGACGCGGGCCACGCCTTCATATCGGCCAGATCGACATCTCGCAGGAACGCCAGATCGCTTCGATTCATGTCGTGTTGTGTATTGTCCAGGTAGCGCATGATGGTTCTCCAGGTTTCTTCTCGGAATCTGACGCGAAGAACGCGGGGACGCTGCCGCCAACGGTCATGCAGCCTCTGCGCGTTGAGAACATTATTCGGCCACCTGATCCGCCGATCTTTCCAGATCGCCTGTGCGGTTTCGAAAATGCACGGCACACAAGGAGCCGCATTCGGCGTGCGTGCCGCGCATACCGATCGGCGTGCGAATATGAAACGGGCGGGCGTTTGAACAAGCACCGTGCGCAACAGCGAGCCATGATTTGCACCTCACGTTCCTCACCGAACGTCAAGTCACGCTTCGCACCGCGGGAGTTCATCATGCATCTCACTGGCGTACTCGATCTGTCGCGCGCCCAGTTCGCAATGACAGCCATCTTTCACATCATGTGGCCGATCCTGACCATCAGTCTTTCAGCCTTCCTCGTCCTGATCGAAGTATTGTGGCTGCGCACCGATAACATCCATTACTACCGGCAAGCGCGCTTCTGGAGCAAGCTGCTGGTGCTGAACTTTGCGGTGGGCGTGGTCAGCGGCATCCCGATGGAGTTCCAGTTCGGCACCAACTGGGCCGGCTTTTCCCGTTACAGCGGACAGTTCTTCGGCAACATCCTTGGCTTCGAAGGCGCGATGGCCTTCATGCTCGAGGCAGGTTTCATCGGCGTGATGCTGCGCGGCTGGGGCCGCGTGCCGCGTGGCGTGCATCTCTTCGCCACCTCGATGGTCGCGCTAGGCTCCAGCATTTCCGCCTTCTGGATCATGGTCGCCAATTCGTGGATGCAGACGCCGGCGGGCATTACGGTCCAGAACGGCAAGATCGTCGTGACCGACTACGCTGCCGCGATCTTCAATCCGGATATGGTCTGGGGCGTCACGCACATGTGGGTCGCGGCGATCGAAACCGGCATGTTCGTGATCGCCGGCATTTCCGCGTGGAACCTGTTCAAACGCCGCAATCCGGAATTCTTCGCACGCTCATTCAAGATCGCGCTGCTGGTGCTCGTAGTCGCCGCGCCGATCCAGATCTGGCTCGGCGATTCGAGCGGCGGCAGCGTATTCAAAACGCAGCCGGCAAAGGGCGCGGCGATCGAAGGCAACTGGATGACGAACAAGCCCGGCACCGGTGCGTCATGGTCGTTGCTCGCGTGGCCGAACCAGAAGGCACAGCGCAACGACTGGTCGATTGAAGTGCCGGGCATGCTGAGCATTCTCAGCACCCATACGCTGCACGGCCAGGTCAAAGGCCTCACCGATTTCCCGCCGGCCGACCAGCCGCCGATGATTCCGCTGCTGTATTACGCGTTCCGCGTGATGGCCGGCATCGGCTTCGCTTTCATGGCGCTGGCGTTCTGGACTGCATACGTGCTGCGCAAGACGCGCGGCGACCTCGAGCGCCTGCTCGATCAACGCAAGCTGCTGCTCGCATGGGTCCTGTGCATTCCCCTGCCCTATGCGGCGGTCGAGGCCGGCTGGATCGTGCGCGAGGTAGGCCGCCAGCCTTGGGTCGTGTACGGGCTGCTACGCACGAAAGACGCTGTGTCGAGTGTGGCGCCGACGTCGGTGACCCTGAGCATGGTGATGTTCTTCGCCTTCTACGTGGTGTTGCTGCTCACCTTCTTCGCGCTCGCGCGCAACTGGCTGCGCGCCGGTCCCGATCTCACGTTGATCCCGCCCGCGCCAGTCAAAGCCGAAGCCGCGGCGGCCGTCACCGGGTACTAACCCATTCCCGTTACGAGGACATCTCATGGACAACCCGATTCACACGACGCTCGCCTTCACCTGGTTCGGCCTGATCGGCCTGATGCTGGCGTTCTACGTGGTCACCGACGGCTTCGACCTCGGCATCGGCATACTCAGCCTGCTACGCAAGCGCCGCGAAGATCACGACGTGATGGTGCAGACGATCGGCCACGTCTGGGACGCCAACGAAACGTGGCTCGTTGTGCTCGGCGGCGCGCTTTTCGGGGCATTCCCCGAGGCGTATGCGCGGCTCTTGCAGGATCTATATCTGCCGGTCATGGCGCTCATCGCAGGTCTGATCATGCGCGGCTCCGCGATCGAATTCCGCCATAGCGCGACGCACGGTCCGCTGTGGGACAAGGTGTTCGGCATCGGCAGTCTCATCGCCGCGATCGCCCAGGGCGTGGTGCTCGGCAAGGTTATCACGGGACTCCTGCCGGGCGAACTGAGCGGCGTGTTCGTCACCGTTTCGGCGGTCGGCGTGGTGGCCGGTTATTCATTGCTCGGCTCGACCTACCTCGTCAACAAGACCGTCGGGGCGCTCGAACAATGGGCGCGCCGTCTCGCGCTGCTGAGCGCCTTCGTCACGGTCGCCGCGGCCGCGCTGCTGACCGCCGCGACCTGGTTCATCAGCGCGGTCGGCCATGACCGCTGGACCCAGCGCGGCGTGTTTCATCTGCTGATCGGGCTCGGCGCGGCCGCGGCCTTCGCATTCGCCTACGTCGTGGGCTCGCTCTCCATGGGAAGATCGCGCGCGCCATTCCGCGCGTCGGTCGCCCTGTTCGGCGTGTCGTTCATTGGCCTCGCGATCAGCCTCTTTCCCGACTTCATTCCGGGCAAGCTCGGTATCGTCGAAGCGGCATCCGACTCCACTACACTCGTGTTCATGCTGATCGGGATCGGACTCATCTTCCCGGTAATGATCGGCTACAACCTCTACCAGTACTACATCTTCCGCGGCAAGGTCGTGGCCGGCTCACACCCGGCTGAGTGAGCAACGCCTCGCGCAACGAGCAAAGCGTTGCTATCGTAGAGGCGCTCCAGTTGCGTCGCGCTCAGAGTGCGATGGCGTTGTCGAGCACGGTGCGCAGAATCATCGCACCGGTGTTGAGCGGGACGGGACGGCAGGGACGGGGCTTGTAGATCGCGTCGCCCGGCTGGATCCCGCGTCCGCTCATGGCGCAAACGCCGGTCACGCGCGCGCGGCTTGCGTGCCAGACCTGATCCCCATAGGAACAGCGGGTCGGGTCGCGCCATATGACCGTCGCGGTCGACTTCGACGGCCGGTCGATCACATGCACCTGGACTTCAAAGCGTTTTCCCATGACCGGCAGGTCGCAATTCTTGCGGCCGTTCCGGGAGACCGCCGCGGCCAATTCGTTGACGCCGGCGTCGGTGTCGCCGGACAGGACGGACAGCAAACCGAGGGTTTGCATCCAGGGATCGGTGAAATTCGCATTCGCCAGCATGATTGCACTCCTGTTTCGGATAATCCAGTTGATCATCGAGGCGGCGCCAGAGAGGCTGCCCATCCAGCAGCCCTAGCGCGTCCGGTTGCGCTGCTCAAGCCTGTTTAGCGATCGACACTCGCTTTCCTCCTCCAGCAAAATGGGGTCTCCCCTACGAGGCGTTTGAACACCGTCGTAAAGTGAGCCTGCGATCGGAAGCCGCAGCTCAGCGCGACATCAAGCACGTTATGTCTCGACTGGGCTAGAAGATGTTGTGCGTGTTCGATCCGGCGTCGCAACAGATATTCGTGCGGACGCATGCCGGTCGCGCGACGGAACTGCGAAGCGAAATGCATGCGGGTCAGCCCCGCGCTGCTGGCGATGTCCGCTAGCCCGATCGATTCGGACAGGTGCGCGTCGACGTATTCAATCGCACGGCTGAGCCGCCATGAAGGCAAGGCACTCGCCTCGCGGGTCTGCCGTTCGGCAACCGTGAAGTGACGTGCGATCACGCGCGATACGATGGCGAGACTGACGCTGTCGGTGAAAACCTGGCCGAGCGCGGCGTCGTCAGACTGCGACACGGCAAGCGCCTGACCGAGACGTTCGAGCGCAGGGTCGCGCACGAGCTTCGGATCGTCGATACGGATCTCACCGGCATGCGGGTGGCCGAACACGTCTTCAAAGCATTCGCCGAGCACCTGCTGGGAGACGAATAGATGCAGTACGTCGCCCGGCGACTCGAACACGGCGCTGCACGGCACCTCCGGTGCGGTGATCTGCACCGCGCCCGCAGTCACCCGCCCGTGCGCAAGCGCCCTGCCGGCGTGCACGAACGTCAGCGACGTGCACTTCAGGTTCATGGCAATGCAATGGCGCGCAGCGCTGCCCGGATTGACGACCTCCAGCGGCCGGGCATCGGTACGGGTCCAGCGCGACACGAGAATATCGCTTCTCTGCCGCGCGTTGGCGTGATCGTCGCCGGGAGTGCGCCATTGATGCTCCATGGCGATCGGGCTGCCCCGACTCCTCTGGACGACGTGCGCAGCGGGCAAAGTCAACGAGCTGATCATGATCTGGTCATCCGATTGTGTAGTGAGACGGTGCCCGGTTGATCGGGCACCGTGATGACTCCAAGGTATCGCACCGCAAATACTCCAACTAGCCCTACATACGGTTGCCCGCAATGACCAATGGTTGGGTCGATTCATATCCAGGTTTAGTCATGCCCCAATGGATGAGGACAGCACGGCGCCCCGTCTGGCCGCCGCGAGCGCCAGAGCATGGGGATTAAGACCGGATAGAAACGGTTTTCTTGCCAGAAACGATGAGCGACCTATACACAGGTATGAGATCGATGCCGGTCATGAGCGCGTGAACCACCCGCCAACAACGGACCGTCCCGCACGATGCTCAGGTACGCGAATTGCGCGCCACCGTCATGCCTTGCGGCGCCTTGATGCCGAGCGCCTCCGCCTTCAGCACGAAGTCAGCGAGCGAACGTGCGCCCATCTTGCGCATCGCCTGACCGCGATGAATCTTGACGGTGATTTCGCTCAGATTCAATTCGCCCGCGATCTGCTTGTTCATCAGCCCGGCCGCGACAAAGGCCATGACTTCGCGCTCGCGCGCGGTCAACGACTCGTAGCAACTCCGCAGATCCGCGACGGACCGGCAGGCCGCGCGCCGCGTCTCGTCATTCGCCAGCGCATTCGCGACAGCATCCAGCATGTCCTGGTCACGAAACGGCTTGGCAAGAAAATCCTGCGCACCGGCCTTCATGGCTTTGACTGTCATCGCGATATCGCCGTGCGCCGTCATGAAGACGATCGGCAAACCGAGTTGACTGGCCGCGATCTGCTCCTGCACCGCGAGTCCGCTTTGACCTTTGAGGCGAACGTCGAGGATCAGACAGCTCGGCACGTCCGGCATGTCGTAGGCGAGGAATTCCTGCGCGGAGCCGAAGGTTTCGACGCCGAGCCCGACCGAACGCAGCAGCGTGCTGACGGCCTCGCGCATCGACTCATCGTCGTCCACGACATAGACCATGGTGCGGCCCGCGTTACCGCCGGCATTGCTATGCACATCACTGCTCATGACATCTCCCTTCATCAACGGGCAGGATGAACTGCAGCACCGCGCCGCCCGCGGCCGGCGATTCGGCCCAGATGCGGCCGCCGTGTGCCTCGACGATCGAACGGCAGATCGACAACCCCATACCCATGCCCTCGGCCTTGGTTGTAAAAAACGTATTGAACAAACAGCCGCTGTTTTCCTCACTGATCCCCATGCCTGAATCCTGGACGATCACCTGCGTATGCGCGTCGTCGAACCGGCGCGTGGCGATCCGGAGCTTGCGCGGCCCGCTCACGTCGGCCATAGCCTGGACGCTGTTCATGATCAGATTGATCAGTACCTGCTGCAATTGCACACGATCGCAGCACGCCGTGGGCGGGGGCACCGCGAGGTCGATGGTCAGCTCGACACGGTGGCGCTCGAGTTCGAGCCGCATCAGTTCGATCGATTCGCCGACGATCCCGTTCAGATCCACCGCAACCGGCAGACGGTCGCGCTTTTTGGCCATCGAACGGATCCGCTGGATGACCTCGTCCGCGCGCTTCGCGTCGCGGATCATCTGCGCGACAGATTGCGCCGCTTCGTCGATCTCCGGTGTGGGACGGTTCAGCCAGCGCAATGCGGCACCGCCGCATGTCACGATCGCCGCGATCGGCTGCGTCACCTCGTGCGCAACCGGCGCAGCCAGCTCGCCGAGCGTGGTGATGCGCGTGACGTGAGCGAGTTCCGCGGTGGAGCGCGCGAGCGCTTCCTGAGCGAGCTTGAGCAGTTCGACCTGCTCGTGCAACAGCGTCGTCGCGGCCAGGTTTCTCAACGCCAGGATCGACGTCGTGGCGATCGCCAGCAGGCTCACCGAGCACCGCGCAATCGCGCCGCCAGAATAAGCGCCATCGTGCGACATCAGGAAACCGAGCAGCGTCAGCGCCACACAGCCCCACGCGGCGGCGATCGTGGCCGGGCGGTTGCCGGCCGAGGCGACCAGCAGCAGCACCACCACATAGAACACGCCTACCGCGATATCAAGGGGAGTCAGCGCATCGATCCCGAACACGGCGAGCGCGATCACGGCGGCGAGCGTCGACACGACGCGAACGTCGGGACGCGCCGTGGGGGAAGCGCGTCGGCAATTTCTCATGGCGGGCGGATCAACAGGCCGCCAGCCGGCAATTGGCCGGAACGGAACAGACAGGCGTAGACATAGGCGTTCGAAGCGGCGTTCGTTGACGAATACCGGAGCCTGTCCATCTGCCTGACAACCAGGATGGCTGTCAGCGCGCATGACACTCAGACCTACCGGTGACCGATAGCTTTTAAGCTGAATGTGATCATGCGCGAGCCCGCGTCAAACGCGATACTTATTTTTCCTTAATCGTTCCAAATTCGCCGCTGCGCGGCGCCGCCCCCGGCCGCCGCGCACGCGCGTCCGTCAGTGCTGACCGTATTCCTGGCGTGCCACCGGAATGGTGCGGACCTTCGCATACTGAAAAGCCGGAATCGCCTTGACCGCGTCGCGCGTGGCGCCCGCCCACACGAGCTTGCCGTTCACGAAGTCCAGTTGCGACATCGGAATCGCTACGTCGTGCTGCGACACCCCGAGAAACTGATGAGCCGCCACGATCGCGAACGATGCGGCGTTATCCGGCGCGATGATGATGTCGTGGAGGACCCCGACTTTCTCGCCACTGTCGTTATAGATGCTCTTACCCAGCAGGCTCTTGGTGGCACTCCAGCCTTCGACGATGAGCTGCGACTCCTCCACGCTGACGCCGATGGTCTGCGTGCCTGCGACCTGTGCGCTTGCCGACTGGCACACCGCGCCAAACGCCGACGCGGCCAGAAATACAAGTGCCCACTTTGCCTTCATGATTAGTTTCTCCCGGAAATACGTTGGTTTCAAAACGATAAATCGCAACAGGATGACGGCGCCTGGGGTGTGGCGTGCCGGTATCGCGCTGACCCTTACTTTGAACCGGTTGCGCTCGCGATGTTTTCGAATTCGCACGGTGTCTGCGTTCACGTACTCGAATTGCGGCGCCTTGCGTGCCGCCGTCAGATCAATGGCTACGCTGAGGCTGCAGCGTCACCGTGCGGGTCATGCCCATCGCGAGCCTGACCCCGGCGGGAATCTGATCCAGATGAATTCGCACCGGCACACGTTGCGCGAGCCGCACCCACGTGAAGATCGGGTTGACGTCCGCCAGCAGATCCCCGTTGCTGGTTGGGTTATCCCGATCGGCGATACCGCTCGCCAGGCTGTCGACATGCCCCTGGATGTCCTTGCCGCCTGAAATCAGACGCACGACCGCCTGATCGCCGACATGCACGTGCGGCAGCTTCGTCTCTTCGAAATAGCCATAGACCCAGAACGAATGCGAGTCGATCAGCGCCATACGCGCGACACCGGCGGTAGCGAAATCGCCGGGATACAGGTTCAGGTTGGTGATATAGCCATCCGACGGCGCGTGCACTTCGCTGCGCGTCAGGTTGAGCAACGCGGTCTGCCGCTCAACCACGGCTGCTTTGTACAGGGCTTCCGCCGCGCTATAGGCAGCGACGTCGGCGGAATAGGACGAAGCGGACTGCCTCGCGAGCGACGCCGAATCTTGCCGGCTCTCGTCCGAGATCACATCGCCCGCGAGATTGGCCCGGCGCGCCGCCTGCGCGCGCTTCATCGCGAAGCTGGTTTCGCTGGCGGTCATCTGGGCTTTGGCCTGGGCCATCTGTGCCTGGGCCCGCTGAAGATCCGCGTCGGCTTGCGCGACGGCATAGTGGAAGCGAGCCGGATCGAGCACGAACAATACGTCGCCCTGGCGTACTAACTGGTTGTCCTTCACGCGCACTTCGCTGACCAGCCCCGACACATCGGTTGCAACCTGCACGACCTTGGCGCGGACCCGGCCATCGCGGGTCCATGGCGAAAACATATAGTCCAGCCACAGCATGCGAACCAGCACGATCGCCACCACGAGAAGGGTCAGCGTGAAACCTGCGCGCAGGATGGATTGCGTTTTCATCTTCGTTACCGGGCGTGAGCTGTCAGCGAATTCATGGGAGCCTGGGGTGTTCAATGTTCATTGCAACAGCAGCAGCGAAGCGCCGCTGAACATCGCGGCGAACAGCGCGACCCGGAACAGGCCGGGATGCCACGTATAGCCATAGAAACCGAGTCTGGCCAGCACCAGATCGAGGACGATAAACAGCAGCACACACCCCGCGAGAACCGGCAGCAGACCAGGTACGAGCAAGGAAAACAGATCAATTTCGCCCGGCATCGTCCGCTCCTTGCAACACTTGGCCGGGCGGCGCCGATGCGAAGCCGCCACCCAGTTCCTTCATCAGGAGCGCCCACGAATCGAGGCGTTTGGCCTGGATCTGCACGAGGCTCTCCTCCTGCTGCAATTGTTCGTTCTGCGCCGCCAGCACATTCAGGAATTCGGTGATGCCGCTGCGGTAGCCCGTATCGGCGAGCCGGAAGGATGCGCGCGCCGAATCGAGCGTGTTTTCAACCGATGCTTGCTGCTGCTCGAGCGAGCGCAGCGACACGACTTGCATCGCAACCGCCTGCATCGCATTCACCACACTCTGGTTGTACGCATCGACGGCGGCGTCGCGGGACGAGACGGCCACGCCGTAGTTGCCGCGCCGGCGTCCACCGTCGAAGATCGGCAGCGAAATCGCAGCGCCCACGCCGTGACCCATGCCGTCGCTGTTCACGAAGTTGAAGAAGCCGCCGAACGTCGCCGCGGAGCCCAGCGACGCGGTCGCCAGCAGGTTGATGTCCGGATAAAAATCCGCGTACGCGGCGTCGATACCCTTATCCGCCGCGAGCACGCGCCAGCGCTCGGCCACCACATCCGGCCGGTGGCCGATCAGTTCGGCCGGCAGCGACGCCGGCAACGCCACCGGCACGTTCAGCGCCAGGCTCGGACGGCGCAGCGAGTCACCGTAGCCCGGCCCCTTTCCCGCCAAACCGGCGATGCTCATCCGCGTCAACGCGAGTTGCTGCTCCGCCTGCTGCACCCTCGTTGTACTCATCGCGAACTGGGTCGACGCCTGACTGACTTCGAGTCGGCTGCCGACACCCGCGCGCCAGCGGCGCGTTGCGATGTTTAGCGTGCGCTGCTGTTCGTTCTGCACGGCATGGTAGACATCGAGCAAGGCGTATTGCAGTTCCAGTTGCACGTAACTGCGTACCACTGCAGTCTGCAATTCGATTTCCGCGAAGCGCGCGTCCGCGGCGACCGCATGCACGTTGTCGAGCGCGCCTTCGCGGATCGCGCGCGACTTGCCCCACAGATCCAGGTCATAGGACAGGTCGGCCTCGATGCTGTTGCTCCACACCGTCGTGCCGCCGGGCGGCGCCGGCGTCGTGTAGCGGGCGTAACGTCTGCGCTCGAATGCGCCACCCGCATCGAGTTGCGGCAACGCGTTGGCGCCGGCGATCTGCGCCTGAAATCCCGCCTCGTCGATGCGCGTTTCCACGGCGCGCAGGCCGGGGTTGCCGGCGGTGGCGTCCTGAACCAGCGTGTCCAGTTGCGGGTCGCGCCACTGCCGCCACCAGTCATCGGCCGGCCATTTCGCATCTTGCTGGGTAGCGCGCAATGCAGCGCCGGGGTCGAGCGTTGCCGGGTCGATCATCGACGCTTGCGTGTGGATGCCGCCGCTGTTGATACATCCGCCCAACAGCCACGCACATGCGAGAGCGACGGCCGCCGATCGACTCGTTGTGGACACGCCCAGGCAACGTACTTTCATGCCCGCTGCCCCGCTGTCTGCCATAGGGACAAGGTGTCGTCCAGCAGCGCGAGCTCGGTGAAATGCAGCAGCGCCCGCATCCGGCAATGCGTGAGCATCGTCGCATCGACCGCGCTATTCTGCGCAAACGGCAGCGTATCCAGCGCCCTTCGCGTCGCGACCAGCGCGGCGTCGGCGGCCTGCGGCGTGACAGCGGCGAACACGTCGGCGAGCGCCGCCAGCCAGGCGGTCTGCGCGTCGAGCCATCCAACCGGCAGTCTCTCTCCGAGCTGTTCGGTGTCCAGCCGCATCTGGATCATCGCGCGGCCGATCTCCAGCGCCGCG
This sequence comes from Paraburkholderia solitsugae, assembly GCF_013177695.1. Lineage (GTDB taxonomy): Bacteria > Pseudomonadota > Gammaproteobacteria > Burkholderiales > Burkholderiaceae > Paraburkholderia > Paraburkholderia solitsugae. The sequence continues at coordinate 17,173 of NZ_WOEY01000013.1, read as the reverse complement.
AACGCCCAGCCAATCAGGTGACTGCGGTCCACTCGCGCATCGGCCGGTGCCGACGCGATCTGGATAATGAAATCACGCAGACTCAATTCGAACGTGTAGAGCAGATCGTCGAGCTCGTCGTCCCGCGCACTATCCGACACCAGTGTGCGAATCTGTTTCAGGTATTGAGCCGAGATCCAGTCGCCCGCGCGCGGCACGATGATCGAAAACGCGGCGGCCGCCGCCGCGATGCCGACCAGCAAGGCAAAGCCGGTGTCGAGGTAAGCGCTTGGGTTGTAGACGGTCGGATTCGATATACCGACAATGAAGCAGAAATAGATGTTGAAACCAAGCCCGAGGATCGACGTTTTCGCAAACGTATTCACATAGCTGCCGATCATCACGAAAATCGCAATCGATGCGGCAAGCAAGGTGAAACCATCGACGCGCGGCAGCAGAAAAAAGTTGAATGCGAAACCGGCAAGCCAGCCGGCGAGGCAACCACAGAATATCTGCCAGCTCGCAACAGCAGGGTTGGGCACGAGCGCAAACAGCGCGCTCGTAATCGCCACCGCGACGATCGCGCTCGATCCGCCCACCCATCCCGACGCGAGCCACGCCGAGCCGACCAGCATCACCGCCACGGCCGCGCGCGTGCCGGCGATGAGCGCGGCCGTACGGTTGGCCGTAGCACGGGTTCTACCGATGCGGCCAATGGCATGGATCACCGACTGCGACCACGGCAGCCGATCGACCGCGCGTGCATCGACATAGTTTCTGCAATACAGGCGAAGATCGGCAATCGAAAAGAACAGCGCAGAGCCGGTGGTCGCAACGAACTGTCGTTGTTGCGGCGACAGATCCGCGAGTGAATGGATCAGCCGGCCCAGTTGCGCGGGCAGCGCCTGCTCGAAAGCATCGAGACGGCGCAACAGTGTCTCGACCTGGTCGAGCGTGATCAGTTCGAGCTGCGCCTCGGCCGGCACGATCGCGAGCAGCGCGTCGATCAGTTCATCGACAGCCGCGATCGCACGCGGATCAGCCTCCACGGCGACGCGCGCCCTCAATTGATGCAATGCATGAATCCACGCGACCGTGTCGAGGAAACTCCTGTCGAGATCGAGAAAGACGTGGTTGTGAAGGCGTATCGACGGATCCTCGAATACCGCCCCGCTACGCAAACTTTCTATCCCGGCGCGCTCGCGGATCAGGTCGAGAAACGTGTCGAAACCGAACACAGTCGTCGCGCGTCCAAGCATCTCATGCACAGCGTTCAACAGGTTCGTGAAGTTTCTGCGACTCGACGCGTAGAGCGCCGGCGTGACAGGCTGCGGCAACACCACCGCGCTGACAAGACTTGCACACACCACGCCGATCACCACTTCACTCACGGTAAACACGACGTTATCGAAAACGCCATAGGGATTGGACCAGGCCGGAATCGCCGTGATGGCCGTACCGTAACCCGTCAGGACGAAGCCATACGATTGAAAATCGCGGTAGTACGATGCGCCGAATACGCACGCACCGATCCACGCAGCCAGTGCGATAAAGAACAGCAGCGGCTGTTGCGGAAACAACGCGATGATCAACAGGCCTGCAATACTGCCGCACACCATGCCGAGGCCGCGATAGAAACCGCGCGCGATCACCATGCCGCTTTGCTGGTGCATCATGACGATCACGACCGAAACCATGGCCGTTGCCGGCGTGCGGAGTTCCAGCCGCATGCACAGTCCCATCGCGAGGCTCACCGCGGCAGCCACCTTCACGATATGCACGAACCGCGGGCCGTCGTCCTTCCAGTACGTCTTCAGCTCGTCCAGCCATCGCGGCGAGGCTGGGCTGTCCGTCAGCAAAGTCATAAGCTACTCGTCAGTTCTGCGTGCGGCCAGCGCAAGTAGGGCCGTGCCAGTTCGACGGTCTCGTCGCCTCTTCCTTTGACGATCGCCCGCATTCAATCCGCCTAAGCTATTGGAGTGCCGCAAAAATGTCCTGAAGCGGAACTTAAAACACCTGAAGTACGCACGTTGACGGGCACGCGGAGAGGCGCGCCTCGGGGGATTGATCGGGCACGGATGGGTGCCGCCTAGCCGCGCTCCCCGATCGTTGCGCTCGGCGGTGCGTTGGAAGAATCCGCCACGGCAGGTGCGGCGGCCGGACCGTTGGCGCAGGCAGCGGCCTGCTCGCCGGCCGCTGCCGTGATCTGCAGCAAATGGGTAGCGGCTTTGAAATCGTCCCAGTCGAGGCCCTCGGTCAGTCTCGAGCAGGCCGACTTGAGGAGCTGGGCGGCCTGGGCGCTTCGGCCTTGCGCGTGCCAAAGCCGGCCGAGGCTGGTCGCGGTCCAAAGTTGCAGCGAGCGGCAGCCTTGCATCAGCGATTCCTCCAGCGCCGCGACCAGGCACGCTTCCGCATCCCTTGCCACCACACTGGACGGGGACGCGCCCGTCTGCTCCATCAGCAGCAGTTCGCCGTGGATGCGCCTGAGTTCGCTGGCATACCAATGGTCACCCGTTTCGTCACACTGAAGCAGCGCGTGCACGACGGCGGCAATGCCCTCGTCCCGCTGACCGGAGCGGCCGAGCGCGTAGCTGTACTGCCCGGTGAGCATGGCGCGCGGCGCACCGAACTCGAGCGACTCCAGATCGTCCAGCGCCGCGCGGAAAGCCTGCAAACGCTCGGGTGACACGTCGTCCATCGAGCGCAGGTACTCATCGAAACAGCGGCAGCACGCTTGCGCCACGCTCAAACCCGCGCGCGCCGACACCTCCTTCAGCAACCCGATCGCGTAGGCTGCCCGGTCCCGCTTGCCCGATAACAGCGTTAGTGGGACGAGCGCCTCGAGCAGCACATAACTCGTGACCATCGCCTGCGGCTGATCGCAAGCAGCGACCACGCTATCCTCTGCGAGCCGCAGCGCCTGATCGCGGAAGCCTTGCAGCCACAGCACGCGCGCGAGCGTCGCGCAGCCGACGATCCGTTGATCGACGGACTGGCCCAGCGGCAGGCGCTGATACGGGCTGTCGCTTTGCCGCAGGAATTGTTCGAGCGACGCCCGGGCCTGCCGTTGATCGCCTGCGTAATGCGACGCGATGCCGAGCAACCTGCTGCCGAGCACCGCACAGCCTGTGTCGCCCACCTCGGAAGCGAGCAACGCGAAGCGCCCGGCGAACGCCAGCGCATTGCGCGCCGCACCGGACGATTGACTCGCGTTCCACATGCCCCACAATGCGCGGGCTTCAAACGCAGGGTCCCCAAGCGCAATCGCCGAAGCGAGAACCTCGGACCAGATGCCGAAGGTTTCCTGGTTCGGTCCGTTGACGTAGACGAGGGCCGCCCCAAGCGCTGCCTTCAGTTGCATGCGTACACGGAGGTGGCGGGTCGAGCGCGAGCCATGGTGCGTCGCCGCGACACTATCGAGGGCCCGCCGGGCCCATGCGCAGCACTCGTCGACCAGCGAAAGTTCATAGAGCAGGAACACGACTTTCACGGCCAGCGCTTCGCCCAGCGCTTCGTCGCCCTTCGGCGAAAGGGCCCAACCCAGCGCCATGCGCAAGTCGTCGAGCAGCGCGCGCATCTGATGATGCCAGCCATCGGCGAAGGCGCGCGCGGAGTCCGCGCGGCTCAGCGCTTCGCGCTCCAGCAGCGCAACGAAGTAACGCGCGTGATGGAGCGCGACGACGCGTTGCTCGCCGTTATCCTCGAGCTTCTGCATCGCGTACGCACGCGTGGTTTCCAGCAGGCGATAACTCACCCCGCCGCACGCCGTGCACCTCACCACCAACGATTTTTCAACCAGCCCCGACACCGCCTCGATCACCTCGAGTTCCCGCAATGCGCCATCGCTCACGACGGCGATCGCCGCGTCCATCGTGAAGCGGCTCGCGAAGATGCCCAGCCGGCGCAACGTCGTGCGCTCGGCATCGTCGAGCAATGCGTGGCTCCAGTCGAGCGTCGCCTTCAAGGTCTGGTGGCGCGGCAACGCGGTGCGATTGCCGCCGGTCAGCATGTTGAAACGGTCGTCGAGATGGCTGGCCAGTGTCGCGATACCGAGTATCGCCGCGCGCGCCGCTGCCAGTTCGATAGCCAACGGTATGCCGTCGAGCCGGCGGCATACCATGCCGGTCAGCTGAATGCTTCGTTCGTCCGATGAGAAGCGCGCATCGATCGCGCGGGCGCGTGACAGGAATAACTCGACCGCGCTGCATTCCAGGACATGCTGACTTTGCTCGTCCTGGGCGGGCACCTGCAGCGAAGCGACCCAATACAGGTGTTCGTCCACGACGCGCAGCGCCTCCCGGCTGGTTGCGAGCACGCGCACCGCGGGACCGGCGCTCAGAAGCGTCTCGGCAAGCTCGGCGGCGTGGCCGAGCACATGCTCGCAGTTGTCGAGCACGAACAGCGCGCTGCGCTCGCGGAACTCCTTGCTGATGCGCGCGAGCGTGAGCGGCCCGCTCGCCGGATTCACGCCGATGCTGGTCGCGAACGCCGCGAGGACGCTGCCCGCATCGGAAGCCGAGGCGAGCGCGACCAGATAGACGCCGTCTGGAAAGCGCCCCAGCGAACCGCGCGCGACTTCCACGGCGAGGCGCGTCTTGCCGATGCCGCCCGAGCCGACGAGCGTCACGTGGCGGGCCGACGCGAGCGCCAGCGAAACATCGTCCAGCGCCTGGTCCCGTCCGATCAGCGCCGACAAATTGACAGGCAGGTTGTGAGGGACGCGCGCGCCTTGCATGACGTCGTCGAGCGGGTCGTCATCTTCAGTGTTGCCGGAGGCAGCCGTCGACGAAGCCCTCGGAACCAGCCGGTAGCCTCTTCCGGACACGGTCTGTATCAGTCCGCGGCTTTCGCCCAGCATCTTGCGCAGCGCGGACATATGAACCTGAAGATTGTTCTCTTCAACGATCGCGTTCGGCCAGACCTGTTTGAGCATCTCGTTCTTCGACACCAGCCCACCGTTCGCGGCGATCAGCACGGCCAGCATGTCGAATGCGCGGCTGCCGAGGCGCACAGGCTGCCCGTCGAGAAACACTTCCCGACGCTCAACGTCTACCTGAAGCGGGCCAATGTGAATCATTACCTGAGCATCCCAAACGCAGCGGATAAAGGAACAACCGGGGGAAGACCGAGGGGGGAACTGAGGAGAGAACACTCAGCGGCGGATCCCCCGGAGTCTAGAGCAGCGACGAATTCGCATGCGCGGAAAAATCTGAACGTACAGTTCAAAAAATTTGTACTAAGCTCATCCGGCCTGAGCGCGCGCAACATCGCAATCGGCCGTTGCGCGCGCCCGACCTGCCCGCGGCACGCTCAGCAGGCGCGGCCGCCGGGCGCCGTCGCCTAGCCAGACCAGGGTAATCTTTGTATGATCCGTCCGAACATCCTGGGTACCGAACACACCATGCCGAGAAAAGTACCAACGGCCGACGCAGCGTCGAAGAGCGAGGTGTATGAGAACGAGAAGGGCATCACGCGCCGCCTTGCCCCCGAAGTGCGCGAGCGCCAGATCGTGCTGAAGGCCGTCGACCACTTCGCCACACACGGATTCTCCGGCAGCACCCGCGAACTCGCGCGCCAACTCGGCGTGACACAACCGCTTCTCTACCGCTACTTTCCGAGCAAGGAAGCATTGATCGACCGCGTGTACGAAGAGGTCTATCAATGGGACACGAGTTGGGAATGCCTGATCAAAGACCGCTCCGTGCCGATCCAGGAACGGATGGTCAGGTTCTACTCGGCGTACGCCGGCGTGATCCTGCGGCGCGAATGGATCCGGATTTTCATCTTCGCCGGCTTGACGCGCGAAGGCATCAACTCCAAATATCTGTCGCGGCTACGCGAACGCGTGTTCCTGCCCGTCATGGCGGAAATCCGCTCGGCCTACGACCTCCCCGCATCGTCCAGCACGAAGCAGCGCGAGATCGACCTGGAGTTGATCTGGAGCCTGCACGCCAGCATCTTCTATCTCGGCGTCCGGAAATGGATCTACGGGCTGCCGGTCAGCGACAACGTCGAAGACCACATCGCGCGCCAGGTCGACGCCTTCCTCAATGGCGTGCCTGAAGCACTCAAGCACGCACCGAAAGCTTCCAGCAAGACCAAAGCCTGACGCTGGCCGGCACCACAGCCGGCCACTTGCTTCATCGCCCATTGCGCAATGCTCCTTTGCGTTTTCCAGCGAATTTTCCAGGGTAAACACCGTCGTTACGCCGCTTTCTCCTGGCGATGAATTCGCCTACTATTTATCCATCGATCACTTATCGAACGATAAATAGCATAGTAGGAGCTCCTTATGCCCGTGTCAAAACTTGCGCACTACTCGATCCGCACGATGGATCTCGAGAAATCCTGTCGTTTCTACGAGCAGATTCTCGGCTTCAAGCGGGGCTACCGCCCGCCCTTCGATTTTCCAGGCGCTTGGCTTTACAAGGGCGGTGATGAGGCCGACTTCGGCACCGTCCACATCATTGGCGTCGATCCGGACAATCCCGCCGGGCTCACCGCTTATCTCGGCGACAAGGCACTACCCGCCAGCGGAACCGGCACGGTCGACCACATCGCGTTTCTTGCGACGGGTGTCGAAGACATGTGGAAAACCTTGCAAGCGGAGGGCGTCGCCTGGCGCGATCGCACGGTGCCGAGCCTTGGTTTGCATCAGGTGTTCATCGAGGACCCGTCCGGCGTGACTATCGAACTGAATTTCCCCGCCGAGGAAGTCACCGGTCTGGCCGAAGCCCATCCGGCCATCGATCGGGCATCCATCAACGCAGGAGAGTAACCATGACCAATCCTTCCGCACGTTTAAAGGCGATCATCGTCGGTGGCTCGCTGGGCGGCCTGTTTGCGGCCAATCTGCTGGTGCGCAACGGCTGGGATGTCGACATCTTCGAGCGCGTTCCTGAAGAACTGGCCGGCCGCGGCGCCGGCATCGTCACCCATCCCGAGTTATTCGACGCCATGACTGCAGCCGGGATTGCAATCGACGACTCGATCGGCGTCAAAGTGCAGTCGCGCGTGACCTTCGCGCAGAGCGGCGCGGTGCTGTCCGAGCGCGAACTGCCGCAGACCCTGACCGCGTGGGGCAAGATGTATCACGTGCTGCGCGCCGCGCTCCCCGATGTCCACTACCATGCCGGCGGCACGGTTGTATCCGTGGAAGACGGAGCCGATCAGGCAAGCGTGTCGCTCAGTGACGGCACGGTATTGCGCGCGGACCTTGTCATTGCGGCGGACGGTTTCAAGTCGGCGATTCGCGAGCGGTTCCTGCCCGACGTGAAGCTTCAGTATGCCGGCTATGTCGCATGGCGCGGCCTGGTCGACGAAACGTCGCTGTCGCGAGCAACGCGCGAGGCGCTGTTCGACAAGTTTGCCTTCTGCCTGCCACCGCGCGAACAGATTCTCGGCTATCCGGTTGCCGGCCAGGGCAACAGCACGACCCCGGGTGAACGCCGCTACAACTTCGTCTGGTATCGCGCGACGAGCGAAGACGTCCAGTTGCCGAACCTGTTGACCGATGAATCCGGCAAGCGCTGGGTGGGCGGCATTCCGCCAACGCTGATTCGCCGCGAAGTGCTCGCCGACATGGAAGACGCGGCGCTCACGCTGCTCGCGCCGCAATTCGGCGAGGTGGTGACCAAATCGACGCAACCACTCTTTCAACCCATCTTCGACCTCGAAGTGCCGCACATGGCGTTCGGCCGGGTGGCCTTGCTGGGTGACGCGGCGTTCGTCGCGCGGCCGCACTGCGGCATGGGCGTCACCAAGGCTGCGAGCGACGCGATGGCGCTCGTCAGCGCGTTGAAGCGCCATGCAGACGTTCAGGAAGCACTTGCGGAGTACAGCCGCGTGCGCACGCAAGTCGGCGCGGCCATCGTCCAGCACGCACGCCATCTCGGCGCTTACATGCAGGCGCAATTGAAAAACGAGGTCGACCGCGAAATGGCCGAGCGCTATCGCACGCCCGATGCGGTGATGCGCGAGACCGCGGTACCTGCACGCTTTTAAATGTTCGTTGTGCTTGCGGCGGGTTCGATCAACTGCGGCAGCACCGATAAGAAGTCGTTTCGAAAGGAGACAAAGTGGAACATGGCGCCCCAACCTATCCGATGAGCGCGCAGCCCGTCGTCAGCGACCCGCCGCCCCCCGCAAATCCGCTACTCGACGATCCGCGTTTTCGCGCACTCGTGCGAGCGCGACGCACCTTCTCGTGGACGCTCACGACCCTGATGCTGGCTGTTTACTTTGCCTTCATTCTCACGCTTGCGTTCGCACCGATGCTGCTCGGTCGGCCAATCGTCGACGGCTATCCGGCAACGTGGGGGATTCCGATCGGCTTCGGCATGTTCGTCTTTACGTTCGTGCTGGTCGCGGTGTATGTCGCGCGCGCCAATACCACCCAGGACCGCGCCGTGAATGAAATCCGACAAGGAGCACGGAAATGAAACGCAATCCTCTATGGCATGGCCGGTTGTTGAGCGCGGCACTGATCGGTGCCCTCGCCGCCCTGCCCGCCGTCGCCGCCGAAACCGCAGCGCCGGCGCGCTCGCACAATCCGATCGCGATCGGCATGTTCCTGCTTTTCGTCGCCTCGACGCTATTCATCACCCGCTGGGCGGCAAAAAAGAACCATAGCGTTTCCGACCACTATGCGGCCGGCGGCAAGATCACGGCCCTCCAGAACGGCTGGGCGATCGCCGGCGACTATATGTCCGCCGCTTCACTGCTCGGCATTTCCGCGCTGGTTTTCACGAGCGGCTATGACGGTCTGATCTATTCGATCGGCTTTCTCGCCAGCTGGCCCATCATTCTCTTTCTGATTGCCGAGCCGCTGCGCAATCTCGGGCGCTATACGCTGGCCGACGTGGTGTCCTATCGACTGCAACAGCGGCCGATCCGCGCCTTCGCCGCCTCGAGCTCGATCGTCATCGTACTGCTCTATCTCGTCTCCCAGATGGTCGGCGCCGGCAAGCTCGTCGAATTGCTGTTCGGTTTCAACTATACGATCGCGGTCGTCATGGTCGGCGTACTGATGGTCGTGTACGTGTTTTTCGGCGGCATGCTCGCCACGACATGGATTCAGATCATCAAGGCAGCCTTGCTGCTGGCGGGCGCCGCCTTCATGGCGTTCATGGTACTCAGCCACTTCGGCTTCAGTCTGAATGCCCTCTTCGCACAGGCGATCCTCGCCCATCCGAAGCATGCCGCGATCATGCGGCCGGGCGGCCTCGTGTCGGACCCGGTTTCCGCCGTCTCGCTCGGCCTGGCGTTGATCTTCGGCACGGCCGGATTGCCGCATATCCTGATGCGCTTTTTCACGGTCGGCGACGCGAAGGCCGCCAGAAAAAGCATTCTGTACGCGACGGGCATTGTCGGCATCGGCTACGCGCTGATCATCATCATCGGCTTCGGCACGATTGCGCTGGTCGCGACCGATCCGCAATATCACACGGCCTCCGGCGCGGTGATCGGCGGCGTGAATATGGTGGCCATCCATCTCGCGCATGCAGTAGGCGGCAACGTGTTTCTCGGCTTCATCTGCGCGGTCGCCTTCTCGACGATTCTCGCCGTCGTCGCGGGTCTGACGCTCGCCGGTTCCTCGGCCGTCTCGCATGATCTGTACGCGAATGTGATTCGCCGCGGCGCAGCCACGGACCGCGAAGAACTGCACGTGTCGCGGATCACCACGCTTGTGCTCGGCGTGCTCGCGATTCTGCTGGGCATTGCCTTCGAGAAGCAGAACATCGCGTTCATCGTCAGCCTGACTTTCTCGATTGCGGCCAGCTCGAACTTTCCGGTGTTGCTTCTTTCGATTTACTGGCGCGGCCTGACTACGCGAGGCGCGGTGCTCGGCGGCTCGCTCGGGTTGATCACGGCGGTGACCCTGACGATTCTTAGCCCGACAGTCTGGGTGCAGGTGCTTGGACACGCACATGCGATCTACCCGTACGAATACCCGGCGCTCTTCTCGATGATCGTTGCCTTCGCCGGTGTGTTCCTCTTCTCGATCACCGACACCTCGCCACGTGGCGCGCGCGAACGTGCGCTGTACGGCAACCAGCTCGTCGACTGCGAGCTCGGCATGGTGAAGCACGGATAACCCTAAAAGCAAACCAAGGAGACCGGTTCATGGATTGTATGTGTTGTGTTTCACCGAAACGCCGCAAGCTGCTCGGGACGATGGCCGCGCTTGCCGGCGGCCTCGCATCGGCACTGCCGGCGTCAGCCACGGCCACCGGGCCCGCCGCCGGCAGCGTGGTGACCGCAGGCGCAGCGGGCACCGTCAGATCGATCGACATTCACGCTCACTACTACCCGGAGAGCTACTGCGAGCTGGTAGGCGGCGAGGGACAGAAGTTCGACGGCAAGTTCACCCGCGACGCCAGCAGCTTCAGCTTCCTGACACCGGCCGGCGGACTGGGACCGCTGCCGCTCAAGTTCATCAAGATCGACGAGCGGCTCGCGGACATGGACGCGTCCGGGGTCGACATGCAGGCGCTGTCTTTGAGCGTGCCGATGGCCTACTGGGCCGACCGCGCCTTCAATGCCAAGCTTGCGGCAACGTGGAACACGGCGGCATCCGGCGTGCACCTGCAGCATCCGACTCGCTTCGTGGTGTTGGCGACCCTGCCGATGCTCAACCCGCACGACGCGATCGACGAGCTCGAACGCGCGTCCGAGTTGCCGGGTGTCCGCGGGGTCTACATAGGGACCAACATCAACAACCGGGATCTCGACGATCCCTTGTTCGAACCGGTCTTTACCCGCATCGAGCAACTGGATCTGCCGGTGTTTCTGCATCCGCAGCAGACAGTCGGCGGCTCGCGGCTGCGCGACTTCTATCTGAGCAACCTGCTGGGCAATCCGTTCGACACCGCGATCGCCGGTTCGCACCTGATACTCGGCGGTGTGATGGACCGCCATCCGAAGTTGCGCATTACCCTGCCGCACGCCGGTGGCGCGTTGCCGATCCTGATGGGACGCATCGACGCGGGCTGGACGGTCCGTCCGGAAACACGGCGGCTGGCGCAAAAGCCGAGCAGCTATCTGCGCCGTTTCAGCTATGACACGGTCTCGCATTCCGGACCGGTGCTGGACTTTCTGATTCAGAACATCGGCATCGACAGACTGGTACTCGGCAGCGACTATTGCTTCGATATGGGTTATGAGCAGCCGGTCAGGTTCCTGGATCGTCTCGAATTGCCGCCGGAGCAAAAGAATCTGATTCTTGGCGGCAATGCAGCACAACTGCTGAAGATCTGACGCGAATCGCCCTCCACTGCCATGGAGGGCGCTCGCCGGGCCCGGCGGTCCGGCGGTCCGGCGGTCCGGCGCTTCCGTAGACATCCTCCCAACCCCTGCTCCACCCTATACGCGCGGATGAGCGGCGTGAATGGATTGATGAGTGCAGCACCCGTATGTAGGGATGGCGCGATCTCGTTGCTGATCGTATTGTCTTCACATCAGGCAAGACGTGTTGCCCAGTTCAACCGGATCCAGGCGTCAAGGAGTCAGTGGCTATGGACAGGCTTTTCAGCATGCGCGTATTTTCGCGGGTCGCGGAGACTGGCAACTTCAGCGTGGTTGCCAAACATATGGAATGCAGTGCCGGCAATATTTCTCGCGCGGTGGGGTCGCTCGAGGCGCATCTTCATACACGGTTGCTGCAACGAACGACTCGCCACGTCTCGCTTACCGAGTGCGGCGAGCGGTACTACCACCGCTGCAAGAAGATCCTGGCCGACCTCGAGGACGCGGAAGCCGAGGCCAGCGACGCCCACACGCTGCCGCGCGGCAGATTGAGAGTTCACGCCGTGCCCGACATTGGTCTGACGCAGTTGACGTCCACCATCGTCGAATACCGGCAGGCCTTCCCGGCTGTCTCCGTCGATCTGAAACTGCTGCCACGCATGGCGAATCTGGTCGAGGACGAGTTCGATGTGTCGATCGTGTCGGCCTCGGCGCTGCCGGACTCTCGCAATGTGAGCAAGCTCATAAGACGCTGCGAGCGCACGCTGGTCGCGGCTCCGGACTATCTCGCACGGCATCCCATTGCCACGGTGAACGACCTGCCTCACCACACGCTCATGCACACCAGTTCGAGCTTCGATCCGCCCTCCGGATGGCTGGCTGAGATCGCAGGGCATGCCACAGCCGGCGCGGAGCTAGCCGGGCAATTCGTGGTCAACAACATGCAGGCGCTCAGAGTCGCGCTGCTCGCAGGCGCCGGGGTCGGCGCAGTACCCACTTATTCAGTCGTGGACGATATTAAAGAGGGAAAACTCGTTCAGCTATTTCCCGAGTACCCGCTTCAAACAACCAACGTTTTCGTCATGTATCCGTCCCGTCGATTCGTCGACGCGAAGATAAAGACGTTCGTTGAATTCCTGACCGTGTCGTTAAAGGAAAAACTCGATCTGCGGATTGAGAATCTGGCGGCCGTCGATTCATCTGAAAACTCATTCGAGCAACCCCAAGCAGAGCTTCAATCCTGATCCCCGCCGCCATCGAAAGCAAGTTGAAGGGAATGGATCATCTGATCGCCGAACCGCCGAACCGCCGAACCTGAACGAAAATTAATGAATGACGCCAACATTTCCGGGATAATCGCGCAGCAATGCTGATTATCGCCCTCTCCAGCTTTTGGTAAAGCAAACTGGCGCGACTGTAGCGCGACGAACGGAGGTGACGGATCATGTTTAACGGTGCGGAAACGGCCACCGCCACGGTAGCGCGGCAGAAGGACTCGCTGGGTTGCCTTTCGAGTCAGTTGCACAAGGACCTGGAACTCAACACGGGTGAATTCACGTTTTATCGCAAATGCAGGCGCCACGAGAAGACCAGTGAAGTTGCAACCCCGGCTTCGGATCGCGGCTTCCTGATTGGCGTTTCGCTGGCAGCGGGCCATCGCAGGCGGATTTTTTCAGGGAACCGGTCTACCTCGCACGACTTCGAAAAAGATTCGGTCTACATACGTAATTTTGAAGAAGACTACCGGGCCGACGTGCATGGCGTTTTCGATTTCGTGCTGGTCGAGCTGTCGCGCGCTTTTATCGCCAACGCCTGCTATGAGCGAAACGGCGCGGCCATCGAGGGGTTCTCGTCGCCGGCGGGCCGCAAAGACCCGATCTTCGGCCACCTCGCGCAAGTATTGGCGCTGACACTGGATAGCCAGAGCGAAGCAAGCCCACTCTTTGTCGAGCAACTGGGCGTTACGATCGGGACGCATCTGATCGACCAGTACGGCAATGCGCCGGCGCAATCGAACAGGAAAAGCTCGCGGCTCTCGAGTCTGCACGAAGCGCGCGCCAAAGACATGCTGCTCGCGAAGACGCAGGGCAACGTTTCGCTGGGTGAGATCGCGAGCGCCTGCAACCTGTCGCGCAGCTACTTCATCCGTGCGTTTCGTGAAACCACGCATCGCACACCGCATCAATGGCTGCTGGAGCAGCGCATCGATCGCGCGCGCGAGTTGCTCAGGCATTCCGACTCGTCCCTGTCGGACATTGCCATCGCATGCGGTTTCTCCGATCAAAGCCACTTCACGCGAACCTTCTCGCAACTGGTCGGCACACCGCCGGGCACGTGGCGCAGACAGAGCGGAATCTGAACCAGCCATCGGCTCGTCGCGGCTTGATCAGAAGGTAGCTAGACCGGGCAAGCGTCACCCCGGCTGCGCCCATAGACTTTCCTACAAAGCATCGCACTAACATACAAGACACCTAAGTCATGGCGCGGTACTTTCGAGCGTGCCAAGCTCCGGCGCCCGCGACTGCCTCCCCCGCGCCGCCGGCACTCAAGATCTTTTCCGTGACTCGCTCACTGCTCCTGAACCTGAAAAAGTCATGATCGAATTAGGCCGCTTTCAGATCGATCTCGAGATGCGCACGCTGCAGCGGAACGGCGAAACCGTTCCGCTCGGGTCCCGCGCTTTCGACATCCTTGCCGCCGTGGCTTCCGCTGATGGTCGTCTCGTCACGAAAGACGAGTTGATGACTATCGTCTGGCCGGACACCATCGTCGAAGAAAACAACATTCAGGTCCATCTGTCCGCACTGCGCAAAGTACTCGGTCAGGACCGGGATCTGATTCTCACCGTGCCCGGGCGCGGGTATCAGCTTCGCCAGCGCCGGAAAAACGTCCTGTCCGACGAAGCCGGCGTACGGGCATCCGGCGTACGGGCATCCGGCTCGCAGGCGTTGCGTGCTCGCCGTCTGCCGCCGCCTAAATCCGGCCTGCTGGGGCGCGACCTGGCGGTCAGGCAAATCCGCGCGCTGCTGGAACAGACACATGTGTTGACGCTGGTGGGCGCCGGCGGCATTGGCAAAACGAGCGTCGCTGTCGAAGCAGCACACCATAGCTCGGCGGACTTTGAGGAGCCCGTCTGTTTTGTCGAACTGGCCCAGTTGACCACCGAGGAGGCCGTACTCCGCGCCATCGTCGAGCGCTGCGGGCTGTCCGTGCACGATCCGCAAGTCGATGTCGAGCAGGTGGTGGCGGCTCTCGCCCGGCAGTGCAGGCTGCTTGTACTCGATAACGCGGAGCATGTGATCGGCATCATGGCGCACATCGTCGAAGCACTGGTTGCCGGCAACGATGCGCTCCGCGTGCTCGTCACGAGCAGAGAGCCGCTGCGCATCATGCCCGAGACGGTGTTTCGGGTTGAACCGCTGGATGTGCCGCCGCCTCACTCCACCGATGCGGACATCCTGCGGTGTTCGGCGGTGAATCTGTTTCTGCGACACGCCAATTCATTGCAAGGAAAAGTGGCCAGCGACAGCACAGAACTCCAGCTCGTCGGCGAGATTTGCCGGCGGCTTGACGGCATTCCGCTGGCGATCGAGCTCGCGGCGGCTCGCGTCGTCGCGCTCGGCGTGGAAGGCGTGCATCGCCGGCTGGACGATCGCATGGCGATTCTGGCGGGCGGTTACAGGACCGCGCTGCCGCGCCATCAGACCTTGCGCGCGACGTTCGACTGGAGCTTCGCGATACTCGATCAGAACGCCCGGTCGCTGTTCCGGCGTCTCGCGGTATTCGGCGACGCCTTTACGTTCGAGGCGATGTGCGCGGTCGTGTGCGACGAGGCGTACACGGTGGCGAACGCGATCGGCAGCATTGGCGAGCTGGTCGCAAAATCGCTTGTCGGCGTTGAATTCGAGGGTCCAGTGGCGAAGTATCGCCTGTCCGAATCGACCCGTGCGTATGCGATGGCAAAGCTCCAGGCGGAAGGCGAGCAGGACGACATCGCCGCGCGACATGCGCGCTATCTTCCTGCTAGGCGGCAGTCGGCAGCGTGAAGGCAAAGATCGTCCCGCGGGGGTAGCCGGGAACGGCGCTCAGCGTCCCGCCGTGCGCTTCAATGATGGATTTGCAGATGGCAAGTCCCATGCCCATGCCGGTTTTCTTTGTCGTAAAGAAGGCGTCGAAAATACGCGACCCGATCTCCTCGCTGATCCCGCTTCCATTGTCCTGCACGGACACGACCACCGATCCCCGAGCGTCGACGCGGGATGTGACGCTCAACAAGCGCTGCTTCGCGTCGAGATGGCTCATTGCATCCGCGGCGTTCATGACGAGGTTGAACAGAACCTGCTGCAATTGCACCCGGTCGGCCATCACGGAGCGGCCAGCCGCCAGATCGAGTCGCACGGCAAGACTTCGCTGCTCGACTTCAGCGGCCGCGAGATCGAACACTTCACGAACCACTCCGTCGACCGAGGTGGGAACGAAGCTCGGCTTCGCTTCCTTCGCCAGAGACTGCAGCGCCCTGATGATGTCGCCGGCCCGTTTGCCGTCTTTCACGATATCGCGCAAGCCTCCTAGCGCTTCCGGAATGTCCGGCACGGGACGGTTGAGCCAGCGTACCCCCGCGCTCGCATTCGACACGATCGACGCCAGCGGTTGATTGATTTCGTGCGCGATGGAAGCAGCCAGCTCGCCCATCGTGGTCGCCCGCGACGCTTTCGCCAGTTCGATCTTGGCGTTCTGCAACGCCAGTTCGGTCGTGTGCCGATCCGTGAAATCCGTGACGACGCCAACAAAGTTGCTGACACCCGACGGCTCGCCAAGCACCTCGAGATATTTGACCGCGCCGTCCGGCGTCACGATCCGATACTTCTGCCGGAACGGCGTGCGGTTGTGCGCGGCCCGTGTGACAGCCTCCTGGTAGAGGCCAACGTCTTCCGGATGAATCCGTTCGAGGACCGCCTGGGTACTCGGACTCCCCGCCTCGATCGGCAGGCCGAACACGTTATAAAGCTCTTTCGACCAGTAGCGCTCGCCCGTCAACGTGTTCCAGATATAGCTTCCCGAACGACTGATCCGTTGCCCAAGAGCGAGCGCCTCCTCACTCATGCGCAACGCCATTTCCGTTTCCTGGCGCCGCTTGTTTTCCTCCACGAGTTCGGCGTACAGACGGGCTGTTTCAAGTGAAATAGCGGCTTGCGACGCCAGCATTTCCAGCACCGATGTGCGGCTCGCCGTGAACACGCCCGCGGTCAGATTATTCTCCAGATAGAGCACGCCAACGACGTTACCCTGTTTGACCAGCGGCAAACAGCACACGGAACGAACGGAACGGTTCGAAAAGGAAACGTCGAATGAGAACCGCGGATCGCCTTGCGCGTCTTCCACCACGACCGGCTTGCGGGTGCGCAATGCCGTGTACAACACCGAAGCCGGCACAGCCTCACGCGTCACCTTGTCTTCACCCAGCGTCACCTGAACGCCACCTGGCTCGTCCCGCCCAATCGCCTCGACGACCGGCACATTAGCCTTCAACAGGATCAGCATCCCGCTTTGCGCACCGGCGTGAACGATGGCGAGCGTGACGAGTGTGTGGATGAGCTTGTCCAGCACGATTTCCTCGGACAGCGCCTGCGACGACTTCAATGCGGACACGAGGTCGAACTGCTGCTGCGCATCGGGGATTTCGACCGAAGGCCGCGATGTCACGAGCCGTTCGAGCGAAAGCTGGGCAGGACGCTGGGCACGTTCGAGCTGCCTGACTTTGGCCAGCGCGCCCCAACGCGTGTAACTGTCGATCGCGCGACGGCTGTGATGGCGTGCCGCACTGAGCAGCCCGTTCGCCTCGGAGCATCCCGACGCGAGTTCGTGAGCCAGCGCGTTGCCGTGGTTGAGGCCGTTTTCCGAGGCGGCCTCGGCAGCCTGCTCGTACAACGACAGCGCCACGAGCGGC